>JBGSWN010000071.1:0-33795 GCA_041752395.1 Saprospiraceae bacterium | reverse complement strand
TAATTTGCCAACTCAATGTCGGCCTTGCTGATGTTGAGGGTGAGCATAGGTGTTTTAAGTTTTAGTCAACTCAAAAATACCTTGCTTGCCCAAATTTTTATATGTTCATGTTTGCACAAAACCTATTAGCGAGGAGTATAGCTCAGAAGCTAAGTTTGACTTAAATCATCCTGCCGTGCAGAAAGCCTTGGGTTTTGGGGCAGTCAATTATGCCTGATTCTCATTTTCTGCATGGACTATTGATATAAATACCCCATCACAAATTCCAACGCCCCATCCACCTCTCAGAAATACTCCAGCGAGCCAGTTACTTCCCTATCATATTTCCCTGCCAGCACCAGATTCGACTTTGTCGTGAAAATATAACCCGCTGTGCGGGTCATGCTGGCAGTGTCCGCAATACTTGTAGTGTAGCTATTCGTTGCAGCCGGGGTCGCTGGGGATGTTTAAATGACCGCCCCACTATTTTTATAGTCCAAAATGCCAACCCTGATTGTACCTTTAGCCCGCAATTAAGCAGTTATTTTTTCAGCAATATGAGCATCCAACGCCTTGTCCAACTTTTGTTTCTCAGCCTGTTTTTCACTAAAAACAGGTTAGCTTCCCAATGCCCCATCACCGTCAATGCAGGCGCCGATGTGCTGGTCTGTGACGTTGGCAACATGGCCACCCTGAACGGTAGCATCATTGGGCAATACCTTGGCTTTGTTTGGTCGCCAGCCACGGGCCTCAACAACCCCAATATCCTCAATCCAACAGTCACCGTTTCTGGGCCAGCCACCTACACCTTGACTGCACAGGCAGTGGACCCTTCGGCCACTAACATGGTCACCAACCCCGGCTTCGAGTCTGGTAACAGCGGCTTCACCAGTGCCTATACCTACAATCCACTGCCCATCACACCGGGAACTTACGTGCTAACTACTTCGCCCTCGCTGGTGCTGTCCAGCTTCCCACCCTGCGATGACCATACTTTCGGCAACGGCACAGGCAATATGATGCTCATCAACGGCAACGCCAGCAACGGGGCGCAGGTCTGGTGCCAGACCATCAACGTCATGCCCAACACTTGGTACGTGATGAGCGCCTGGGCGATGGCCTCGCCCATATCACCGCCCAGTTTGCAGTTTTCGGTGAATAGCACCCCGCTCGGCGCCCCCTACCCAGTGGGTACGGGTACTTGCAATTGGCAACAGTTTTCAGCCTCGTGGTACGCTGGTTCCGCCACCACAGCCACACTCTGCATCCTCGACCAAATCAGCGGCGGCAACGGTTTCTTCGGCGACGATTACGCCCTTGACGACATTTTTTTCGCACCCGCCTGCACCGTCAACGATGAGGTGATGGTGGACGTGGCAAATATCCAAGCCGTCGTTCCGGTTACTGCTTTTTTGCTTTGCAATGCTGGGCCTGCTGGCATCCAACTCAACGGTAGCGGTTCCTCCTCCGGTCCCGGCATCACCTACCTATGGACGGGCCCCGGCATCATCGGCGGCGCCAACACGCCCATTGCCACGGTGCATGAAGTAGGTAACTATACGCTTACGGTCACGCTCAATATCGGCATGACCAACTGCCAAGTCTCCGCCAGCCTCGACGTTCAGGACGACCCCAATTCCGTCATTGCCACTGCTTCGGCCAACGATTTGCTCAATTGCACAAACCCCATTGTCCAGCTCGATGGCACCGGCTCCTCTCTTGGGAACACCGTTGATTATAATTGGGAACCCGCCTCCGCCGTGGTGAGCGGGCAGGGAACTCTCATGCCGGAGGTCAACCAAGCGGGACTTTATACCCTCACCGTCACCAATTCCGTCAGCGGCTGCACGGCCACCGCCACCGCCATTGTTAACCAAAATACCACCCAGCCAACGGCCATGGCCGCAGCACCCAACCCGCTTTCCTGCACCGTTTTTGAAACCCTCCTCAATGGAACGGGCAGCAGCACCGGCAACAATTTCAGCTACCAGTGGACGGGCCCCGGCATCGTCGCTGGCGACATGACCTTGAACGGTTGCCTCGTGAACCTCCCCGGCAGCTACATCCTCACCGTCACCAACGAGACCAACGGCTGCACCACCACCGCCACCACGACCCTCACTACCAATGCCGCACCACCGACAGCCTCGGCCACTGCCTCCGGCAATTTGAACTGCAACAACGCCACGGCCAGTCTCGGCAGCACAGGCAGCAGCAGCGGCCCCAATATCAGCCTCAATTGGACGACAACGAACGGTCATTTTGTCGGCTCCGCCAATGGGCCGACAGCTACTGTGGACTCGGCTGGTGTCTATGTTTTGACCGTCACCAACACTTCAAACGGCTGCTCCGCAACGGCGAGCGTCAGCGTTTCCGCCAGTTTTGCGCAGCCAACGGCCAGCATCGCCACGCCCGTGCCAGCGCTCAATTGCCTTACCGACTCCGTGCGGTTGGATGCTTCGCAATCCAGCAGTGGTGCAGGTTTTGGTTTGGTTTGGGCTTCGCAAAACGGGGGCACGTTCCTTTCCGGCCAGGCCTCGCTGATGCCTTGGGTGGGCAGCGCCGGAACCTACCTCCTCACCGTCACCGACTCCACCAGCGGCTGCACGGCTTCCACCTCAGCGACCGTAGTCGCCAATACCACCCCGCCCATTGCGCAAGCAGGCCAAAATGCCACGCTTGACTGCTCAGGCACGGCCATACAGCTTGATGGAAGCGGTTCCAGCACGGGGTCGGGCTTCAGCTACCAGTGGACGACCCCCGGCGGCAACATCCTCAGCGGCGACACGACCCTCATGCCTGAAGTGGACGGTGTCGGTGCGTATTTTTTATTGGTGGAAAATGCGGCGAACGGCTGCACGGCCATTGACTCGGTGGCTGTCGGGCAGGATGCCAATGCGCCCACAGTCGTCATTGCGCCAGCCAGTCAACTTGATTGCGACACCGACGAAATTACCCTCGATGCAGCTGGTTCTTCTGCTGGCGCAAACATCACGCTGACCTGGAGCGGCCCCGGTTTTGTCAGTGGGCAAAACACTTTGATGCCGACGGTTGAGCTGCCCGGCATTTATTCCCTGACGCTTTTAAACCAAAACAATAATTGCGAAGCAACCGCAAGTGTGACGGTGGTGCAGGATGTGACACCACCTTTGGCGGCGGCTGGGCCTGCACCAGATATTGAAGATTGCAATAGCTGGGCAACTGAGGTGCTTGACGGGAGTGGAAGTAGTCAAGGGGGCGGGATTTCCTATTTGTGGTCAAATGGCGATACCAGTTTGACTACAACTGTTAATTATCATGGAACCTATTATTTGACAGTTACAAACTCCAACAACGGTTGCTCAAATATTGATTCAGTAGTAGTGACTGGACTGGATACATTACCGCCATTAACTATTGTGATACCTGATACACTGAGTTGTGCGCAAAACGAAATTCAGATAACTGTTTTGGGCAATCTGATAGGTGATTATATTTTGGGTTGGGAAAGATTTGGTGGCGATGGCATAGTGAGTGGTGGTGGAACACTAACACCCATTGTGAATTTGGGAGGCTATTATACTTTGCAGATTTTCAATGAAAACACGGGTTGTGTTTTTCACCTTTCAACTCAAGTTGCACAATCTGACGACGTTCCACTTGCGGATGCTGGTGCTGTGCAATACTTGGGATGTGGCGCGCCAAGTGTCTTTTTAGATGGTTCGGCATCCAGCAGTGGTGCAAATATTACCTATGCTTGGACAACTGCAAACGGCACTATTCTCAGTGGAGCGACGACGCTTTCACCAGAAGTTGGCGAGGTTGGAATTTATACTTTAACCGCCACGGATACGCTTAACGGCTGTTTTTCTTCTGATGATGTTTTGGTCGGATTTCTTTCCACCAATTCTTTAATTGCTGACGCAGGACTGCCCCAAACCCTCCTCTGCGGCCAAGCCAGCCTTCAACTCAATGGCGCTGGAAGCAGCACTGGTGCGGGGTTTATCTATCTTTGGACGACCCAGAACGGCAATATCCTCAACGGTGATTCCACCCTCGTATCAACGGTGAACGCCCCCGGCCTTTATACCCTCACCGTCACAGATACGCAGAACGGCTGCTCCGCAATGGACGACATGCTGGTCGGGCAGGACGCCAATGCGCCAGTGGCCAATGCGGGTGCTCCACAATCGCTGACCTGCGCTGTCGTTTCTGCAACGCTGGATGGCACAGGTTCGAGCACTGGGCCAAACATCAGCTACCTTTGGACAACCACGAACGGAACTATCTTTTCAGGGGAAACGACCTTATCGCCTGTGGTGACGGCTGCCGGAACCTACCTGCTCACCGTGACCAACACGACGAACAATTGCCAATCGTTGGCCAGTGTGCTGGTTAATGCAAATTCGACGCCACCGGTTGCTGTTGCGGCTGCGCCGCAAAGCCTCGACTGCCTTGCGCAGCAAGTAACCCTGAGTGGCACGGGAAGCAGCAGTGGTGCGGGTTTTGGCTATTTGTGGATGGGGCCGGGCATCGTGAGCGGAGCGACGACACTGGCGCCGGTGGTTGCTGCGCCGGGCGTTTACACGCTGACGGTGTCTAGCTCGGGGAATGGCTGCACGGCGACGGCTTCGGTGACTTTGAACCAGACGGCCACGCCACCGATTGCTGTTGCGGCTGCGCCGCAAAGCCTCGACTGCCTTGCGCAGCAAGTAAACCTGAGCGGCACGGGAAGCAGCAGTGGTGCGGGTTTTGGCTATTTGTGGACGGGGCCGGGCATCGTGAGTGGGGCGACGACGCTGGCGCCGCTGGTGGCTGCGCCGGGCGTTTACACGCTGACGGTGTCTAACTCGGGGAATGGCTGCACGGCGACGGCTTCGGTGACGTTGAACCAGACGGCTACGCCGCCGGTTGCCGTTGCGGCTGCGCCGCAAAGCCTTGACTGCCTTGCGCAGCAAGTGAACCTGAGTGGCACGGGAAGCAGCGCTGGTGCGGGTTTTGGCTATTTGTGGACGGGGCCGGGCATCGTGAGTGGGGCGACGACGCTCTCGCCGCTGGTGAATATGCCGGGCGTTTACACGCTGACGGTGACCGACTCGGGGAATGGTTGCACGGCGACTGCACAAACAACGGTTGTTCAAAATATCACGACGCCAGTGGCAGATGCAGGGCCGCCAGCAACATTGGTTTGCGGGCAAAGCACACTGACCTTGCAGGGCAGCAGCGATGTGCCGAATTCGGCCTTGCTTTGGACAACCGTGGATGGCAGCATTGTTTCGGGCGAGGCCACGGCTAGCCCCAATGTCGGTGCTGCTGGGACGTATATTTTGGAGGTGACGAACCCAGCAAACGGATGTGCGGCCATTGATTCGGTCGTAGTGACGGAGGAGCAAACTATCTTTCCAGCACCGGAAATCGAATTGCCGACCTGTGCGAATCCATTGGGCAGTATTTCCTTTAGTGCAACGGCACTATATTTCTATTCCATAAATAATGGGGTGGACATAACAACGAGCGGGGTTTTCGAGGGATTGCAGCCGGGGGATTACACGGTTACCATATATGATGCAATTGGCTGTGAGACTAGCGTGGACGTTAGTTTGCCAGTATTTTCGCAGTTGGCCGTAAACCTGACTGCAAATGCTACGGTGGTGGCAGGAACTTCGGTTCAGCTGAGTCCAGTCCTGAATGTTCCGGCAGCGGAGGTAGCCTCTGTGGCCTGGTTGCCCACCGATGGATTAAGCTGCACGGACTGTCTTTCCCCAACTGCGTCTCCAGGTTCTGATATTATCTACACCGTCACTGTCACCAACCTGGACGGATGCACGGCGACCGCTTTCATCGCTATCACCGTGGCATTGGTGGAGGCAACGGGCGGCATTTTCGTCCCCAACGCCTTCTCTCCCAACGACGACGGCCTCAATGATGTGTTGACGGTTTTTGCCGATGAAAACCTTGTGAAGCAGGTGGTCAGTTTTCAGGTTTTTTCCCGCTGGGGTGAGGCGGTTTTTGCTGGCTTTGGCCTTCGGCCAAATGATGTGACGCTGGGCTGGGACGGTAGTTTTCGGGGTAAAAAAGTGGACTTGGGGGTATATGTTTGGTTTGCGGAGGTTGAATTGGCGACAGGCGAGCGGAGGCTGCTGAAGGGGGATGTGGTGTTAATTAGGTGATTGGGATTTGTTCAATTTTTGACGAATATTTCCTTCTTAAAACCCTCCATATCAATCAGGTATGCACCTTTCGGAATTTCCCCAAGTTGCAATTCCAAACGATTTTCGCTTTGTGAAACGGTTTTTTCAAAAATCATTTTCCCTGAGAAATCAAATACCTGAAGCAGGGTTGGCCTCCGCAATGGAGTATTAAAAATAAGGTTCGTCCGACCATCCAGACTTGGATTTGGTGATATGTGGAAGCTTGAAACTGATACTGCCTCATCCACACTCAATACCCCAGCCGGAAACTCATAAGCGCCAATATCCACTGCACTCCCCTGCGTTTGCCGTGCATCCAAATCCAATGGGTGCACATATTGGAATTGTGGTGACAAACTTTCTCCTTCGTAAAAAACCGTGGTAATGCCAGCATCCACGCAGGCTGCGTCCACAGTGGGGTGGTAATCAAAATTGGCAGGGTCAGTCAGGAGCCCATCGGCGATGTTCAAGTGGTAGATATTGTGCGTGGTGTCCAAACTGGCCGTGGCTCCTTGCAACAAAGTGCCAGGGCCGAGGAAGAGGTTATTGGCCATTTTTACCAAAGTGGTTTGGTCTGAAAACTGAACAAAGCGGCCATCAAAACGGTCGTTTACCACCGTATTATTTGACAGGATTAAAACCTGTTCTGGGTTGGTTGGGCCTTCCAGCCCGAAAGAAATGATGCCGCCATTTTGGGAATTGGGGGACTGCTCGATGATATTGCCAAGCAACAATGCCAAGCCACCATTCGGCAAGTCAATTTCATAGCTGCCGTCGCCATTTTCTCCAGTAATGCGATTATAATATAGTGAATTAATATTTGCCCTGCTTTTTACTAAATGGCCAATATGCGAATCATGGGAATAACAATTCCACATGGTCAAACTATTGGCATGGCCAACGTATATATTATGGGAATAACCATCCCCATATCCATTTTCTGAGAACTCACAACCGATAAACATATAATCACTCACCCCATCATTTGAAGTCAATATGCCCATTTCATTATTGTGAAAATAGCAATGCAACAAGGTCAGGTTTTTGCCTTCTTGCCGGATGCCAGCACCGTTGTTATCAGGCACTTGGCAGCCCGAAAACTCGATACCTTCCACGGTGCAATCATTGCCTTTTATTACCCAAATGGCTTTTCCCTCTGCATTGTTTCCACCAGCCTTCAGATGGGCGTACCCCCCCGCCAATACTGCGTAATAGCAGATTATTGGCAAACCATTTGGCCACGTCGCCAGTATAAAGGCCAGCGTCAATGTCCACTATGTCGCCATCTTCCACGAGGCTGGCCACAGCCGATGGGGCAGGGTAGGGGCGGCTTGGCCCGACTTGCCATATCGTGGCATGGAGGTCGTTTGCATATATTGCGAAGCAAAAAAGCGCTAAGCGTTTTATTAGTTTCATAAAATGGATTTATGGCCTCCCGCAGGTTTCGCATATCCTATTTAAAAACCTGCGAAATCTGCGGGAGAAACTATATTCAGGTTTAAATAAAAATGCCCCATTAAAATCTTTTTAATGGGGCATTTAAAGGTGTATAAATTATAGCTTAATAATTCGGGTTTTGACCCAATTTTCCAGCGGTCAAGTCAATTTCAGACTGTGGCAATGGCAGCAGTTCATGTTTGCCAGCTACGAAATCCTTGCCAACGCCCACCATTGTTTCACCGACAATGCCCCAGCGAAGGAGGTCGTACCAACGGTTTTGCTCCATGGCAAGTTCTATCCGCCGTTCATGGCGAATTTTCTCCCGCAGTTCGGCTTGGTCAGTCGTCGTCACATCGGGCAGAATGAACGTGTTCGTGCCCCTCGCCCTCGCCCGAACCATGTTTAAATAAACCATTGCATCAGCGGCTTTGCCGTTCTCGTTCATTGCCTCGGCAGCCAATAACAGGATGTCGGCGTAGCGGAGCAAGCGGATATTGCCCGGGCCGTTGTCCTGCAAGCCAGCGTGGGCAGGCACCCAAGCCTTTTGGCTATAGCGCTCGTTGAGAACTTCTGGATTGTCTTCCACGATAGTAGCGCCGTCCGGTAGCACTTCGCCTACGTAAATGATGGTGGCTTGTCGGCGAGGGTCGCCAGCTTCATAAGCTGCCACCAAATCGTCGCTGGGACGGTTGAACCCCCAGCCCAAATTGGGCACGCCCCGCACACCTTGAATCATATTGTAAGGCGTTGCCCCAGAGCCAGCGATTGATGCCTGCACGGCCACCGCACCGATTTCAAAAATGCTTTCCGACCCGTTTTCTCCAGCCGTGCTGAATATGTCGGAATACTTGGGCATAAGGCTGTATTCGCCGGAATTGATGACTTCGAGGCAAGTTTGCTCGGCCTTGGCATAGTCCTTTTTCAGCATGTAAAGCTTCGCTAAAATACCTTGGGCTGCACCCTTGGTTGCCCTGCCCAAATCGGCGGCTGCGTACTTGGATTTCAGCGGTAGGTTAGGAATTGCTTCCGTTAAATCCTTTTCAATGAAATCATAAACATCCGCAACAGGTTGGCGCACTTGGTTGAAAAACTCATCGTCGCTCAGTTGTCCGTTGATGATAGGAACATCGCCGTACCATTGCACCAAACGCCAGTAACAATAGGCACGGAGGAATTTATTCTCTGCTACCAAGCGGTCCCGCAGCGTTTCATCCATGTCAATGTCGGGGATATTGTCAATCGCCAGATTCGCCCGGAAAATAGTGTGGTAATGCCCCTTCCAGGAAAGACTGAACATTTCGTTTGTGGCGTCAAACGTGAAATTGTCAATTTGAAGGAGCGGAAGGCCGTCGTTTTCGGTACTGCCCTTGTCGGAATCGTCGCTGATGATGTCAGTGATGCCAATCCAAGGGAAGGCGCACATTTCCCAAGACCGAAAGTTTTGGTACACGGCATTCGTTGCCCAAACCGCATGGTCTTCCGTTTCAAAATAAGTGTCGAATGTGAGTTGACCCTTTGGTTTCCGATCGGTGAATTCGGGCTTGCAACTCGCTGCCAAAACCATGACCATCGTCACGAAAAACCATTTACTGTTGGATGAAATTATCTTTTTCATAATTACAAGATTTTGATTGTCAATGAATTAAAACGTCACCTCTACGCCTGCTTGCCAAGATTTGGCAACCGGGTAGCCGCCGTAATCCAAGCCTACTGCGAAGGCACTCCCACCCGGAAACTCTGGCGAATAGCCGCTGTAATCCTGTTTTGTCCAAATATTATTGCCAATGGCAAAAACCCTGAACTTGCTGATTTTCACTTTTGACAGCAAGCTGGCAGGCAACGAAAATCCCAAGGCGATGCTTCGCAAACGCAAGAAACTGCCATCTTCGATAAAGCGGTCGCTGACCCGGTAGTTGTGGCCCCCATTGGTTATACGAGGTTCCGTTTCACTTGGGTTTTCAGCTGTCCAACTTTCGGTGAACGATTTCTCCCAATTGTAAACGCTGAAACGGAAGGTTTGCTTTGCATTGAAAACCTTATTCCCACGCAGGCCTATGAAATCAATGGCCAAGTCAATTCCCTTCCATTCTACGCCACCCGTGAACGAGTAGGTTAAAGTGGGAATTGGGCTGCCGAGATAAGTCCGGTCGTCGCCTGTGATGACGCCGTCGTTGTTCAGGTCGGCGTAGCGCAGGTCACCGACTTGCTCGCTGCCGATTTTTGGCAAACTGCTCAGTTCCTCTGCGTTTTGGAAAACGCCAGCTGTTTTATAACCATAATAGGCGCCAATGGGCAGCCCGACGATGGTGTGCGTGGCTGGTTCGCCCTGCAGGAAAGCATCGAATATCTCGTTTTTGCCATCGGCGAGTTTCAGCACTTTGTTTTTTATCGGTGAAAGCGTGGCACCAATGTTCCAAATCACCTTGCCCGTTTGCCGCCAGTTGGCGGTGATGTCCCAACCCTTGTTGCTCACCTCGGCCGTGTTCACGAAAGGATTGGTCTGCGAGCCTACATAACTTGGAATAGGCACATCGGCGATGATATCATAGGTAAAACGGTTGTAGCGGTCCACTTCCAGTTCGAGGCGGTTTTTGAAAAAGCCCATCTCCACCCCAAAATCCGTCTGTCGGCTGGTCTCCCATTTTAGGTTAGGATTGGCAAGGGAAATGAGGGTGGCGCCTTGGTTGAGCGCCTCGTTTGGCCCAAAAACGCTGTAAAGCCCGCTGGCCACAGCCGCCGTACTTGGGTATCTGGACAGGGCAGATTGGTTGCCTAGAATACCGTAGCTGAAACGCAATTTGAAACGGTCGAAGACATTCAGGTTTTCAATAAAATCCTCTTGGCCGATGTTCCAACCCACACTGAAGGAGGGGAAAGTGGCTGCCTTGTTGTTGTCCAAAAAGCGGCTGGAAAGGTCACGGCGAACCGAAAACGTGAACAAATACCGGTTGTAGAGCGAGTAGTTCATTCGGAAAAGATAGGATACCAACGCTTCATCGCTAGCGCCCCCTGAGTTCATTTGCGTCGTATCGTTGCCAGAGGAAAGGTAAAGCAATTCGTCGGCAGTGCCAGGGAAGTTTTCCCGGCTTGCGCCGAAAAATTCATCGTATCGCTCCTCCGAAGTGTAGCCTGCCAGCACATTGAAGTGGTGGATTTTATAGGTCTTGTCGTACGTCAGGGTCTGCTCCCAAATCCAGTTGCGATTGAGGCCGTAGCTGACGTTGAGGCGGTCGTTTTTGTTGAGCTGTGAAGGGCTGACCGAGAATTTTGGCTCGAAGTACCTGCTCTGCGCATCGCCCCGGTCGAAACCGAAATTGGAGCGGAACGTGAAGTCTTTTAAGAAATGGACGTCTGCATAGATATTGCCGAACAGGCGGTTTCCCTTCGAGTGGTTATTGCTTTTGTAAAATAAGTCGGCAGCTGGGTTGGCGATGGCCAAGCCAAAAAAAGTAGGGTCGCTGAAATCGCCCGTGCTGTCCCTTGGGGCATAAACGGGCGGCATCCGGTAGGCGCTGGTCACCACATCAGGCGCTGATTGGCGCTGGGTGTTGGCGTAAGCGATATTGTTGCCGATGCTCAGCCACTTGTTCAGTTTATAGTCCAAATTGAGGCGAAGCGTCGCCCGCTCGAACGAGGAGTTTTTCACGATGCCATCCTGTGTGAAGTAATTGGCGCTGAGGTTATAGGAAAACAAATCGGAGCCGCCATTGGCCGATACCTGCACATTGCCGATAGGCGCACTGCGAAAAATCTCATCTTGCCAATTGGTGCCCTCGCCCAGTGCTGCTGGGTCGGCGTAGTAATCGGTTCCCCGCAACTGGTTGTAAAGCGTTGCAAATTCAGTGGCATTGGCCATGTCTATTTGCTTCGTAACCTCCTGTGTGCCATAGTAGCTGGAGAGGCTGATGAGTGCATTTTCCCGTTTTTTTCCGTTTTTGGTGGTAATGATGATGACCCCATTGGCACCCCGGCTGCCGTAAATCGCAGCGGCGGAGGCATCTTTCAGCACCTCAATGCTTTCCACGTCTTGTGGGTTCACCAAGCTGGCGTCGTTTGTAATCATCCCGTCAATGACATAGAGCGGGTTGGCGTTGTTCAGCGTGCCCGTTCCCCTGATCCGGATGGTGGCACCTGCCCCTGGTTCCCCCGAACTTGGGGCAACATACACCCCTGCTATTTTACCTTGCAGTGCTTGCTCGATGTTCGCCGTTGGGATGCGTTCGATGTCTTTGGCTTTGACGGAACCTACCGAGCCGGTGAGGTCACTTTTGCGCTGCGTACCGTAGCCCACTACAACGACTTGGTTGAGCAGGGTCGCTTCTTCTTTCATCACAATATCCACGACAGCACGCCCGGTTATTGGGATTTGTTGCGAAGCAAAACCCGTAAAACTGAACTCCAAAACAGCATCTGGGGCGGCGACAGTCAGTTCGTAGCTGCCGTCCACCTCGGTAATGGTGCCGTTGGACGTGCCTTTTTCAAGGATATTGGCACCGATGACGGTTTGGCCTATCTGGTCGGTGACCACGCCTTTCACCCGGTGTTGCGCCATCAGATTTTGCGCAGCAAAAAAAAGCAGCACCGCAAAACTTAGGGATAGTTTGATGTAATATCGTTTCATGTAAATGTTTTTAAGAACGCAGACGGGCGCTGTGTTCCAAGTTATATTTGGCACGGCGGTCTGGACATTGAGAATGAACCTAAGAAAAAATGGTCTGAAAAAATAGGCGGGTGTTATCGGGGAATTGGGAAAAACCGGATGGCCGAAGCCACCCGGTTTTGTCAAAATCTTATTCTTTCACAAACTTGGAATTGCCAACGAGCAATCCGCTGCCGTCGTATCCGGCTAGGACGTACATGCCAGCAGGTAGGCTCGACACATCGAGGGCAGCATTGCTGTCGTTGCCGACCCAAACGGAGGCAACCCGATTGCCCACGAGGTTGAAGATATCAAGCCGTGAAACTTGGGCGAGGTTTTCTACTCGGAGCACATTCGCCACTGGGTTTGGTGCAATTTTGAGCGACTCCACTTGGGTTGGTTCGAAAACGCCCGTCGTTGTGCAGTTGCCGTTGTCCAAACGGAGGTCGTCGAAGTACCAGTTCCGGTCAGCGGTTGGCAGTTCGTTGATGTCCCAGATGATGGTAACACGCTGGTAGTCGCCATCGTCTGGAAGTGGGTTTGGCGAAGCTGAAAAGTCCCAAGTCATTTCTTCCCACTCGTTGGCTTTGGTGTTGGCCACCGTATTGTCGCCGGATGAAGCTGGTGCATTAGGATTCGCTGGATTCTCCAGTTTCATCGTCACAGAAGCCACTGCTGGTGCATAGACTTTCATTTTCACCAACTTGTTCGAACCAAATTTGATGGCCGCTGGAAGGTCGGCGTACATGCCCTGCCAAGGTTGTCCGCTGCTTGCGTTTTCTACTGCTTTGCCCACTTTTGCGCTGGTGTTGATGCCGCTTGGGTTCGGGTTGTCAGCCAAAGAAAATGGGCCGTCCGTATCGTTCGGGAAGTATTTCCACTCCAAAGAGGAGAAAGCAACATCGTCAAAGTTCATGATGCAACCATCGAATGGTGCGTGGTCAAAGCGGAAATTGTCAATATAGTATTCGTCCGCAGCGGTCGGCTCTACGCCAGCGTTGAAGAACAAGCAAGCACGTTTATGGTCTTGGCCAACTTGGTTGGAGAAGTCAACAGTGATTTTCTCCCAATCGCCCGGCGTGGTCATATCCGTGAAGATTTCAGCGGCTGGGCTGGTGCCGCCTTCTAATTTCATCAGAAGCGGAATGGGCGAAGTCAGGTTGTCTGGCGCAAGCACCATAACAGACAACTGGTTGAAAACACTGAGGTCAATGCCATCTGGTATATCAGCGCAAAGCGCTGCAAATGATTGGCCGATTGGGTCTGTGTACAAGCCTACTTTAGTGGATTGGTTGATTGGCTGGAGCAAAGGATTGTCCACGACCGTGAGGTCAGCCGCACCCGCACCGTAGGCATAGTTGCGCTGGCATTCGAAGTCGTCAATGATATTTGCGATTGGCAGGATGCCTTCGCAAGGGTCCACTGTGGAGGCGCCCTGGTTCAGGTTGTCGTAGAAAAACATGGCACCTGGCTCGGCCACACCTGGGTTGAAGAGCAGGTTGATGCTTACCCAGTCGGTGATGTTTTGGAAGTCCGAAAAATCAAAGCTCAAAGTCTCCCAGCTACCTGGGCTTTGCAGGTCACGAGTCACTTCTTTATTGCCTTGTGAAGCGCTTTCCAATTGCATGGTCACGTTCACGGAGCCAATTGGTGCCCAAACATCGAGATTGTATTGCGGCTTTGATGAAATGTCAATGGCAGCTGGCGCTACCGCTGTAACTGTTGAAAAAGCGGCAGTTCCTTTGGTATATTTCCCTACTTTGGCAGAGGTGTTCACACCACCGGGAGCAGGGTTGTTTACCACGGCGAAGATGCCGTGCAGCAGTATTTGCTGGTCAAGTGGCTCCCAAGGCAGGAAGGCGCCGTTTTCGAAATCTTCCAGTACGGTAGAAGTCTGCTCACCCCATTGAAGGTCGTCAATATAGTACAGGTCACCCGGAGTTGGGTCTTGTCCACCACTAAAAAAGAGAACGATTTTCTTATGGTTGGCCGCAGCTTGGCTGCTGAAGTCCACTTCGTATTCTACCCATTTGTTGGCTTCCGTTACATCTACCCAAACTTCACTTGGTGCAGAGGTGCCACCTTCCAGTTTGAACAGGATTTGGGTTGTTTTTGAAGACCAAATTATAGCCTTGAATTGATTTTTTACACTCAAATCAATAGGGTTTTGGTAATCAATCAACAGGTTTTCCCATTGGCCAGGAGGGTCTTCGTAGCGGCCTACTTTTGAGGAATTGTTGATGGCGCTTGGGGCGGGGTTGTCCACTACTTGCAGAATGTCCCAGCCATTGGTGTAAGTCGCATTGCGGCTGCACTCGAAGTCGTCAATGATGTCAGGGTTGTTAGCAACGCCTGTGCAAGCGCCTTTCGGCACAGCGCAGATATTGTCAAAATAGTAAGTGTCCGTGCTGGCGTCCACGCCTGGGTCGAAGAAGATGACCACCTTCGTCAGGTTCGTGTAGGCCGCCGCAGCGGACAGGTCGAAAGTGTAAGTTTGCCAAGCATTCGTCACACCTATGTTTTTGGTGACCTCAATGGCAGGGCCGCTTTGGCCTTCGAGTTTGAACAATACCTGCGTTGGTGCACTGGTGTACACGTCCATTTTGAACTGGTTTTGCACCGACAAATCGAAGGCAGTTGTGCCGTTGTCTGCTATCAACAAGCTGTAGCCAGTAGCTTCCTTCACGTATTGACCGCATTTTGCGGAGCTGTTCACGCTGTTTGGGGCGGGGTTGTCCACTGGCCCCATGAACATGCTGGTGCCGCCAGCTACCCAAGGCAATGCGTTGCCACCTTCGAAAGTCTCATAGCAAGTTACAGGTGAAACGGCACGGATGTCATCCCAGTAAAAAGTGCCAGCCACGCCGGGCAAAAAGCTGTTGAAGCTGATGAGGCATTTGGTGAGGCCGGTTGTGTTACCAGCACCGCCGCTCAGGTCGAAGCTATACTCGACCCACTGGTTGGCCACCGTGATGTCGGCGAAGCGCTCCACAGCTGGGCCGCTGCCTTCAAATTTTAGCAGCACCTTGGAAGGTGCGATGGGTGACCAGATTTTTACCTTAAAAAGGTTGAACTGGGTCATGTCAGCAGGTCCGCCGGGTAGGTCGCCGATGGCGAAATTAAAGTCGGAGCCAGCATTGAGGGTGTAGGAACCCACGGTTGCGCTGGTGTTGATGCCCGACATGTCAGGGTTGGCCACAGCGCCATCATAGATGCCATTGATGCCCACCCAAGGAATGGATGCGCCACCCTCGAAATCTTCGTAGGTGATCTGTGCCTGTGCCCAAGGGGCGCCGAGACACAAAAAGAGTAGAAAAAGTAAGGAGTTCTTCATGTAAAACAAATTTAGCGTTAAGAGTGAAATTGTTATTGTTGATTGTTGAATTGATTGATTGCTGGATTGTTTTGGTTGTCAAGCATCACTTTTTAAAAAGGCACTTTGCGCTCGTTTGTTCATTAATTTTTAGCACTAAAAAATAAGTGCCTGTTGGCAAATTGTCCACGGCCACTTCCTGCCGATTTTCACCAGCCTCTAGGTTTTTGTTTTCAAAAATGCGCTTGATTCGCTGCCCGTTTGCATTCAGCAAATCTAACGCAGCCGTCTGTGTTTTTGGTAAAAAAATTTCCACCACCACCTTTTCCGAAGCCGGATTTGGCGACAAAAACCAGCGTAGTTCACTGGTTGCATCAGGCGTCGTAGCCGATAAATCCTCTGTAAAGCCAATCGCATCCAAGGCTGGCTGGATTTCAGGATTTGCCATGAAAAGATTCCAAAGCAGGTTCGTCCGGTAGTTTTCAATCATGCCCAGAATCGGCCCTTGGTCAATGGCCAGATAACTGTCGGCGAACCAATCTTGACCGAGGTTGAAGGCATCGTAAAAGCCCATTTCCCCCCAAAGCCGTTCGCCGTGTTCCCGGTAAAAATGCTTGAGCGCCGCCATGCTTTCATTATAGGTGTAGGGCATGGAAGAGAGCGCCGCCGTTGGCGAAATCGTCCCGTTGTCCGTGGTGCCGCCGGGCGCATGAGCGAGGTAGCCGAAGGGGTCATCGCTGGCGGTCAGCCCCCAACAAGTTTCGCCGTAGCCTTCATGGTTCAGCGGGTTTGCGATGCAAAATGCCCGATTGATGAGCGTATGGTTTTTGTTTTGGGTGAAATAATTGGCGTAAGCGTCCCTTTTGTTCCGTGGGTCGAAACCCAAAAAAGAGTAATGGGCAAAGAACAAAGGGCCACCGTAGGATGGGCCAACGTCGAGTTTGTAGCCGTACCAGGTCAGGCCGCTCGCATAGTTTTGCGAAGCCCAACCGCTGTTCCAAAGACTGGCTGGCACGGGATGCGTGGGCGAAGCAATGGCAAGCAGATAGACCATCATCGCTTCGTTGTAGCCCCGGATTGGGAAGTTCATCTGCCAAGCGTAGTTCGGCGACCAGTGCCAGTAGATGACGTTGGAATTGTTTTTACGGTAAAAATCCCATTCCACGTCTTCCCATAATCCAGTGATGACCTGCCGAAGCGCTTCTTCGTAAGGTTCGTTTTGGTCAAAATACTGACGGGCGGCCAGCAGTCCTTCCATCAGGAAGGCTGTTTCGACAATATCGCCGCCATCGTCGAATTGGCTGAAAGGAATCACATTGCCCGTATTGCCGTTCATCCAATGCGGAAAAACGCCATGAAAACTATCGGCAAATTGGAGGAACCCAGAGATTTTCAAGATGCGGTCACGTCCTTCTACCCTCGTGATAAAGCCTCGCTCAATGCCCACCAAAATGCCCATGATGCCAAAGCCAGTGCCGCCTGTGGTGACGGTATTGCCGCTACTGTTCCGCTCCCTCGCCATACCGCTCACCGGATGCCCGAAGTCCCAAAAATATCGGAAAGTATAGCGCTGCACCATATCCAGCAGGGCGTTGTCACTGAGTTCTTTGACGGTGGTGGCGATGGTATCGGATACGCCAATCACGTTTCCTATGCCGTTCAGGGCTTGCACACAATAGCTGAAATCGTCGGGGGTATCACCTGCGAAGCCCGTCCAATCAAGCCAGCTTGCTTTGTTGACTGTTTTAATATTGGTGAAATTTTGGCCATCAGTGGAGCGCCAGATTTTGTAGGAGTCGGGTGTGGTGCCCACAGGTGGCGTCCAGCGGAGTTCTACATGGCTGTCAAAGCCTTCGGCGGAAAGTGAAAACGGTGCCTGGGCGCTGGCATCCATTGCGAAGAGGAATGCAAACAAGAAAATAATGCGGTTAGGGTAGTGTGGGCTTTGAAGCATTTGTTGTTGTAAAAAAGCGAATGGCGTAGTCGCCGATTAAAATTTATAATTGGTGAAAGTAGCGCAATAGGCCGGAAGGCGGGTAATAATACACCTCACTATGACTACGCCATGCCCAAATTAGCAATGTTTGCGTCAAATTCCCATCAAGGTTTCCGTCAAATTATCCGATTCGGTGAGGCCCATTTTCTTGCGCAATCGGTAGCGCTTGTTCTCCACGCCACGCACCGATAGGCCGAGCAGCGAGGCAACTTCTTTGGAAGAAAGGTTCAATTTGAGGAAAGCAGCGAGGCGGAGGTCGCCCGTGGTGAGGTCGGGATACTGCGTTTTCAGTTTTTTGAAAAAAGCATCGTGCACCTGGTTGAAGGCCGCTTCGAAGAGTTCCCAGTCCTTGTCGCCGCTCAGGTGCGCCTCGATGTGGCGGTCGAGGCGGTCGGATTCCTGCGAAGGCAGTTCGGTTTTTTCCAGTTCGGATTTCAACGAAAGCAGTGCTTCGTTCTTTCGGATGAGGTTCATTGTGGCGTTGGAAAGCTCCCGGTTTTTGTTGTCCACTTCACTTTGGAGTCGCTGCCTTTCGGCTTCCATTCGTTGGGCGGTCAGCTCCCGCTCTTTTTCTATTTGCAAAAGTTCCAACTGCTTCGCCAATCGCCTTCGGTTGAATTTTTCCACCAAAAACAACAACCCCATGAATGCGAAAAACCAAAGTAACAAGGCCCACCAACTACGCCACCACGGCGGTTTTATGTAAATCGTGAAGATTTCCGCTACTTTCCCGTTGGCTGAAGTGAGCTTCAATTGGTGACTGCCCGAGCCTAGCCCGGTGAGTTCGATGGCATCCGTTTTTCCGCAGGAAATGACAGTGCCGTCCTTTTCCCAGCAGGCATCGGCGATTTGGGCGAGACTGCCGCCTGTGCGGTAGAGGCGCAGGTTGTTTTGGCTAGCGGCCAGTTCGAGCCGCTTGGTGTCGCTGCCGGGATAGAACCACTGAGGAGGGGTCGTCAGTATTTCCACGGCGCTGATTTTCAGGTCAAAATGACAACTGCTCGGCATGGTTTGTTTTTGGTTTTTGTTCCACAATGCAAAACCATTTTCGAGGCAAAACAGCAGCAGGCCGGGTGCGAGGGACACGATGTTTTCGTACTCCGGCACCAAAGCCAAGGGCAGCGTCAGGCGGTGGGCAGGGCCAGCGCTGTAGTCCACCACCTCCTCTGGCAGTACACAAAAATTTTCGCCCGAAGTCGGGGACAGTATTTTTCCTTCGGCAAAAAACGGGTGCACCGCCCGCACCAGTCGGTCGTTTTCCACTTGAAAAAAGCTGGTGTCAAGTTGGACGCAGATGCGCCCGTCCCTTTCCAGCAGCCGAGGTTTGAAGACAGAAGGCAGCCCGTCCGCTGGGGTGAACTGCCGAATCTCCACCACTCGCCGAAGGTCGTCGGAGAGGCGCAGCCGCCAAATGCCCTTGTTGGGGTGCGCCAGCCAAAGTGCGCCGCTGGCATCGAAGCGCATCTGTTTCACGGGTTCCAAGAATCCCTCCACCCGGTGGCTGAATGCCCAATTGCCGAGCTGGTTTTTTTGAAAAACAACAAGGCCCGTATAGGTGCCTTGGATGAGTGCATTGGCCTTGCCGGGAGCGGGTAGGGTCGTCCAGCCGCCCGTCACGTCCGAGATTTTGGTGGCTTGGTTGTTTTTGATTAAAAAGCTGCCGTCGTTGTGGCCGCAGAGCAGTTGGCCGCCCAACTTTTGAAGTTCCCAGACTTGGCCCTGCGTGCCGGGCACGAGTTCGAACTGCGCCGTGCCCGATTTTGTCAGCCAAGGCTTTTGGAAAACGCCATGGTTGGTGCCGATATACAGCCTGCCTTCGAAAAGGGCTGCCGTAAACACCGCTCCGACCTTGCCGCTTCGGTCGTTGAAAAAACTGAGTGGGGAATTGAGTTCCAGCAGGTCAATGCCCTTGTCGAGGCCCACCCAGAGGTTGCCGGAGCAATCGGCGAAGAGGGAGAGCACGGTATTGTCCTGGAGGCCGTTTTCTTGATTGAGGTGGAAGCGGAGGGTTTCGAGGCTGTCCAGCACGAAGACGCCGTCGAGGACGGTGCCGAGGGCCAGCCCGCCGCCGGGTAGCCGGACGGCTTTGTTGAGTTGGCGGGGCTTGAGGTAGTCGTTCAGCGGGTTGGCCCAGGGCTGGCAACTGCCGTTTTTGCACAAAAAGACGCCGTTGTTTTTGGTGCCAACGAACAGCTCGCCGTCCCGGCCGGGCAGGATGAAGGCGACAATGAAATTGGCCAGCACTTGCGAGCCATCGAGCAGCCGGAAGCCGCCCTCAGGCAGGAGTTCGTATAGGCCCCTGCCGATGCCTTGGAAGACGAGCCGCCCGTCGGTGGCTTGCAAAAACATGAGGTTGGAGGGCGTCTCGACCTGCGCCAGTTGCTTTCCATCGAATTTGTAAATGCTGGAAAACGACTGGAAATACACGGCATCCGGCCCGGCGAGGATATGCCAGATTTCTTCCTTCCGCACGAGGTCGCCCTGAAGGTTGTGGCTGAGGGAATGGTAGCGCCACTTTAGTTGCCTATCGTATTCGAAATAGCCAAACTCTGCAAAGCCGCCCACGAAAATCCGGTCGTGCTGGAAGGCCACGGCCCGCACCACTTGGCGGTCGGGCAGGGGGAAGGTACGCCAGCGGGCACCGTCAAATTCCAGCAGCCCGGCGTTGTTGGCGAAGTACATGCTGCCGTTCGGCGACTGTGCGATGGCCCAGTTCTGGTTCTGAGCGGCGTAGCTCGTCCGGTCGAAATTGAGGATATGCGGCAGTTCTTGCCCGATGGCGGGCAGCATTTTCAACAACAAGCAAAGCAGGACGTTCAGGCGAAGCCGCATAAGTGGATGGTTCTGAGGGGGTGAAGGTAGGGAATTTGGAAAAAGTGGGGAAGTGCCGCTTCGCTTATTGCTTGCTTAAACGGTAGGTCTTTTGTAGGCTGAGGATTTGGGAAGACCAACGGGCAGGTATTGCTTCAGGTGGGATATTTTATAACGTCCAGCCTGGAACCGCTGCCCATTGAAAATATAAAGTTGAAGTTAACAACAAAAAGCCAAATAGATATTTGTCTGACCGAACTAAAGCACAGCGATGCAAACAGCCGAAGTTTCAACGTCAAGCCCCACTTGCAGCAATACCAATGTTGCCTGCAGGCCTTGTCGGGTGTTGTTCGTCGTACTTAGTTTGTCAGTATTAAGTTGTCAAAAATATTTGATTTCTCCAAAAGGTTGTCCTTGTGATAATAAATAAGTTTTGCTAACTGAAACCCCGAAAGTCCAATAAACCCGTTTGTATCTAATTCTGTCAAAGCATTTGATGCAAAGTCAGAGGTCGTAAAAAACATAAATAGCTGTGCTGGGTGAACATAATTTCTTTTCTTGCTGTTTGCAAAAGCAACAAATGATTTTATGTCGTAAATACCTACGTTACTCGAATATTTTTTTGATTGTCCGTAAACTTCAATTAAACCATAGCAGTCTTTTGGGGTTGAAGAAACTATTGGAATTTTTCCTTCAAAGTCTAATCCACCGTCTGCTGTTGCTTGAGTAGTCTTAACGTCAACGGCACCAAAACAAATTTCCAAAATAATTGAGGAAATCAATTCAAAATCTTGCCAATCCATAGCAATCAAATTTGTTTGTATTTTCCTAATTGGAAAATAACTCTCATTAATTGTTACTACGTCCTTTGAAGCAAACGAAAATATATAAGGCACGTTCAATGACTGGGCAGACTTGATAGAGTTGTTTACAAACTCTACAAAATTCAGAATGTTATTTTGAGCAAATTCTGCTGACTTAAAAACATTATAACCTTGTTTCTTGTAGTAGTCTGTTAAGCAAGTTTCTGTATTGAATTTAAACTTGTCATTATTACAAAACATTTTTTCAAAAACATTATTGTCCATTGTTTTTTAATGTTTCTACTCGTTTGTAATTTGCTACCATACTTTCTATACCTGCTTTGAGTTCACTAAATTCTTCTTCGCTAAGTTCTTTTTCCAATCCTTCTGCTAAGATGTTTTTAAAAGCAGCAATTGCACCATTGATTTTATTAATACACTCTGATGCTGTGATTTTATTTTGGTTAAAGTTTTTTTGATTAATCAGATTGACAGCACCAACAAAGTTTTTATTGTCAAGATAATTTAATGCGTCTTTATCAAAAATTAGTTCAGGTAATTTTCTTACTTCGTGTGCATTTAATTGAGTGTCTTCGTTGTCTTCGGGTACTATCCATTCATAAAATCGCTTTAGGTTTTTAATATTGTCAAATCTAAAGGTGTCTTCATTAAACTCTAAAAATGTTCTTAATGCTGGTTTTTTTAATACTTCGTCAAAATGACTGAAAAAGCTTGGCTTCCATTTTCCTGCATACTCTTCATCTGTTTTGAATTGAAGCATTACACTATAAGTCTTGTAATATCTATTTATTTCTTTTACAGACATTCCAATGGTTCTTGAAATTTCTCCAGGCTGTTTTCCTTTGTCAATCATATCATTTATGAATTGAGCTTTTTGAAACGCATCCCATTCTTTTATACCACTAACATTTCTTATGCCTTGAATAATCATTCCAACATATTCGCTGGCATTTTCTGCATCATCAACAACAAGAACATCTATTGATTTAAGTCTTTCAATGCTTTTTTCATCCAAAGTTGTTTGTCCAATTGAATGTTGTTTAAGTAAATATTTTATTGCTGTCGTTCGCCTGTTGCCTTCAATTACATAAAACTGTGTGTCACTAAGTTTTGCGACTACAATATTGTCTACAGGAACAAAGCCAACAGTCGCTATAGAATTTGCAAGAGTAATAGTGTCAAACTTTGGGTTTGTCATTTTTTCATAAGCTGCTGCTTGGATTGCAGGTTCTGAAAATCTCGCCTTGTCAATATTAAGTGCATCGTCTGAAATGTCAGCAAATCTTGGGTTATTGGGGTCGAGTAGAAGGTTGTTAATTTCAACGGTTACTTTTTCTAATATCATTTTATCGTTTTTGTTATGATGATGGTCGTCTTAGGTTTGCAGGCAACGTGATAATATGCGAACCTTTCGCACATCCTGCACAAATGTAAAAAAAACGCTTGACAGTTTTTATTCTAGCTTAATTATTTTTTTAAGAATCAATAAACCAGCATTTTACAAATTAAGAAATTTGATTCTTGCTTTCAAAACAATTCAAAATGCGAAGTACGTATTTTTCATTGTTTCTTATTTCCACAATACAAAATGCGTACCTTGCAGGTAGCAAATTCCACATGACATCCGTTTGCATTAGCCTTCCGTCCTGCCATTTTTGCAATGCTTCATTTTTTGTAAAAACAATGACAAACCCACGTATTTGGACTTCTAATCCCCATTTTTTCCACGCAACCTCCCAAACTCCATTCTACACATTTTGACCATCATTCCAACCCTTAAAAAAATAAATCCACACATTTCGACTGGTTTTTTTAATAATTGAAAAGCAAATCTACACGTGTAATCTACCTTTTTGAATGTTTAGAATGATAGGTTACACGTGTAAACTGCCATTCTGAATGTTTAGAATGGTAGGTTACACGTGTAGATTGTCTTTGGAGCATAAAACGGGGCAGTCGGCTCCAACCCAAGGCGTTGACTCAATTGGTGTAAATTTGGACGGCAAGTTATGCGGTCAACTAGCTGTTTTTAGGTCAAATGTTAAAATTAAAAAAAAATTCTTGAATTCTGAAACCTCAGCAAAAACGCTTGCGTACTAAAATACATCATTTGGCGATATTGCCAATGTGCGGAATAGTGGCTTGTCTAAAACCTATTTTACAGATACTGCCCGACTGCTTCCTATTTAAACTATTGACCAAATCATGAGCAAGAAAGGAGAATGGGTGTCGTTGAACAATATCTTCGACAATGCCACCAAAAGGTCCAAGAAAAAAATGCGCCTCATCATCAACGACCACGTGCTTAAGTTGGAAACTGCCAGCGAAGACCCTGAGATTTTGGCAATCTACGACCTGACTGAGCCCAAACGGATAGCTTACAACCTGCTGTTGACGCAGTGGGAAAGCGGCAAGGGCATCGGCAAGGGCAAGACGAGGACTTGGGAAGACCTCCTCGACGAAATCAATGATACGGTATTGAATGTTTGGGAGGGGCAGGTCACCTACTATTTCCCCAAGGACACACCTACTTATATTGCTATTTTCCCCGGCGGCAGGATGGCCATTACTACTGGCAGGTACGAAGACCGGCTGCAGGCTTTGGATACTTTTAGCCTTACACTGGTCAGTTATTCATCATTGGAGGCTCTGAAAAGAACGGTGGACGATAAGTTGGTGGAGATAAAATTGGCCCGCAAGCAACAACGGTCGCAATATGATAAGGTTGGTTTTAAGAGCACGGAGCTGGAGGAAATGCGGGTCGAACTGGCAGATATTTTGGACGATAACTTATGCAAGCTGAAAATCAAGTACCGCACAAACCTAAAGATGGTAGAGAATTTCTTTGACCGGAGCCTGCTTCGCAAAAACGTGAGTGACGAGGATTTTATGTTCCAATCGGCAGGAACGGTGGAAGCGGGCGCCAGTTTCCTGATTACACTCCCAAAGAAACTGCTCATCAGCACGAATGCCACTTGCCAATTTATGAACCAGTCGGGGTTGGTGGACCTCCAGTTTTTCTTTGTGGCCAATGGCACTAACTTGGATAATCCGGTAAAAACCACCGTACAACCGGACGAAAGCATCGAGACGACTGCCGCCGAAGCGGGTTGGGCTCCGGGCATGGGTTTCTTGGTGGTAAAGAATATAGGAACGATGTCGGCTGAATTTGACCTATCGGTGATGGCAGCGACGGAGGGGGAAGGCGAGGGGGGATAGGTTATTGGGTTATTGAGTTATTGGGTTATTAAGATATTTGGGAAGCGGCTGCGGCTTTTAGGGGCGTGGCCGCTTTTTTTTTACCCCAGACCCCTAAATGGGAACCTAAGCCGCAAATGAACGAGTTTGGTTCCCCTTTAGGGGTCAGGGGTAACATCACTACAACCCATCAAACGCCGTCAGCGCTTCCCGAACCCAATCAGGAATTTCAATCGTGGTGCGGGTTTTCATATCAAACATAATCTGCGTGGTATTCCCGGTCGCATGAACGATGGTTTCATCGCCTTTCTTTGAAGTAATGGCATATTCCAGTACAAAGCTTTTGTTCCCGATTTTGGAAGTGCGGATGTTTACCATTGGTTCTACAGCCGTCAACAGCAGTTCTTTGTGCAAATTAGCGGTGACATTGGCAATCAGGAACATATCCTTGTGCCAATCCCAACCGGGGCAGGCGTGCAGCATGAAATGCCCCCGCACAATTTCAAAATAGGTGATATACACGGCGTTATTGACGTGGCCCAATGGGTCTAGGTCGCTCCATCTTATTTGGAGGGGTAAGTTGAAGTTGAAATTTTCGATTTGCATATTGTGATTCGTTTTATTGACTAGAGGTGACACCTTTTTGAAAGGTGTCACCTCTTATGCTCATCCATACATCCATCGCTGCATCCAATTTAATAGTTTTTTATGCTGCGCAAAATTGATGACCATATTCACCAATTTAGGAAAACGATTCAACAATAATAGCAGCCGATAGTTTTTACGAAATTCCGAACCGCAGCGGCGATAGACTTCCTTATCATATTGTTTTAAAAAAGCGGCATCAAAGCGATTTGCATTGAAACAACGGATGGCTTGCTCCGCCGCCAATTTCCCACTCAGCATCGCCTTGTCAATGCCGTGGCCTTGCAAAGGGTCAATCAAGGAGCCAGCATCGCCTGCCAGCAGGTAACGCTCACCGGAGAGCGGCCAATGACGGGAACCCAACGGCAGTCCGAAGCCCACCGTTTTTTCAATAATACTTGCTTGCGCAAAGCGTTTTTTCAAAACAGGATGCGTGGTAATGATGGCTTGCAGGGTCTTGCGGAGGTTTAGGTTTTTGTCCGCTACCGCTGCGCTCAACATGCCGAAGCCAATATTCACCCAGCCATTTTCCAAGGGAAAAATCCAAAAATAGCCGGGCAGGTAGCCATCGAGGAGGTAGAACTCGTTGACGCCTGCTTCCACTTCTGGCAAGTCTTTGCAGTAGGCCCGCACAGCGGCGCAGTGGTGCTGTCGGTCGAGAGTAAAACTAGCAAGCTGCTTGGCGGTGATACCATTGGTGCCATCAGCCCCGATGAGGATTTGACAGGTGAATTCTTGTTCGCCAGCCGTCACGGTCACGGTGCCTTTCCCCACGATTACTTGGCTGACTTCCATCTCTTCCAGCACTTGCACGTCGCTGTGTTTTTGCACCAAATCCAAGAGGAAAGCATCAAAATCCATGCGCCGGCTATTGAACGCCTTTGTAACCCAACGGATGGTCAGCGACTTGCCGTTCGGCGCTACCAACCGGGAACTGGTCACCATTTCTTTTTCGGGAAAAGCTGCCGCCTCGTCTTCAAAACCCAGTTCCGACAGCACCCGCAGCGCCGGGCCGGGTATGGCATCGCCGCAGACCTTGTCCCGTGGGAAACTAGCCTTGTCCAGTAGCGCCACCCGCAGCCCGCTTTGCCGCAGGGCCAAAGCTGCCGAAGTACCTGCCGGCCCAGCGCCGACAATAAGCACATCGAAGTGGTTTTGTGATGTATTGGACGGATTCACGCTGCAAAGAAAGGAAAGGATGGCGGGGTTTGTTGCGGTTGGTCTTCAAAGCGAGAGATTCCGCTGTGGATGAACAGCGGCTGAAGCTGTGTGTTCCGGCTTCGGCTATTGTTTTGGAGATACAGCCGTCGAATTATTGGCAGTTTTCGGATTCTGCACTGGGGTAAACTTGATTGGAACAGGAAAAATATATTTCAACACTTGAAATTTGAGTCACCACCCTCTCATCCGCTCACGCTCTCACGCTCTCACTCTCTCTCACCCTCTCTATTCTAATTCTAAAGCCTTGTCCTTGTCAAAATTGCTCATTAGCAGGGCTGAGAGGTCATCGTTTTCAGGGTTGTAGGTGGAAAGATTGGCTACCTCATCAAAATCAATTGGTTGACTGTTGGCATAGAGCAGCAATTTCAATACGTCCACAGAAAGGTCTAGGTCGAGGCTTTCTCCGTCTGCCAACGTAAATGTTTTGGGGAAAATCACCGTCATGAAATTGCTGTTCTTGGCGGGAAAAAGTTCGAAGTCCCTATTTTGGCTGTCTGTGCCAGACAATTTCATGAAGAAGAAACTATTGCCATCGGCCCAGAAATGGGTGTCAAAAGCTTTCTTGAGCGGATGCCCAGAACCGTAGTTGCTCACCGAAGACTTGTTCAATCCCGAAGGTACGCCGAAGCTGATTTTCATGCCACGGTACTTCACGGCGGGCACGGTACTGAAGCTAAAACTTGCGTTGCTGCTAGTTCCAAAATCCGCCAATCCAATTTCCATCAGGTCGGTTTCATCCTCGGTCTCCGCTTCCAGCAGTGTCACGTTGCTGATGAAAAAATTGAACTGGTCGAACTTGACCACGTTGGTGCCAAAAGGGTAAGCTTGGTCCATCGCCAGTGGCTGGCCACCGTAATTGGCATGGAGGTTCAAGGTCATATTGCCCGAAGAGCCTATGATTGGGTCTTTCGTACAGGAAGACACCAGTGAAATCAGGAGAATAAAATAAAATAACTTTTTCATTTCTTTAAACTTTTTGGGTTTGTTATTTGCTCAAATTCACCCGGAATGACACGATGAAGTTGCGTCCCGCTGCGCTGATGCCCGAAGCAAAAGGTCGGTAGTGCAAGTCGGTGATGTTCTCCACAGCAAAGTTCACGGTGAATAGTTTCGATAAATTGTAGGAGGCATACAAGTTATAGGTAGCCCAAGCCAGCGTGCCGTCGTAAACCAGTTTTCCAGTCACATCGTCAAGCTGCCAGTAAGAATATTCGATATTGTCCTCCGTGCCACCACGGCCAAACACTGGGTTGCCATTGCTGTCGAGGCTCACGTCTGAAACGCCGTACTGGTCAATGGTTTTAGCCCGCTGGTAGCGCACCACACCGGACAATTTGATTTTGCCGGACTGGAAGGTGAGGCTCGTGAACCCATGCACCGGCGGGATATGGTCGAGCGGCGCAAGTGTGTCAAACACCACAACGCCTTGGGCATCCTTCACATCAAAAGAGGCGTCGCCCTTCGTAAAACTGAGCGTTGATGCCAGTGACCATTTTTCACCAAAACGAAATTGTGCCTCTCCGCTCACGCCCTTGACAATGCCTTTGTTGGCGTTCACATTTGCTCGGGTTTCGTATTCAATACCATCCACCCGAACGATGTTTGAGCCGTCCGGCAACGAAAAGGAACGGCGGGTCATCAACCCTTTTACGTAGGTATAGTAGCCCGTAACGCCGATTTTTCCACGTAACCCATTGGCATTTTTGCCAAATTCCTGCGCAATGGCCAGCTCGCCGTTATAGGAGCGCTCTGGCTGAAGGTCAACGTTCGGAATGGAGATGAAGCCGTTTCTTGGGCGAAACTGTGAATAGTCGTCAATGTTCGGCGAGCGGAAAGCTTTGGAGCCCATGGCCCGCAGTTCCGTACCCGATTTAGACTTCCAAGTACCGCCGAGCGACCAGGTCAGGTCGCTGTTGGTGGCCCCAACACCTGGTTCGTAGTAGTGGGTCGGCCACACCGTGTTGCTGTCGGCGAGGGAATATTTTGAAAGCAATTTGGAGCTGGTAAAACGGAGGCCCGCATTGAGCGCCAGCAATGTATCGGCAGAAGTGATTCGATAGTTGGCGTAGCCCGCAAGGGTCGTCATGAAATTGGTGGCGGGATAGCGGCTCAGCGCATTGCGGGTAATTGACTCATCGGTGAATTTTACCCGTCCCGATTCTGAGTTTACATCGTTGTGGTTCACATCCACACCGTACATGAGTTTTTGCTGCCCGTTATCTGTGATATTTTTGTCAAAATCGGCGGTCAAGGAGAAAATGCTGACATCTTCCAATTGAAAAATCCGCTGGCTTTTGTGTAGCACCCGCTGGAGGCGGTTTTCGTGCAATTGCTGGAAAGAGCCGATAATGGTCGCCCTGTCGTAAATGGCCGTCGGTTTAGAAAACCGCAGCTTCAACGAAGCCATCAGTCGGCGCTGAGGGCCATAAAACCACTCGGCATAGCGCAGGCTTGTCGGGTCGGCTGGGTTTTTCAGTTCCGTGAGGAAATCGTAGCGGGGCACGTCCGTGCTGGTTGATTGCTGAAAATTGAGCACGGCGAAGAAGTGGCGGTTCGGCTGGTATTTGATTTTTTGCATAAAATCAATCTGCGAGTAGGCCGTGCCGACCTGCACATTGTAATTGGGCTTGAAGCCACTTTTACCATCGGAAATGACGTTTTCGATGACCTCGTCGTTGTTGCCATTTCGGCGGACGAAGTAGAGGCGTTTCCCGAAATCCTCATAGCCTGTCGGGCGATTGTCGCCTGTGCGCAGGTCGTTGTAGTCGGTGAAGGTGAGGCTGGTGAGCGAGGCCCAGTTTTTCTTGCCAAAATTCACGTCAGCATGCACGGATTTTTCCTGATTGGCTGACGAATAGCGGGTGTACAGGTTCGATTCAACGGTGGAAGGCTGATCGCCGAGCGCTAGTTTCGGTTCTTTCGAGCGGAAGTGGATGACACCACCGAGGGCATCGCTGCCGTACAGCAACGAACCTGGGCCGAAGATGACCTCCGTGCGCTCCAGCATGGCGTTGTCCACCGTGATGGAATTCTGCAAGTGACCGCTGCGGTAGATGGCGCTGTTCATGCGCACCCCGTCCACGACGAGGAGAACCCGGTTGGCCTCAAAGCCACGCAGTACGGGACTTCCGCCGCCCATCTGTGTTTTTTGGACAAAAACGCCCGCCGTGTTCCAAAGTGCATCTGCTGTGGTCTGCGGCTCAAAAAAAGCGATGTCCTGCTTGGATATTTTTGTAAAAGTATAAGGCACCTGTGAGGGCAGGTCGTCCCGTCGGCCAATGACCACGACCTCGTTGAGTTCGGTCGCCGATTTGGTCATTCGGATGATGCCGTTCTTGCGACGGATTTCGTAAAATGGCAACCGCAAGCTGTTGTAGCCGATAAAAGTGAAGTTGATTTCTTCCTTGTTGTCCAAATCCTTGAGGGTCGCTTTGCCCTGCTCGTCGGTGGTGGTAGCCACTTTTTGCTGGTCATTGGTGAAAATATTGACACCGTAAAGCGGTTCGCCTTTTTCATCCAAAACGGTCACGACGTAGTCGTAAACGATGGTGTTGGTGGTGTTGGAATGTGCTGCAGAAATGTGGCAAAAGGAAAGAAAAAACAGCAATAGCCCCTTCAATGTGTTAAGGTGTTTTTGCATAACAGTGGAATTGAGATTTCTAATAAAATTCTAAGCTTGGGAAGGGAAAATGAATAATGGGGGAAATTAGTGGAAGGTTTTTTCAACAAGTAAAATCAAATATTGGGTAAAAACCCTTGATTTTCGCTTTAAAAACAGCCTTTATTTCGGCAATTGAATGGTAAACGTCGTCCCTTCGTTCAGCACCGACTTTTTGACAAAAATCTTGCCGGAATGGTAGTCTTCGATAATTCGTTTTGTTAACGAAAGGCCAAGTCCCCAGCCCCTTTTCTTGGTGGTGTAGCCGGGGTTGAAGACGGTTTTGAACTTATTGGTGGGAATTCCCTTGCCTGTATCGGTGAGGTCAATAAACACGTGGCCGGGGTCTTGATAGACGCTGGCACTGATGCGGCCCGTGCCATCCATGGAGTCAAGGGCATTGCGGAGCAGGTTCTCAATGACCCACTCGAAAAGGTGGGAATTTAGCTGGACAGTGATGGGTTCGTACAAATTGGGCGCAGGAAAGAGGAACTCAACTTTTCGGCTAGCCCTCCGCTGCATGTAGGCCCGGCATTTTTCCAATTCGTCAAAAATATTGACGGGTTTCAGCTCCGGTGCCGAGCCGATTTTGGAGAAGCGGTCAGCGATGAGTTCGAGGCGGAGTACATCGTTTCCGAGTTCGTCCAGGACTTCGTGAACCTCTTCATCATCTTCCCGAAGTGCCCGCAGGTGCTCAATCCATGCCACGATTCCGCTGATGGGCGTACCGAGCTGGTGCGCTGTTTCCTTGGCCATGCCCGCCCAAACCCGGTTCTGTTCCGCCCTGCGGCTGGTGCTGAAACCAAGATAGCCGAAGGCGATAAAGGCAGCGATGAGGATGAACTGGAGAACTGGATAAAACTTTAAAAGCTGAAGGATGAACGAATGCTCGAAGTACAAATGCTGGCTGCCATAAGGCGTGGAAACGATGATAGGTTCAATTTTATCAGCTTTGAATTCGGCGAGCTTTTTCTTCAAAAAATCTTGGTCATTGTCTTCTTCTTCCCCAAAATTCGTCCCAAACTGTGGGTTGCCTTGGTCATCTGCAAGGAGTATTGGGACAGTGGTGTTTTCAGAAAGAAAATTGGTTTGGAAACTGACATCACATTGAAAAGTATCTTCCGAAGAAACATCTTGGCTCAATGTTTCCAGTGCCATTTTCAATTGTTGCACCTTCTTCAATTCCTCGATGGACAGCTTGTCCGTCAAATACTTCGTGTAGAACATGGAAATCAACACGATGACCGCCCCGGCCGCAGCGAGGTACCATTTCCACCGTGATTTTCTTTTGTAGATATCCATGTTTTTGAAGACAATAGACTTTAGATTGAGCAGGTAGCTTGTTTCAAGTCTAATGTCTATTGTCTAATGTCTTTTTGTTCGCAATGTCCACATTCACCAAAACTGCCATGCAAAGAAAGAAAAACGAACCGATTTTATCCGTTTCCACTAAGTCGTTCATCAGCAGCAGGCCGTCAATAATGACCGTGGTCATCATTACCATCATCACCAGCCGCTTGCGGTCAGGGTCGGTGGTTTGGTGGTAAATGCGCTCGCCCGCCAAAAGTACGATGAAAACCAATGCGACGAACAGGAAGCCGCCGAAGTAGCCTTGTTCCACCGCCGTCATCAGGTAGTAGCAGTGGATGCCGGAGCCTTCGGTGTTCAAGCTGACATAGGTGCGGAAGCCGTGCAGGGTGTAGGTTTTATAAAAATGGGTGAAAGTGCCTGGCCCAAAGCCCAAAACTGGCCGTTCGCCAATCATGTGCCCACCTGCCACCCAGCGATAGACCCGTTCCATCGTGCTTACGTCCTGCCCCTTGGTCGTGGAATTGAGCAGGTCTCCGAAATCCTCGTGGGTGATGGTTTTTTCATAAACCGGCTTGTGGTCGAGGTAGTTGTTGTGGCGCACCATGCCTGCGATGTACAGTAGGCCCAGCAGTGCAGCCACGGCAAGCCCATATTTCATCAGCCGCCATTTTATCCCAAAATACGCAGCTACTGCCATACCAAGCGTTCCGTACGCCGCACGGGTGTACGAAAACTGGATGCCAATAAGCAGAATCACCGTCGCAGCGGCCAGCACCACCCACTGCCAAGTCCAAGTGCGGTACATCTGCCGGGTGAACCAGACGAAGGGCAGAAAAATGGTCATCATGCAGGCGTAGGCTACTTTGTTTCGGTAAAATGGCTGCACCACGGTGTGGATGCCCTCGAAGCTGAACCCAATGGCGGCATGTTTGCGAAGCACATAAAAAATGGTGAAAAGCAGTGGGAAAATAACCACCCAAACCAGCCGTTTCAAGTCTTTTTCTTCCTTCAAAATATGCCCTGCCAAGAAGAAAAACGTGGTAATGTACCAGATTTTCGCCAAGGAATACTTGAAGGAAATCATCAGGTTTTGCGAAGTGACAGACGTGATTAAAAACCAGCCGAGGTGTGCCAGCAGCGCCAGCGTGATGGGGTGTTTGATGAAATCGGCGCTGAGCGTGCGCCCATTGCGAAGTATGTACACAAAGTAAATCCCCATCATCAGCACCGTCATGAACTCGGTGGGCATGTCAGTCACGGTGCCGTTCGGCAGCCAGACCTCCACGGTGAGCGGAATGAAAAAAAAGAGCAGGTAAAATATCTTGCGAAAATCAACCAAGGCCAGGTACCCGAACAGCAGCGCCGCCGGGATTCCCGCCAACCAATACCAATTGCCAGCGACGCCCACCAGCAGGCTCACCACCGTTATGGCGCCGAAGCCGATGAGCAAGGTGCGGGTTTGTTGGTCGGCGAAGGTCATGCTGTGGGCTTCATATTCATCACCTCCCGCCAGTTCACGTCCCGGTAAGTATCAAAAACCAAGACGCCCAGCACACTAAAAACAAAGGCCACCAGCGTCGAAATGACTACCATCATCGCCCGTTTTGGGCGCTCTTTGATGACGGGTACATCGCCGGGTTCGAGCAGGAAAATAGCCGGAAACTCTGAATTGTAGGCTGCTTTCGACATTTTGTAATGCTCCTTGTCCTCGGCAATTTGCTCACTGGCTTGCAATTGCGATTCCACGAGGTAATCCATCACGGCCATACCCTTGTTGAAAGTGTCGAGGCGGATGTAGAGCTGCTGCAACTGCGCCTCGTAGCCCGTGATATTGGCCTGGAGCAGGGTGAGCGAATCTTTTTTGTTGTAGCCCGCATTCAGAAGCGAGGAGAGCTTGGCACGGGACAGGTTGGCCTTGGCCTCCCCAGTGGCGATGAGTTCCGACAGGTTCTCCGACTGCGCCTTGGTGTTGTACACCCCGTACCGCACCCGGATATGCTGCATCGAGTCGTTCATCATCTTCATGTCCGCCTCTTTTTGCCGAATGTTTTCCTCGAAAGTACGCACCGTCTTCGCTTGGCTTTCCTTGATGAGGCGTTGCGCCAGCATGTTGATATAGTTCCGGGCGGCGTTGGTCATCTTGGCGGCCATTTGCTGGTCCCGGTCTTCGATGCTCAGTTCGATAGCGTCATATTTCGTTTTCACGACATCGAAATGGCCCTGGAATTCCAGCCCAACGAAGTGCTTGCCACGGGGGCTTTTTGGGTCAATATCGTAGCGCTGGTAAAGGTCGAAGCTGTCCACCATGAACGCCGTCAGTTCGCCGGAATTGGCGATGCTCAGGATGCGGTCAATATCGTTCTCCGTGCCGTAGTAGTCGGGCTTTTCACCGCTGGTGCCGAAGATGGCCTCCGGCACTGCCAAATCAGGGCTGGCAGCGTAAAAAATCGTGGTGGATTTGTAATAAACGGGCAGCACCAACGAGATGATCGCCGCCCCAACTGCCGTCACGCCGCAGATGAGCAGGATTATTTTTTTCCACTTGAAAATGGTGGTGATGACGCCGAGTAGGTTGTCCTTATTTTCCATG
>JBGSWN010000070.1:0-15994 GCA_041752395.1 Saprospiraceae bacterium | reverse complement strand
TCCGGCGAAAAGCGAGGCTGTACTTCCCAGGCAATGCCCTGCCGAAGTGGCGTGGCTTTCACCCCCTGACCCCCTAAAGGGGGAATTGGCATCGTGTAAATATCGCCGAGCATATCGAAGATGAGGGTCTTCCCGTCCGGGCTGACGTCGAGGTCAAGCCAAGTGCCTTCGTTCGTGGTAAACTGGACAGGCTTCCAGTTCCACGGGCCTGGGGGATTGTTGACGTCCCATTTTTGGGGTTCTTCTTTTTTGGCGGGGGTGGTGGCTTTGGTGTCTTTCTTCTTTTGGGCGAAGAGGGAGAGGGTGGTTAGGAGGAGTAGGATGGACAGGTTGAGTTTCATGAATTTTGAATTTTGAGGGGGTGAAGGTAGGGAGAAAAATTTTCAATTCTTTTCTGGACGAAAGACACTATGTTTGCCAACTGTTAATAGAATATCCCTCGTTCTTTCAAAGAAAAAAGCTATGAAGTTACTATTGTTCCTAATTGCATGCTTAATCCCCAAAATGGCCGTTTGTCAATATTCCCCTTTGAAGTCCTTAAAGTCAATGAAGCTCCAAATCAATGAAGTCGGTAAAGACTCCATTTCTGTAAATCTTTCAATTGATTTCAAAGAAAAAGAGGGCTTGTATTTTATTTCAGAAAGAGCAAAAAGGAGGTGGAAGAAAAAAGCCAAACATTTTAAGCAATACGAGAGAAAATCAATTTTGCTTGCAAAAGATACGATGATGACCGTTTCGTTTACTCCTGCTTTCTTAAATGATAGCAATCTCATTATTAATAAAGAAAAGGGTGATTTATTTGGATATCCTATTGAATGGATAAATGTGGCATATTTGGACCATACTGGAGAAAGGTGCGCTTATCCAGACACAATAGGTCATGGTAAATTGTACATTAAACCCAATTCACAAGGCTTTCAAGTCGCTGGTTATTTAGGTATAATGCAACAGCGCTATTTTTTTAATGAGCGCTTGTTAAATGGCGAAGTTATTGGGATTGGCAACTTCCGTGCTCTGGCAATAAAATTAAAGAATATACAGAGTGGAATGGCAGAAGTCATGATAAGCATAAATTCTCTGAAAACGTCTAAAGCTACTCCTTCCACGCTTGGATTCATGTTTAGAACTTACTACCTTCCAATCAATTCCTACTCACCCACTTTTGTAGGCTATAGAGGTGGGTCTAAGGGTAAAACAATGAAGATTGACAATAAAACCTTTGTTTACATTCCTACTTGGGGAGATAGGGACGATAACGGTTCTTTGCAATTGACAGAATCTGCTGACGGGAAATTCCGATTAACCGGAGTGTACTCTGCTTTTACTGAGACATTTGTAATTGACAATCAACTCATTTTGGGGCAAGAGGTTGGAGTTAAAAATTAGTGTCAAGTTGGCTCGGCGATGAAGCATCGCCTCATCGTAAAATTCTAAACAATCTAATATCATGGCCAAAACTAAAACCGCAGCAATCGAGCACCGCATCCACTACGAAATCATTGTGGATGCTTACGATGACCATGAGGTCTAAATGGTGCAAGTTCGGCAACCTAGCCAAAGACAAGCCGGGCGATATTGCTGGCGGGCTTTTTATTTTTATCACAAAAAGGTAGCCTTACAAGGCTGCCTTTTTGCGTTTAAACATCACCACCAAACGCAATAAAGCCACGGCCAAAATCAATGCCGCCCAAGGTATATACTCCATCTCCTCACGCATTACCCGTTTGAAATAACTAGTGGCAAAAACCGCCCATATCCACCAGCCGCCCACCGTGTGCAGCAGCTTCCATCGTTTTTTGGATAAATAATGGGATATACCATCGAATGACGTGAGCAGCATTAAAACCACGAAGATATAAGCACCACCACCCGCCACCAGCGAGGAAGTTTTTGCCAACGTAAAAACGGGATGAAAGCATTGCTGCAACAGCACCAAAAATGCCAAGTGCAGCAAATGGGAAATGGCGAAGGAAATGCCCAAATATTTGCGGTTCATCCGCCACCAAAACGTGAGGACGCCTGGCCATAGCCGCTGCACCGCCGCTGCGGAAAAGGCCATACTGAACAGCACCACGCTCACCTTTGCCGACAGGCGGATGCACTGCCGGGTGCTTTCCTCATTGAAGCCGCCAATGGCGAAAATGGCGACAAAACTCAGCAGGGAAAGCCCAATGGTGACTTGGACGATGCGCCAATGCCAGAGGCCATTGGAAGTTTGTACACCCCCGTTTTCCATTGTCAATTCTCAATTTTCAATTCTCCATTAAAACTGTATCCCCTCCGCCAATTTCCACGGATTCAATTTTGCTAAATCCAGCGTAAATGCGATGCGCTCCAAAAATTTATCCCGCCCACTCTGGTCATATAGCCCCGGTAAATTATCCGTGCCCCGCAGGTTTTTGGAGCTGACGATGGGGATATATACGCCGAATATACCCTTACCAAATTCCAAGGCTGCCCCACCCTGCCACCATATCTTGTCGGTGGTGCTAAGGTCGCTGGATATTGGGCGGGTATCATCGAAATAACCAAAATCAAAATAGGGCTTGAGCGGCAGTTTAAGCGGTAAATCCTGCGGCAGGTCGGCCTTGAGGTTGATGGCTAGGATGAAATTATTGCTGCGGCCCGCATTTTCGGACTGGGTATTGCCGACCGGTACTTTGAAGCCGCCTTCCCGTTGGTGGATCTGCTGCGTCCAACCGCCAGAATTCTCCGTTCTTCCAAAATAATAATCGTCGAAGCGATAGTCATTATAACCTTCTGCCGTCAAATTAAACGCAACCGGAGAATAACGAAACCCATTGCGGTAGCCGTTTTTCAAAAAACTACCGAAAAATATACGGGTATATATTTTTCGTTTGCGCTCATAATTGAAGTCCATATTGCCTTCTACAGACAGTTTTATATAGTCATAATTTCTACTCACCACGTTAAAATTGCCCTGCTCCAAAGCCAAACGCAAACTATATGGATTCAGCGAGCGGCGGTCGCCCAATTCCCAACTGATTTCATTGATGGTATTATCATTCCATTTCAGCGAATAACCCGCAGTATCCCCCACCAGCGACTGCTGCTGAATAAATAGGCTCCGCAATTGTATTTCTTGGTAAAATTTCTCGTTTGGCGCCCGCATCAGCTCCAGCCGGACAAACGGCACGATGCGCCGGTATTGCAGCAATTCTTTTGACACAGCGCCATCAACATAAGTATATGAGCTTTCTTTATAATTGAATGCCTTCGAATTAAGTCCAATGCTCAACTGCTTTATCTTCTCGGACTTCGGAAAAATATTGTACTGCATATTCGCCACACCAACAAGGTCTTTAGAATTAAAGCCGTACATGGTCGCCAATTGGTACTGGAACTTTCGGGCAGGCACGATGCCGTTGTGCAACAACAGACCAGCCATCCCGCCATCGTATTTGTTCCAGCCAATGATGGGCATCAGGTTCAGCGTCGTGTTTTTCGAAGACTCAAACGGGCCGAGCAACCGTAGCTTCACGGGTTCCAGCGTCTTGAAAGCGCCGCCCGTTTTGATGGTATTGTTTTTCCGATAAACATCCAACGTGGCATGGCTGCCATCCAGCACAAGGCGGTCGCAGTCGGTGGCGGGGAAGTCCACCGTTTTTTCACCAGAAAAACCCTCGAACCACTCCGTACGCACGGCCACGGTGTCCCGATAGGCAGTGATGGGGAACGGCGCTGCGATTTCTCCTCGGTTTTTCACCAAAACCTGATAGCCAGCCGCCGCATCGCCGCTGATATTGCGAAGCGAATAATCCAATTGGTCAATAGACTTGAGGTAGCCATCGAAGAACCAGCCGAGGTTTTTCCCCGATTCTTTTTCAAAAATCGCCTGCAAATCGCTTGGCTGCGGGTGCTTAAAATGCCACTGGTCGTAGTATTTTTTCATGATGCGGTCGAACGCCGCCGTGCCGAGGTACTGCTCCAAATGCCCAAACACCGACCCCGGCTTCACATAGGCACTGATGCCGTAATTGATGCTCGAAAAATCATCGCTGGTTGTCTCTGGGGCTTGGTCCATTCGGCGGCGGCATTGGAACAGGTAACCAAATTCGTAGAGGTCGCCGTCAATCATGTTGGTCAAGAATTTGGGCATCCCGAAGTCCGCCCGACTGCCGTAGTATTGGCGCATATAACGGTACTCGTAGTAGGAATTCATGCCCTCGTCCATCCAAGGATGGTCACGCTCGTTGCTGGCAAGCAGGCCATAAAACCAGTTGTGGCCGACCTCGTGGGTGATCACGTCGTCGAGGCCGCTGGCACTGTTGCTGTTGCCGATGACGGTAATCATCGGGTATTCCATGCCGCCACCTGCGCTCAGGGCGCTGTGCACGGCAGTGGCCTGCGGCCAAGGATACTCGCCCACATGTTCGGAGTAAAACTCCACGGCCCGCTTCACATATTCGGCGCCACGGACCCAGAGGTCCGATTCGGCGTTGGTGAACATGCCCCAAGTCGGGATTTTTTTGCCGCTCGGCAGCACCGCTTCGTCCTTCACGACGTGGAAGCGCTTGTCGGCGAACCAAGCGAAATCGTGGACTTTCTCAGCAGTGAAATGGAGCGTTTTGGTAGCCGTTGCCGAAGGCGGAAACTCTTCTGTTTTAGCGAAGCCATTTTTGATAAGTTCCTGTGTTTCAGCTACTTTTTGTTCTAAAAACTTCACCTCGCTCTCCGTTTGGAGTACGCCGGTAGCACCCACCACGTAGTTTTCCGGCAAGGTGATGTTCACGTCAAAACTGCCAAATTCGGAATAGAATTCGCCTTGGTCGAGGTAAGGAATCGGGTGCCATCCCTGGGCATCATAAACGGCGGGCTTTGGGAACCATTGCGTCATTTGGTAGGATGTGCCGACATGGCCAAGGCGGCTCCAGGAGGCCGGTACTTTCAGGGTAAAAGGGGTTTTTAAGACGATTTTGCCACCGCTCTCCAAAGGTTGAGCGAGGTGCAGCACAGCGATATCGGGGTTGCTTTTATCGTACCCCCACTTGATTTTTTGACCATAAACCGTGAAGTCGAGGTCGCTGTAATAGCCAAGGTCGCTATCTTTGGCGAAGTAAAATTTCGTGTCGCCGCTGCGCAGTTTTTGCTTCGCAAACGCCGAGTTTTGGTTCTTGAAGGCATTACCCCAAAGGTGCATCCAGATAGAATCGAGCTTGTTAGGCGAGTTGTTCGTGTACTCGATGATGATGTCGCCCTTGACGGTATTTGCCACGTCGTCGAGGGTCACGTTGATGCGGTAGTTGACTTCTTGCTGGAAGTATTTTTGGGCTTGAACGCTTTTGAAAATACTTGAAAGCAGAAAGAAAAGGAGTAATTTTTTCATCAAAATATATTGTGTTTTCTCAGTGCCTCAGTGCCTCTGTGTTTAATTTTAACACGGAGGCAAAAAGTCACAGAGGGGTTTCTCACGGCAAAAGTATCAATAAATGAAAGCCATTCTTCCCTTGTTTCTCTGTTTTTTGACGAGCCTGCTTTTTGGTCAAACCAGCTTCCCCGCCACTTGGGTAGGTGACTGGAAAGGCACGCTCGAAATCTTCAATGCCACGGGCAAATTGCAGGAGCTGCCGATGGAACTGAACATCCATCCGCTGGACACGCTGCCCGGAGGCTACACCTTCCAAATCGTGTACGGCGAGGACAAAGTGACCGGTAATCGCCCCTACGAGCTCCTCACCGTGGACGCCGCCAAGGGCCTTTACCTCATGGACGAAAAAAACAGCATCAAAATGGAGGCGTACTACCTGAATGGCAAGCTGGTGCAGTGGTTCGAGGTAGAAGGCACGATGCTCTACACCACCACGGAACTGGTCGGCGACGAGTTGCTTTGGGAAATCATCTCGGGCAGTTCGACGCCCGCAAGCACGACGGGGAACCAGACAGTGGATGGGGAGGAGATACCGCCTGTGCGGACGTTTCCGGTGGGGGCGATGCAGCGGGCGAGGCTGCGAAGAGGATAGACGATTTACGATTTTGGATTTACGATTGGAGCACCTGAAGTTAAAAATAAAAAGGGCTGAACAACAGCTCCCGCTGCCCTTCAACCCTTCTCTCACCATTTTTAGTATCTTATTTCAGTGGTCAAAACTGACAATCCTCGTCAGTTTCCACTGTCCATCTTTTTTCTGCCAGATGTGCACGAACTTGAAAGTGCCGCAATCCATTTGACCGCTTTCGAGGTGACAAAATCGGTGCTGCGCATATTGAACGGCGCCAAAGCCCGGCACGGGGTACACCTCCATCGTCTCTTTCAAAAGCTCCCGCCGTGGTGCGTTTTCGCTCTTGAACATTTGGCCCAGCATTTCGAGATTTTTGGCATGGTCCGTCAATCCGGTTTTGTCGTGGTAAAACTCTAGGTCTTCACTGAAAATCTTTCCGACAGTCGCCAAATCGTGGTTGTTGAAGGCAGTGAACAACAAGCTGTCCATGGTGTAGATTTCTTGGAAAAGCGCCTTGTTGCTGGTCGTTTTTTGGGCTTTCACGCCTATTGCGCAAGCGACAAATATTGCGAAGCTGATGAATAATCGTTTCATATTTTGTCGTCAATTATTGCTTAAAAATTTGAGGGGTTCCAATCATGATTCAAACACTCAAACGCTACTTCTCAATAACCACGGAGGTTTTCAGCTTAGAAACCAAGTCGCTGCTCTCGTCGAAATGCTGGAAGAGCGTATCGGCGGCGGAGATTTTCACCCAACTGTCGTTGCTGGCGGTCACATCGGCCACCCGCACCGAGAACTCCTCGGCATCAAGGCGGGCATCGTTGTCGAGCACGGCTTTCAGGTAGTTGCAGTTGCCGACGAGTTTCAGGCGGTTGTCGCCGGAGAGGTTCACTTCGAGGTTGTTGACGTTGGCCTTGAAGACCACTTTTCCATCGCCGTCGTTCACCAGTTTAAAGCTAGCTAAATCAAAGTCGTGCAATGTCACGTCGTCGGAGTTATTGAGAGTGAGTTCGGTAAGGTTCGGGGCCGTGATGTCGAGCACCACTTTGCCGTTGGGTTCGCCAGAGATGACAAGTACATCGCCATCTTGCCGGATTTCCACGTCCTCCCGCTCATCTTCACCCCGAGCAAACCGCACGGCATACTCGCCTGATTGGTGAATGTCCAGTTCCACCTCGCCTTCCAGCCTGATTTTGGTGAAGTCACGGTAGCTGCTCAGGTCGTTTTCTTTTTCTTCGTGCTGCTTCGCAAAATCGGGGTTGAAAAGGCCGTCCTTGCCCATTTTCCAAGCATATTCACTTTCCCACCACGGGAATGCAAACTTGTCGTCCACTTGTAGGTCGAGGTTGCCCCAGTCGAAGTTTTTGCCGGGGCGCACCCATTTTTCATTTGGTACTTTGATGATGATATTCACCCGTTGCGCACGCCATTTTTCGCCTTTTTTTATCTCAAAAAGCCTAGGCAAAACGAGGCGGTTGCCTTCGATGCGGTATTGGTAGTTCACTTTGCTGGCCAGTTGCTGGCTCTCGCCGATGCCCTCCCCACGGGAGTAATTGGATTGGTAAACTTCAAATTTGTTGCTCTCGGACTGCTCCACTTTCACCCGGATATTTTCAGAAATCAGCTTGTCGTCCGAGATGAACAGTTCCCCGCCAAAGTTCACGATGCTCTCTTGGTAGGGGTTTTCTTCGAAATCAATGAACAGCGTATCGCTTGGCGCAAAATCGGTGGTATTGCTGCCGAGGCTGACGTCGCCCCCTTGCGAAAAGTCCCTCACTGTGCGAACGCTTACGAATATGAGACTGACCAGGTTGAGTGACCAAAACAGCCACAATCCCGCCGTCCAGCGTGGTTTTAAATTGGTACGCATGAACAATCGCATGACGCCCAATGCCAGCGTGAGTAGTGGCACGCCCAAGAAAATCAGGATGTTCACAGCGCCCAAACTGGTGAGAAAAGTGGAGCCCGGGACCAAGTATCCAGCAAACGGCAAGCCCACGAAAAGCCCAGCCACGGAGGACACCCAGAAAAGTACCAACATGGCCACCAGGCCTATCCCAATGATGAAACCGATGGGGCGAATGATTTTCACAATGATTTCAATGACCTTGCGGATGACCCCGCCCAGGGTTGCGATGATACTGCTCAGAAAATGAATCCCCTCGGAAGCGGCCGCTCTAAACTGATGCCCTCCAGCGGACGCATCGGCTCCCGACGAATCTTCAGGCTGCGGCCCTGTACTTTTTTTTTTGGATCCAAACTCGGCTTTGATTTCCTCGCTCAGGTCACTCACTTTCTTCGAAACATGGTCGAATTCTTCCTCGATGATTTTACCGATATTGCTGGCGTTGATTGGCTCGCCCCGCATGGCCAGCTTATCGCTGGCGGTCACTGCCTTCGGTAAAATGGCCCACAGAATGAGGTACAAGGCAACTGCAAATCCGCCCACAAAAGTGAACAGGATGAACAACAACCGCACCCACAGCGGGTCGGCGATGCCGAAATAGGCGGCAATGCCAGAGCAAACACCACCGACAACCTTCTCATCGGGGTTGCTGAAAAGGCGCTTGCCCGTCTTGATTTTGAACTTCTTGCCAAACTTGGAGCTTGGCTCATCGGCCCTGAAATCCTCCTCCAAAGGCTCGGCACCAAAGTCTTCCGGCGTGCCCATGATGGTGATGACGCTGTTCACATCCTTCAGCGAAACAATCTGGCGGCTGCCCATTTTCTCCTGGAACAGTTCGGCCATCCGAGCCTCGATGTCGGTCGTGATTTCTTCGTAGCCCTCGGAGCTGCGGAAGTGGTGGTGGATTGTTTTCAGGTAACTACTGAGGGTCTCGTAGGCATCTTCGTCAATGGTGAAGGGCAGGCCGCCGAGATTGATATTGAATACCTTAGTCATTGTATGATTGATTGAATTCGTTAGTTGTGAATTGGTAAGCAATTGGTTTTCAGCCAGTTGCAGACTGATTAGTTGGTGGACAAGCTTTGGGTGGATTGGCTCACGGCGTTCACCAACTGGTGCCAGGTGGTCATCAGGCCGCCGAGGAACTCCTTTCCGTCGTCCGTCAGTGCGTAGTATTTGCGGGGAGGGCCGCTGGCCGATTCCCGCCAAGTGTAATCAAGCAGGCCGGCGCTTTTGAGGCGGGCGAGCAGCGGGTACATCGTGCCCTCCACCACCATCAGTTCCGACTTTTCGAGCCGCTTGATGATGTCCGTTGGGTAAGCCTCGCCCTCATCGGAGATGATGGAGAGGATGCAGAGCTCCAAAATGCCCTTCCGCATCTGCTGTGTGGTATTGTCTAAGAGTCCTTGAACTTTCATTTTATTATAGAAATTAGACTTTGGATGATAGACTTTAGAATCATGATTGCTTTTGCCTCCTAATACCTAAAGTCTCCTGTCTGATGTCTTTCATGGGACAAAGATAATACGTCGCAAGGTACTGTGCAATACAAGGTAGCTTCTTTAGCAAGGAATTTTTGATAAACGGTACGTTTGCAACGACGAAAGGCAGTTTTTGAGGGTGAAAAATGTCAAGAAATAAAGAAGAGATAGCTGTTTTTTCAAAAAAAAAGCCTCCGCTGCCAGTTAGGCAGCGGAGGCTTTTTATGAAAATCAAAACCTCAGCGTATCAGATTTTACGGATAGACATGCGTACTTTATATTCTACTGGGTCGATTTTCTTACCGCTTTCAGGGTAAGGCTGCACATCGTAAACTTGAATTTTGAATTTACCAACCGTGGCGGATTCAGCGCCCGTTTCAGTGGCCTTTCGAGCAACTTCAAAAACCTGGCTCTTGCCATCAATAACTGCCGAAAACCTAGCCCTGACCTGCCCTTCTTGGATGCAGTTGGTGAATTTTGGGCAGCGGGAATCCTCGGCCACACTAGTAAATGTGAGTTTCAAGTCATTGTCAGCGACTACGACCGACTGGTTCATTTTCAACTCGAAAAAATCGTCAATTTTGACGGTTGTGTAATCTGATTTGGCTTTTGGCTTGCAAGCGGTAGCCAGTGCAAACACACAAAACATCAAAAGGGAAATATTCAGAAGCTTCATTTTTTTGTATTTTAAACTGTTTTAGGAATAGGTTGAAGTTCGCCGAACTTGGCTTCATAAGCGTACAATGCCGCACCAATGATGCCCGCATTGTTAAACATGGCAGCAGTGGTAACGTTCAGTCCGCTGTCTATTTTGTCGGAAAACTGCTTGAATTCGTTGCTGATGCCGCCGCCCAGAATCACCAAGTCCGGTGATAAAAGACGGTCAATATGTACCAGGTATTCATTGAAGCGCTTGCCAAAACCCGACCATGACATCTCGTATTTTTTACGGGCAGTATTGGAAACATAGTGCTCTGCAACCCAGCCATGCAGGTACAAATGCCCAAACTCTGAGTTAGGCACCAAGTGGCCGTTGTAAAACAAGGCCGAACCAAGCCCGCTACCAATCGTGATGAGGATGACCATGCCGTCCTTGCCCAAGCCTTTGCCAAACCGCATTTCTGCCAAGCCCGCCGCATCGGCATCGTTCATGGCAATGACCTCCTTGCCGAGTGCCGTGGTGAGCAATGTTTCGATGTTGGTGCCGACCCAGCCTGGGTCAACATTGGCAGCACTGTATGCCACGCCATGCCTCACGATGGACGGAAAACCTAAGCCTACCAAGTCGCCATCGTAGCCGATTTTTTCCACTAGATTAATTACCACCTCGGCCACGGCATCTGGTGTGGCGGGTTTTGGGGTGGATAATTTGACCCGTTCCGTAGCCAGTTCGCCCGTTTCAAGGTTTACAATTGCACCTTTTATTCCAGATGCGCCCACGTCAATTCCAAGTATGTTTTTCGTCTCCATGTATTACCTTTTTAGTTGCTAGCTGTAAGCTATTTAATGACTTTCACTTTCATTTTCACGTCCACTTTGGGGCGATCACGGGGGTCGGTTTCCATGGCTGCGATTTTATCAATCACGTCCAAGCCACTGACCACCTGCCCAAAAACCGTGTATTCCCGGTCGAGTATCGGCGTACCACCAACCGTGGTATAAGCATCACGCTGCTGCTTGGTGTAGCGGATGCCTTTTTTTGCCTCAATCAAACTCAGTTCCTCCACTGATAACGGCTTGCCCTGCACGATGTAAAACTGCGAGCCACTGCTGCGCTTTTGCGGGTTCACTTGGTCGCCTTGGCGAGCGGCACTGAGGGCACCTTTCACATGCACCAACGAGTCAACGAATTCTGCCGGAACAGTGTAGCCGGGGCCGCCCATGCCCAATGCTTGGTCAGGCTTGGCCTTCTTCGAGTCAGGGTCGCCACCCTGCAACATGAATCCCTCGATGACCCGATGGAACAACATGCCGTCAAAATAACCTTCTTCCGCCAATTTCAGGAAATTATCACGGTGCTGCGGCGTGGCGTTGGAGAGCTGGATGGTCATTGTGCCATAGTACGTCTCGAATTCCACGAGGCAAGCAGCAGGCGCTGTCACTTGGATTCGCTTTTCGGTTACAGCCGTTTTTTTGCCCTTTGTAGCTTTCAGTTTTACGGTATAATTCCCGCTGGCACCGTACACATGACCAGGTGCGGCCATCTCCGTCATTGGGCTTCCGTCGCCAAAATCCCACTCGAACCGGTCGGCATTTTGGGAGCTATTCTCAAATTTTACCGAAGCAGGCGCCACATGCGTTCCGTCGGAAAAAGTGAAATTGGCGATGGGCTTCCCACAGGAAACGGCCATTGCCGCAAGGCAAAAAAACACTGAAAACTGAAGAAAACGAACCATTTTTTGTTGAGTTGTGAGCTTGGAGCTTCGAGTTTCGAGTTGGATGGCTCGAAACTCGAAGCTCATAATTTGAAACTTACTCAGAGAGCACTTTAACTTTCATCGCAATATTCTGCAAAGGGCGGTCATTTGGGTCACGCTGTGCGCTAGCAATTTTGTCCACGACGTCCAAGCCCTCGACCACCGTCCCAAAAACGGTGTAGTCACCATCAAGGAATGGCGTTCCGCCCACTTTTAGGTAGTAATCCCGCTCTTCCGGTGTGTACTGTAAGCCTTTTTGCGCAATGATTTGATCGAGCTGCGCCGCTGGCACTGGGCCGTTCTGAACAATGTAGAACTGCGAGCCACTGCTGCGCTTCTCCGGGTTCACTTGGTCGCCTTGGCGAGCAGCGGAAAGTGCGCCACGGAAGTGTTTCGCTCCGATTTCGGCGGGGATGGTGTAGCCGGGACCACCTGCACCAAGCTGCTGGCCAGGCTGTGCACGTTTCGAGTCAGGGTCGCCGCCTTGAATCATGAAACCGGGGATGACCCGATGGAACAAAGTGCTGTCGAGGTAGCCTTCTTTGGCCAGTTTCAAGAAGTTTTTCTTGTGCTCTGGCGCTGAGTCATAGAGTTTGACTTTGATATTGCCCATGCTGGTTTCAATGAGCAACATGGCATCGCCACCTGGGGTAGTAGCCTCCGTTCGGGTTTCGCCAGTGGTTTCCGTTTGGCCGTTGTTGCCGCAGGCTACCAAAAATAGAATTTGCGCAAGCGAAAAGAAAAATACAAGCTTCTTCATGTTTGATTCTTTTTTATAAAGTTCTGAAAATCAGGTTGTTAGTTTAATGCACCAGTATTGTCGCTCACGGTCTCACCGTGGGCAGCTTGCCACTCCCGAAAGTATTGGATGACCTTTTCTTTGAGGTAGATTTCCTGCGTTTTAGCACCTTTTTGGGTAAATGGCTTTACACTGTCGTAGTGCGGCCAGCCGTCGGCATCACGGCCTTTGAACTCGTAATACCCGTCGTAGCTCATCAGGTTGCACACGGCGATGTGCATCAGGTCTTGTTTTTCTTCCTTCGTAAAAATGGCCTTCCAGCGGCCGAGTTCCTGCACGCCGATGAGCAACAAAATGGCGTTCATATCGGGCAGCACGTCCTGTTTGAGGGCATCTTTGACGAGGTTCCGCACTTTCAGCCATTCAAAATCAAGTTCCCAGTCTTCCATGTTTGAAGTTCAAAGTAAAATTGAGTTAACGAAATCCCGTACCGTAGGTCGGGAAGTTCAAAGTAAAAAGTCGGCAAAGATAAGGGGATTTACGATTTTGGATTTTGGATTTTGGATTTACGATTGGCGACTGCTTAACTTACGTAGCTTCCAAAATCGTAAATCGTAAATCCAAAATCCACTACTCTTCCCTAACCAACGTTGGTATTTTGCTGGCACGATGGGCAGCAGGCACGGAGGCAATTACCCCAATTGCAATCACCACCACGGCGACCGCCAGCACATCCACCAGCCTCATGCTGATGGGGTAAGCATTGACCACAAAGCCTTCGGGGATGGGAACGATGCCGAAGAGTTTTTGCAAAGCATACAGCACAACGGCGATGACCAAACCTGAAATCAGGCCCAAAATGCAGAGTAAAAAGCCTTGTCCCAAAAAGATATTCCGTATCGTGCTGTCGTTCGCTCCCATGCTTTTTAGGATGCTGATGTCGGCTTTTTTCTCCAAAACAATCATCCAGAGCGAGCCTATCATGTTGAAAGCGACCAGTACCAGCGTGAGGCTGAGCAGGGCGAAACTCATCCATTTTTCAATGTTCATCAATTTGAGGAACGCCTCGTCCTGTTGGTAACGGTCTTTCACCTGAAACTCCTCGCCGAGCACACCCCTGATGGCGGTGATGGCTTGTTTCTTATCAACACCAGGTTTAAGTTTTATCTCCAAGGCGCTCACTTCTCCGTAAGCTCCGATGAGGTCACGGGCGAAGTCAAGCGAAACCAGAATGTATTGATTATCAAAGTCTTGCTGGATTTTGAATGTGCCAGCGGGGTAAGCAATCCGCTTTTTGAAAGGCTGCTCCAAACCGCCCGTCTTCTCTCGTTTTGCCATGTAAATACTGAGCAGGCCGAAGGGGTCTTCTAGGTCCACCTGGAGCTTGTTCCTCACGCCGCCGCCCAGCACGGCGAGGTTCCGCTCGCCGTTGGTGAGGCGGTATTGGCCTTCGAAAATGGCAGAGTCAATGCCGCTGACCCGGTGATAATTATCGTCCACGCCTTTCACAATGCCGAAATCTTGACTTTGACCGTACTCAAAAAATGCTACTTCCTCCAGCGTTTCGGAAACGAGTTCCACGCTTGGCAGCGCCTTGATTTGCGCCAGTTTCAGCGAGTCCGGCTCAAAGGTTTTGCCAATGGTGGCGGTCACTTTCACGTCCGGGTTGAACTTGCTGAACAGGCCGATGATGAGGTCTTCGAAGCCATTGAACACGCTGAGTACCAGCACCAGCGCCGCCGCCCCAATAGCGATGCCCACCACCGAAATACCCGTGATGATATTAATGGCATTCGTGGATTTTTTGGCGAAAAGGTATCGCCGGGCTATTTTAAGCGAAAGGTTCAATTGCTTGATTTGTGGCCCTTGCCTGCCAAATTCAGCAGGATTTTGAGCGGCGGCAAAACTACCAAAATTCAACGGCTGCGAACCTTTCAAAATTTTGTGACCTATTTAATTATGTTCACGCTGCCATTTAATTGGCCTGATTTTTCCTTTTTGGAAGCCGTAATTTTTCCCTCAAATTTGCCTGCTAAAAAATTATCATATAATTTGCGGGCGTTAACGTGGTTAACTTTTTGCTAGGTCTTCCCCAGACTTTACTGACAAATCTATTTTACCATGAGAAATGCACTTAGGTGGCGACTGGCAGTGGTGGGCCTTTTCACCGCCTTTTTCATGCAATTGACCGCACAGGATGCCGGGGCCGTGTTCAATGGGCCGGATGAGCGCCTTTTCGTGGAGTCGAAGTGGAAATACATGTACACGCTTCACAAGGAGTCCAATACCATCATCCACAAAGCCGACCAGAACTACGATTTTTTCCTTTATTTCCGCTACGATTATACCTACCAGGAGTTCCTGAACGGCAAGATGACCCGTGGCAATTGGAGCCTGAACGGACGGTCGCTTTTTTACAGTTTTCAGCATGTGAACAAGTTCGACATCGTTCAGCTGAACAAGTCGGTGATGGTGTTGGAATTCACGCAAAAGAACAGCAAAGGCACTTACCAGTACCATTTCGTGCGGGTGGACAGCAAGGATGCGCCCTTCGTAAAACCCGCCAACGAACTGCCCGAAGTGCTCGTGGAAGTGGACACCGACGGCTCCCAGAATAAAGGTGGTATTCGCAAGAAAAAGCAGAAAAAGGACTGGCTGGCGTTTTTACGTCGTAAAAAAAGCAAGTCGGAAGTACCTGCCGGGCCACCCCCAGTTTACATCAGCGTGGAGCTGATCGGCGGCGGCTACTACGGCGGCATTGACCCTGTTTTGAAGGATTTCATCAAAATAAATTCGGACGGGCGGCTCATCAAAGAGTACCAAAGCGTTCACAACGGCTTACTTGTTACGAAGAAAAACATACCGAGGGAAGAGCTGGAAATGTTCGCCGACTATGTTTTGAAACAAGGCTTTTTCGACTTTGAACGTGCTTACGACTGCCCCAACCAGCAATGCCAAAAACGAAAAGGCGAAAAACCGACGCCCATCCCGCTCCGCCTCGCCATCACCTACGGCGACCATAAAAAAATGGTGACCATCGCCATTTGGGGCAAGGATAATCTGAACATCCAGTACGTGAATTATCCAAAACCACTCGACAATATCATTGATGCCATTCAGCGGATGGCGAACCGATTGGAGGATACGGTGGTGAAGAAGTAGTTGGCAGTTTCTTTAAGTTGACAGTTCGACAGTTGGCAGTCAGTCTTTTGAGTTGGCAGTTCGACAGTTCGACAGTTGCCAGTCAGCCAGCAGTCATTTAGTCCAGCACATAAAAAAACGACAAAGCGCTAGTATTTACTGAAAATACTAGCGCTTTGTTAGTTCAAGCAGTCACTGCTGTACAACTGTCAAACTAACTGCAAACTGACTGCAAACTGCCAACTGTCGAACTGCAAACTTAAAGACTACCAGCTCCCGCCAGCGCCACCGCCACCAAACCCGCCGCCGCCGAAGCCGCCAAATCCACCGCCGCCGCCGCCGCCCCA
>JBGSWN010000069.1:0-3719 GCA_041752395.1 Saprospiraceae bacterium | reverse complement strand
TTTTATGGCAAAAAACCGACGGCTACCGAGGAAATAGCCCACCTTTTCCACCCGCACGAAACTGCCCTTGGCGTTCATCTGAACACCTTTGAAAAAGAAGTGTCCGTAGGTATCGGTCGTCGTTGTGAGCGTACCCATTTTCACCGCAGCACCAGGCACTGGCGCTCCAGATTCATCGGCCACGAAGCCCGTGAGGTCACCGTTCACGTTCTTGATTTCCTGCTCCCATTTTTTCAGGATTTCAGGTACATATTTAGTCTCTTCGACGGTGACTTTATCAATGTCTTTTCTGCAACCGGTGAACGCCAACATGGCAACCAGCAAAAGGAATCCTATATTTTTCATTTTAAATGAATTTAATTTTCGAGTTGAGAATGATGCTTTGCGATATTGAGCTATTGAGTGATTGTGCAATTGAGAAGATTCCAATATAGAATATCCCAATCACGCAATAACTTAATAACTCAATAATTGAAATGCATTTCCGCTTACCTTTCCTAAATCGGAGGTACAGGCGTTTCGTTGCGTGTACGTGAAAAGTTTTTTTCAAACGAATACCCTAGCTTTGCAAAACAAGTAAAAACGAACACCATGCAAGGCAATTACCGAAAAAACATCCGCCCCGGCCTCCTCGTCCGCATCGTGCTGAAGGAAGACCAGCGCAGCGGCGACCTTACCGAGGGCGTCGTGACGCAGATACTCACCAATGCTCCGCAGCACCCGCACGGCATCAAAGTCCGCTTGGATACTGGCGAAGTGGGCCGGGTGAAGGAGATTATCGAAGAGGAGGAGATTGATTGGCCGGAATAGGCATTGGGTATTGTATATAAGTTCTCAGCTTCCATGAACTTCTTTGAAATGCGCTGCTAGATTTACAATTGGCTTACAACAGGTGATGCTTCCTCCGGGCAAACATCTTCCTTGAGCAACGGAATTTTCGTTGGTGGCTGGTACACTACAACCAACAAATTCAGCATGACTTCCGGCACAAGCGGCGTTTATGTTGCTCCGCCGTCACCATGTGCTGGACAAGGTGACAACGACAACGACGGCGTCTGCAACAACCAAGATTGTCAGCCAGACAACCCGGCCTTTCCAGCAGCGCCAGGCTCCCCTTGTAGCGATGGCAACCCCAATACCGTCAATGATAAAGTTACAGCAGATGGTTGCGGTTGTGCTGGGACCCCTGTTTCCGTTTGCGACAATATTACACTTGGAGGTACTATCGGCTTTGGCACCGACTGTAATTCAGCTATTCAATATTGCCCTACATCTGGCCCTGCTCCCACCATTGGAAACTGCATCTCCCCGACTGGTGGTTCAGGAGCTCTTGAAGTTGTTTGGCTAAAAAGCACGACTTCTTGCACCTTTCCTACCACGACAGCCGCCCAAATTGCTGCTGGGCTTGACCCGCACTGGTCAATGATACCGGGCGCAAGTGGCCTAACCTTCAGCCCAGGTGTAGTGACCCAACAGACTTGTTATCTGCGCTGCTCACGCCGTGTAGGTTGTTCGACCTTTATTGAGTCAAATATTATTTCGTTGGGAATTGACCCAAATTGCAGTGGTAGCAATACACCAAACTGCAACAATATTGGCATCACCACCGGCAATGGAAGCATTACCGTCAGTGGCTTGTCGGGAGCACCTGTAGCTGCGGTACTAATTCTTAATGCTACTACCTGGGCCCAGGCGCACAGTTGCTATGGAGGTTGTGCCGTCCCTACGGCAACCTTCCCTGTTCCCGCAGGCAGCTATTTTGTTAAAGTGCAATATTACTCAGCAGCTCCATCTACCCTGATTTGTGAAAAAATTCAAACGGTCAATGTCGTTAGTGCCTTGGAGGGATACCAACCTGAAGGCCTGCAATTCGAAGCAACCAAAGCGGAGGAATTAACAAGCTTCTACTGGAATCACAGCAGTGGATACCTGGTTGAAAAATACGTGGTGGAACGCTCTACCGATGGCATTGAATTCAAGCAAATCAGCGAACAAATTTCTAAAGGCGGCCAAAGCAAAGAAATTTACGAAGACTTTGACCTCGAACCTGCAACTGGTGACAATTATTACCGGTTAAAGCTGGTAAATGCTGACGGCAGTTTTTCTTATTCAGAAGCACAAAAAGTCAATTTTGCAAAGGTTTTGGATTATACCATTTTCCCGAACCCAGCGAACAGTTTTGTGAAACTGAATCTTGAGAAAATCATTGGAAGCGAGAATGTGACGATTACTATCTTCAATAACATTGGTTTGGAAATTAAGCGTTTCGAACTCGATGAAGTATGGAGTAAAAACTACCAGATGGACATTCGGGATTTGCATGAAGGCTACTATGTCGTCTGGCTTAATGTACCTGGTAAACGGCCTATTGCTAAACAGCTAATGGTTGGTAGAATATAATCATATCTCTTGGAAATCAAAAGATAGTTGCTTCATTACTGGGGCAGCTATCTTTTTCGCATTACATTATCTATAAACATGAAATCTAACATATATAAGGTATAAACAAAGAAATAATTAAGAATTATCACAAATTTTAAACTCTTTCAAAGGATGCTTTACATAAAAATTTTACTTTTGTAGATAAGTAAGAAGCTACTTCTTAAACCTTCTTTTTTCTTACCTTACCATTCAAATATTGAGTTCCTTTCCGCTTGTCTAAGCTAAAACCTTAGACATTTAAACATTTATGCTTATAGCCCATGCTACTGCTTGGGTTATGTGTTAAATTCTACATTTATTAACTAAAATTTTTGACACTAATGAAAAAACATTTTCACATGAACCTCTTGTCATTCAACGAAATGACAAGATTGTCGGTACTGTCAAAGGGAGTCCGCCTTTTTGTTTTGGCCACCCTTACCTTTTTCAGTATCAACACAACAATGAACGCACAATGTCAGACCTGTTGTAACGGCAGCAAACCAAAATCGCTGGTTTTGCAATACAATGGCCTGCCATGCAGTGCCTCTGTTACATGCCAAGAAGCTGGCAAGTGGTCTTGCTCGGGTTCTGGGCCAAGCAATGCTGCCAGTGTTTACATTACTGTAAGTAAGAACGATGATGGCTCTGGAGGCACTTACTTCGCTGGCTCTGTTAACCTGAATGCTGAATTCACTGCAAATTCAATTTCAGGTGGCAGCTCCACCTTCCCTTCCAACACTTACTTCAATGTTTACAGCAGCCAGGGTGGCTCTTTGCTGCAAGCGGTGAAAATCCACACCTCTTGTTCGACACCACTCGTAGCGGGCGACCAACTTGGCAGTCTCAAGCTCAACAAAATTACGCTTGCGGACAATACGGTTTGCAATGCTCCTGCCCCACCGCCACCGCCGCCAACCTGCCCAACGCCGGTCTTCACCATCAACAACAACTCCAGTACGAATGCAGGCCCAGTTTGCAAAAACACACAGATTATCTACAAGGCTACTGACCTCGGCTACTCCTGTTTCGTTTACACCTGGAACTTTGGAGCCAATGCGACACCTTCGACAGCCACCGGCATCGGGCCGCACACAGTAACCTATTCGTCCACCGGTACGGCTACCGTTACCCTTAGCACCACCAACAACTGTGCTGGCGGTGTGGGCTCAACAATTTGCCCACCTCCCCCACCCCCTCCAATGGGTTCGGACTGCTGTGATAGCAACAGCGGCAAGCCCAAAACCTTGAAGCTCAAGTACACGGGCCAAAGCTGTGCATCCACGAACACTACACAG
>JBGSWN010000068.1:0-37590 GCA_041752395.1 Saprospiraceae bacterium | reverse complement strand
TTACCATGATGCACTTGGCTATGGCCAAGGCATGATGAGCATCCGGGGCGGTGGCACTGGCACCGGCGAGATGTATTTGATTCAACTCAACAACGGCACGGTCGAGTGCCGCTTGGTGACCAGCACGGGCTTGCACGAAGTGGTTGCACCGAACTTCAGCGTCGTGCCACAGGTATGGCAGCACTGGGCTTGGGTGTACGATGGGAGCCAAGTTAGGTTATACATCAATGGCCAATTGAAAGGCTCGAAAGTGGCATCCGGTACTTTCACTGCCACCAATAAGCCATTTACCATTGGTAAATGCCTGCTCGGTGGCTTCGATTTCGTGTTTGGAGGCCGGGCAGATGAAGTCTCACTTTGGAACAAAGCGCTCACCCAGCCAGAAATCCAGGACATGATGGACAACGAACTGAACGGCGACGAACCGGGGCTGCAAGCTTACTACAAGTTCAACCAAGGTGTGCCCGGCGGCGACAACACGTCTATCAGCAAGCTGGACAGCGAAACGGGCGACGGCCAGGACGGCAACCTGCTCAATTTTGCACTGAATGGCAACACCTCCAACTTTGGCGGCATGCTGGACGTGAGTTTTCAGGCCATTACCTTTCCGCAGATACCGACCAAATTGGTCACTGATCAGCCGTTCCAATTGGATGCGACCGCCAGTTCGGGGCTTCCGGTGTCTTATGAAATCGTATCCGGCCCAGCCACTTTGAACGGCAACACGGTGACGCTGACGGGCGTACCCGGCGATGTGACCGTGCGGGCGAGTCAAGGTGGCGATGGCACTTACAATCCCGCCGTTGACCTCTTGAACACCTTTGCCGTGCTCGACCCGAACACCTACGTGCCGACGATTGATGCCCGCAGCCCGCTCGCTGGCGATGTGTTTGTGCCAACGCTCAAACCCATCCAATTGGCAGCCATTGCAAGTATTGGTTATGCGCCGCTGTTCAGCGTCGGCGGTTTGAAATTCGAGATTGACGGCATCGAAATACCCGCAAAAGACTGGGGCAATGGACACTACACCGCTTGGTGGACACCCACGGCTTACGGCAGCAAACAGGTGAAAATCATTTCTACCAATAATTTCGGCGCAGCCGCAACGGAAACCGTGAACATCAATATTGTCAATACGGCACAAAACGAAACAGTGGTTGCTTTTGAAGATATTTGGGCAGATGTGAACAATGGTGTGGTTGAAATGGAAGCTGAACTGCCCAGCTATCTCGGTGCTTTCAACAAAATAACGGCGTACCTGAACATTGAATGCCCACCGGGTGGTTGCGACCCTTGGGACCGTATTTCCGGCATCGAAATAAAGGGGCACAACGGCGAATGGTACGAGCTTTTCCGCTACATCACGCCTTATGGCGTGGCTTGTTCGCACAGCATTGACGTGACGGATTTCATGTCGGCATTGCAAGGCAAAATCAGGTTTAGGGTCAATTTAGGGACACTCGGCAATGGCTTCCTTTACACCCTTACCCTCGATTATGACCAAGGCGTTCCGTCCAATCCGTACAGCTCCATCACCCCAGTTTGGGAGGAGACTTTCAATTTTGGCAACCCGGCCAATTTGCAGCCAGTACCAGAAAAGGCAATCACTATCCCCGCCAATACCAAAGCAGCCAAGCTGAAACTGGTGTCAACGGGCCATGGCTGGGGCGACAACAACACGGGCAATGCCGCCGAATTTCACGAAGACACCCACCATATCTGGGTGAACGGCGCACAGACTTTCGAGCAGCACAACTGGCAAACCTGCAACCCGAACCCGGATGCCTGCTCCCCGCAAAACGGCACTTGGTTCCATGCAAGGGCAGGCTGGTGCCCAGGTTCGATTGCCCCTTGGTTTGACTACGACATGGCGGCCTTCCTCAACCAAAGTTCCGTGGCGCTCGACTATGTTTTCGACGAGGACTATGTTGACCTTTGCAACGCAGACAACCCGAATTGCGTGACCAACGCCTCTTGCGATTGCAACGACGGCTACAACCCACACCTGATTGTTTCCTGCTATTTCATCACCAACAGTGACACACCGATTGACGGCGGCGAGGTGCTTGGAACCGAGTCGGTATTACCGCAGTTGGCGTTCACGGCCTATCCGAACCCGACCACAGGAAAGCTGAACATCTTGCTAGAAAACACGGGCGAGGCAATGGGCGTAAGGGTTTTCAACAATGTCGGACAAGTGGTCCGCACGGTGAAGAAAAGCACCAATATCGGCCAAGCCACCATTTCTTTGGAAGGGCTGCCCAAGGGCCTTTATACCGTTGAAGTACGGACGGATAAGGCAGTTGGTAGCAAGAAAATTGCTTTGGTTGATTAAGGTTGAATAACCGTTTATTAAAGTTGAAAAGGGTTGATGGTGCACCGGGCATTATCAACCCTTTTCAATTTTATCCAACCATATCAACCCTTATTCGCCTTCCTTTTGCCTTGCTTGCGCAAAATCAAGAAGCCGATGGCAAATACTATGACCAAACCGAGTAAGAGCATGGTTTCATTATCGAAATAGGAAGGTGCAGTTTCCATAAAAATTGGTTTTGCATTAAATGAATTTGGCTGTTTGGTGGAGCGAAATTACGAAGGGTTTTAAAATTGCTCCAGATGTTTGGCCATGTAGATTTTATTGATTTGATTTGCCATGTATTTAGCGCTGATGAAAAGCATTGGCCAAGGCCACACCGGGCATTGAAAGCCGCAACGAATCAAACCTGCAAACAACCGTACTTGACCATGATACGGAGGAAGTCCCCTCGCCTCGCCTGCGGGATGCTCCGTTTCCCTTGCACTATTTTTTGAAGGTTCGTTCTATCTATGTCAAGTTCCAAGGCAAGCCTATCCAAGCTGATGGCTGGGCGATTGGAAAGGCAATGGCGTAGCTGTTCGGTTAGGTTTTGATGGTCGTTCATTGGCGAAATATACGCAGTTTTGACTGCGTAGTGAGGTCAAAAGTGCGTGTATCCAGTAGTTATAGGGCATTAAAAAAGATAAAAAAATGAGAGCAACGATTTTATTTGTAACCATTATTCTGACAATTACAACTACCGTATTTGGACAAAAACTATCAATCGGTGGTGAGTTAGGAATCATTTCTTCTATTAATACTGATTATGAGGTCAGTGATTTTGAAAACAGAAGGAATACATATTATGGAGGGTTGAACTTTGATTTCAAATATAATGGCAGGCTATCATTTTCAACAGGACTTCATTATTTGAAACTGGGATATCGTCATTCAACCTGCTACATTTTTGAAAAAGGTGTAAAAAATCAACTTGTTGGTAAAATCGACTATTTAACAATACCCGTTTCAGCTAACATTCATTTACTCAAATCAAGAAAACTAATTGCTACTTTTGGATTAGTGGGTGGATACAACATTAAAGCGGTACAGGACTATCCAGAGCCCATAGGTGGGTGTGAAATTTATTACATTCCGGACTTGACTTCATATACGCAAGAATTTTCTTTGATTGGAATTGTTGGAATAGGGTACAAGATTTTTGAAAATGACAAAATAGAGTTGATTCCAATGGTCAAATATTATCAGGGTTTAACTAACACTTATAATAACCCTATTCATGACCTGAATATTGACAAAAAATATAGCGCAGCACTTTTGACTGTCAAATTGAACTATAAATTGTAAAAAAAGAAAACGCCCTATAACAAAGTGCCAGCGTTCATGGGGGCTATGCGCCCCCACGAACGCCGGCACAAACCGTTATTAATAAATAAGATTACTCAAGCACTAACGCTGTTGGTCAAGTGTTCGTTGGGTACATTTCGGCTTAGTCCACATCAAGCACTTGACCAACAGATATACCTACCACCCCACCCTATTCTCCAACTCCCCCCTTTTCAGCGTAATCAAATGCCCAATCGCCTCCCCGCCCCGATAAGCCTGCACCCGCAGCGTAATCGGCCCTTCGGGCAGCGTCACAGGTGAGGCATATTTGGTCGAATGGTCGTCCGGCATCGTATCGTCAATGGAATAGAAAAGGTCGAGGCCGGGCATCTCCGGCGCCATGACCAGCACCAGCTTGTCGCCGTCCTTTTTGGCAGACACAATGGGGTCGTACACCGCCTTGGAGTAGTTCTTCCCGGCCACATCTGAGCGCTGGAAATGCGCCTCCATCCGCTTCGCAAAACTGTCCCAGTTCTTGTCCTTTTTCTGCGACCAAAACACCTCCGACAGCGCCCAGGCCCGTGGGTAGGTCATGTATTCCAGGTAGCGGAAAGTCGGCGTCTGCTCCGTCCAGAGGTTGCCCTGCCCACCGAGGATATGCTTGGCATCTACACCATCCGGCACGGGTTCGAAGCTGTACGATTTCTGGCAGCGGAGCCGGGCGTAGATGCGGGGGTCCACGGTCGGGTCGCCCTGCGTGTAGTCAATATAGGCGAAGGTCGTGGGCGTCATCACCACATCGTGGCCCATCTGCGCCGCTTCGATGCCGCCTTTGATGCCCCGCCAGCTCATCACCGTGGCGCCGGGAGAGATGCCACCCTCCAGAATCTCGTCCCAACCGAGCAGTTTTTTGCCCTTGGCCGCCAGCATTTTCTCCAACCGCCCCATGAAATACCCCTGCAAATCCTCCACGTGGTGCGTGCCCAGTTTTTTCATCAACGCCTGACAACCAGCGTCTTCCTTCCAGTAGCCCTTGTAGCATTCATCGCCACCGACGTGGATATATTGGTTCGGAAACAACTGCGCCACTTCCGTGAAAACCTTGTCCAAAAACTCATAAACCTTCTCGTCGGAGGGGTTCAGCGTATTCTCCACCTTCATTTTAAAAGTACCGTTGCCGTACCAGTCCGAGAAGTCGGTGCCGGGGTCCACGAAAACTTTCTGGTCGGTGCAGCTCAGTTCAGGATAGGCCGCCAACGCCGCCATGCTGTGTCCCGGCACGTCAATTTCTGGCACGATGGTCACGTTGCGCTCGGCGGCGTATTTCACGATTTCCCGGATGTCGTCTTGGGTGTAAAAACCGCCGACGGTTGCCTTTTCATTAGGCTGGACATCGGCTCTTTCACCAAAGTGGCCGTGCCGCTCCACCCGCCAAGCGCCTACTTCGGTCAATTTCGGCAGACTCTTGATTTCGATGCGCCAACCGTTGTCGTCCGTCAGGTGCCAGTGGAAAGTGTTAAACTTGTAGCGCACCATGTCGTCAATGTATTTCTTGACTTCTTCCTTCGTAAAAAAATGGCGACTCACATCAAGCATCAGGCCCCGCCAACCGAAGCGTGGGTAGTCGGTGATGCGCACAGCAGGGATGCGCCAGCCAGTGGTGCGCAAGGTAGGCGCCAATGTTGGGCTTTCGATTTCCTTCGGTAAAAGCTGCAAAAGCGTTTGCACCCCATAAAAAAGTCCAGCAGACTGGTTCGCCGTGAGGGTGACGCCCTTCGTGGTCACTTCAAGGGAATAGCCCTCCTTGCCTAAGCGCTCATCAGCTTTGGTGTTTAGGTTGAGCAGTAGGTTAGCCGTTTTTGTTGGCTTCGCAACGAGCGAGTAGCCAGTGGGGAGGTTCAGTTTTTCCGCCAACATCTCCGCCACGGGCTTTGCATCCGCACCGATGTAGCCTAGCGTGCTGGCTTTCGTCAACATAAAGTTGCCCGTAAGTACCTGTATTTCAACGGGTTGTGGAATGAGGTTGAGCTGCTCGTTTTGCGCCAGCAAGAAATTCGTGGCCAGCATCAGCAATAGGTATATTGCGTTTTTCATGTTTTACTCGATTTGAAAAATGAAGGTTTGCTTGGTTTTGCAGGATGGCGCAATGATAGCGTTTTGGCAGGTAATAGCCAAGTTAGGAGGTAAGTTGAAGTTTAATGTCGTCAATTTAGCGGCAATTGACTGTTGCCGCTTGCCCATCCAGCCCCCCACCCCTAAAGGGGAGCACACCATGGGATACCGAAACCTCGGAAAAATAGCACGGGATGCTCCCCTTTAGGGGTGGGGGGCTTGACGAAAAGGCGAGGGCTTCAAAAGTATGCAGCCCTTAAATTGACTACATTACACTTAAAGTTACATCATGACATCCCCTGCCCCCGCCATCAAAAGAAGCTTTCAATTAATCACCCAAGTATCATTTTCAAAAACAACCGATAGGATGGCGGCGAGACTGATGGCCAAAGCCAATATTTTATGCACAGTTTCTTGTTCTATCTTTTTAAAGGATATAACCAGCATTGCAATTAAAAAAACAAACAATGGCGCCTGTTGCCATAAGTTTATTTTTAAAAAGAAGATATTGAACAATATGGAGGAAATAATACTCAGCGCCGTGAAGAAAAATATGATTGGAAACTGGTTGAAATAAAAAGCTTTCATATTGATGCGCTCCTCCGAGTCATTGGTGGGCAGCAGCATTTTGGCAACCACAAACAAGGTAATGGGATACAGCAGTACAAAAAGCAGTTCCGGCATATTCCATTCAGGCTTTCCCCGAAGCTGGTAAGTGATGAACCAATCCTGCACATGCAAGAACAAAACAAAGACCAACCAAAGGCTGTGAGGCCAGTAAAATTTGACTTTTTTGTAGTGATACAACAAATCCGAAAAGGCAGAAAGTATTTGCGTGATGCCCAAGCCCAAGATGAGGGACACTAAAATGGAAACGTATTCAAATGGACTAATTTGGTTGCCGTTCATAATATTGGTATTGTACCGTTTTTGATTTGGGGCAAATCTACCATTTTTCCTATGCTGCTATAAGAGGTTGTTTAAATTTCAGCTTCCGGCGAAAAAGCACCCCTTTTCCAATGATACTTCGTTGAAAAATTGGTCACGTAGCCCCACTATGCTCCCAATTTTCCGCCTTGTCTCATTGAAAAATTGACACTTTTTCACTCGAAACCCGAAATTTAAACAACCTCTAAACGACGGAAGGATTGCATAGTGCAATCCTTCCGAAACATTTAAACCAACAAAAAACCAAACTTATTTAACCACCAAACCAGTCATCCTGTTAGGCAGGTTTTGGTCATCAACATCAATCTGAGTAAGCTGCCCATTATTGCCCACGCTGTAAGTAATGATGGCATTCTGTCCAGTTGCCAAAACATACAAGTAGTTGGAGTTAGCATCCAATGCTGCGTCAAGTGGTGTTGACATGGCAGGTGTTGTGTTGCCGCCATTGGCCATGCTCAAGTTGCCCAACCCAGATACTTTAACGGAAGAAATTGTGTTTGAAGCAGTATTCGTTGCAAACATAGTCTGCTTGTTTTTTGTCAAAACCACCCAACAAACTGCCGATTCCCCGGTCGCAAAAGGCCCGTCAATCAGGGAAACTTGGCCAGAGTTCTCAACATGGTAGGAAGAAATCGTGCTTGCTCCGGCTGCCCCGCCTGCTGCTTCTGATACAAAGAAATTGTTGTTATTTCCGATGTCAAATCCAAATGGCGTCGTGCCAGCAGATTGGAAATTATGCATAATTCCTAGCTTGCCATTATATAGCACATTATAAGTAGTAATAGTATTGGTTGCTTTTTCAGTAATAATCAATACTTTGCCATTGGTACTAAAAGCAACTTGTGCTGCTCCAGCATTTGTGCTGCTCAATGGTTTGGTGGAATTAGAAAGCTGCATGATTTGACCCTGCTGATTAAAGCCAAAACCTGTTACATTACCTGTTCCACCTGCATTTAGCACGTATATCAAGCCGTTTCTTTCTGTGATGCTGACTGGTGTTTCTCCGCCAGAACCAATTTTACTGACCATGTTCAAGCTGCCATCCTTGTTGATGTACATCACACTGATGTCATTGCTACCGGGGTTCACCACATACAAAAACTTCTTGTTTTTGCTGATGGTCAGAGCACCTTGGTTGCCAAGGCCACCATCTGTGCCAGTACCACCTGTGCTGTACCTGCCACTTTCGCTGATGGTGCCATCATCGCTGCGGTCAAAGGCTATAACCTTGTTGCCACTGGCCTCATTGGTGATGGAATATACCACGGATTGTGCGCCAGCCCTTGAATCTACGCCTTCTTCCAATTTAAGCACTTGTACGAGTTCATCCTCGTTCAATAGTTTTTCATTGGGGTCTAATTGGAACTCATCGGCACTTCCCAGATTACCATTTGCGGAGGGATTGAATTCGTCTTTTGCGCAAGAAGCCATAAATATGGCTACGGCCATGATTGCCAATAATTTTTGGATGTTTTTCATGATTTAATTAATTACTGAATTAAGGATAAGGGGCAATTAAACATATCGTCATTTTAGAATAAAGCAAGTAATATAATAGCATCAAAATTCCAGTCATTTCAGTGTATTTGAAATAACATGGTCGTTTAATTAACCATTATTAAAGCCAGCATATTATAAAATGGACAGCATATCCCTTTTGCCCAACTGGATATGATTTCTATCGAATCATGATGCAAAGTTGGGCTTAAACTATCACAGAATGGTCACAGGAATATTCTAATTCCTTAAAAAATGAAAATAGCCCGCATTATTTGAAAATTTGGACACCATCTGTCAGCGAAACGACATGGCAATTGAGTTCAAGCCCAAATTTGACGCCGTAGTCTGCTATCATTTTCTCAATAAAATCCCCTACCGCAGCCTGTTTTATCAGGTTCAAGGTGCAGCCCCCAAAGCCGCCGCCCATTTGCCGGGCACCCAGCACATCGGGGTGCATCATGGCTTGCCGCACCAGGAAATCCGTCTCGTCACAGGTTACTTCGTAATCATTGTGAAGCCCCTCGTGGCAGGCAAACATTAGCAGGCCAAACCGTTGTAAATCATTGTTTTTCAATGCTTTGCAAGCTTCGTCCACCCTGACCAGTTCCTCCACAACATAGCTGCATCGCTGGAAAATATTCGCTGGCAACTGCGCTTCTTCCGCCAAAACCTGCGGGTAATTGATATCCCGAAATGAGCTGATTTCGGGGTGTTTTTCCTGAAAATATTGAAGCCCCGTCTCACATTCCGCCCGGCGGGTGTTGTATTCGCTGTCCACGAGTGCATGTTTTACGCCGCTGTCGCAGAGCACGAAAGAATGTTCGGGAGCATCGAAGGGGAAGTACTCAAAATCGAGGCTAAGACAGTCGAGCCGCAGCACCTGATTGGCTCGCCCCATCACGGAGGCAAACATGTCCATGATGCCACAGTTCATCCCGACGAAATTGTTCTCGCCCCGTTGCGCCAGCTTCACAATATCCAATTTTGAAAGGCCCAACTCGAAGACTTCGTTCAGGCCCGAAAGCATCCCGCTCTCCAGTGCCGCCGAACTGGAAAGCCCAGCACCCAAAGGGATTTCACCACCAAAAACCACATTCACGCCGCCAATTTCAAGCCCATCTTTTTGACCCTCACTGATGACGCCAAGCAGGTAATTCGCCCAATTTTTTTCCGATTTTTTTACCGAAGAAACCTCGCCTTGGTAGCTGTCCCCAAGGTCGAGCGCATGAAAATGCAGTTCATTGTCGCCCCGTTTTCCCATTGCCAGCCAGATGGCCTTGTCTATTGCCGCAGGCAACACAAACCCCATGTTGTAATCAATATGCTCGCCGATGAGGTTGATGCGACCGGGTGCCCGCACGATGAGGTCGGGTTTTGTTCCAAAAATTTCCAAAAACTGGCTCGTAATTGTTTGTTCTAGCATTGCAATGGATTTCCGCCGTGGTTTGGCAGTTTTGTTTCGTGCCGCAAATTTGCTCGAATATTCCGCTTTTAACAAAAAAAAGGGAGTGAGATAATCCCACTCCCTTACATTATTAAATCATGTAAACGTTCCAATCATATTTCGTCAATGCCCAGCGACGATGAATTTTCTTACAATAGGCTTATTTCCAGCCGATTTAACCTGCACCACATAATGCCCCGCTGGGTATCCGGCCAATTCAATTCTCAAAGGAATCGTTTCAATACTTTCGACGTGGATACTGGTCATGCGCACACCGAGGTCGTTGTAAACCACTACATCCGCCGACTGGCCAGCGAGCGGCGACAAGTCTAGGTTCACAAATCGGGTCGCTGGGTTCGGATACAGCACAATTTCCTGTACAGGTGCGATGTCATCCACACAGTCCACGAAGACCGTTACAGAAGCCTGTCCTTTGCTGCCATCTTCAAAACAGACCTCGTAGGTGAAGCCATCCGGCGGCATATTTTTATAGGAATTGCAGTATTCAATCAATGGTCGGTAGCTCACCGTGTTGTCAACATTCACCCATGCTTCACCGTTGGCAGGCTGTTTGGCAATCTTGACTTTTTCAGCTTTCTGATTAAGATGGTCGTTTGCCAATACATTTCCTTTTACCATTTTGCCCGCAAGCGTCCGCAGGGTATCACTTTGCAAAATTGGCGGCGTTTGTACAACAATAATTGCCTCGTTCACCGTGAGAATCAAGGTGTCCGGGCAGCCCATCAGTGAGTCGTTCAACACCAACTGGTGTGTACCCGTGGTCAGCAATAAGCTAGTGCCCATTGCCGATTTAGCTTGTTTTAGGTTGCTTTCACGAACCTCGCCTGTCGGCAAATACGTGATTCGCAGCTTGCCGTAGTTACCGCCCAGATTGCCTGAAACAAATTCGAGCGCCGTTTTGTCATAATACCAATCCCCGTTGGCGTCCAGTTGATTCAGGAAAGCAGCCACCGACGAAAGCCCATCGGCCATGGTGTAGAAAGTATCGGCAGCAAATTGCCACCTAACCGCTAACTGACCTGCCGGGAGCGCTCCGAAACCGTATTTCACCACTTTCACCGCTTCGCAAGATTCAAGGCTACCCGTGTAGGGCACACCGTCCATCTGCAATTGATTTTGCGACAGCAAAGCATAAGGAATAGGGATGCAAACCTTGCTTGGAGAAGCATTCATGCTCACCGTCATCGAATCCACATTGAACAGCGGCGCACATTTCGGACAGTTGTCGAAAATATCGAACTCGAATTTCTCCACACAATTGTTGTTGCCCTGATAGGTCGCCAACACGATGTAATGCCCTGCGGGCAATTCGGTTCTACCGTTATTATTGGCATTTGAAATGCCAAAATTTGGTATCCACAGGAAGCCGTAATCAGCTGGAGGCACGGTCATGTTCAGTGTCGCCGACCCATCTGCCAAGCCGCAGTTAGCATCCGTCGTAGTGAGTGAACTGATGGTCGCCGGCACACAGTTGCAGCCGTTTTGGATGTTCACCACAAAAACGAGGTTGCACCCGCCAGTCCCTGCTGCGCCCAGTGTTGCAGTCACATTGTAGCTGCCAGCGGCAAGGCCCGTGCGTACCGCACCTGTACCGCCATCGCTCCAGGCGTAGTTGTAGCTTGCTGGCGCAATGGATGCCGTGCCATTTGTTCCAGTACAAGTCTGCGGCGTCGTGTTGATGGCCGTAACCGTTAGCGGTACCTGCACATTACCCACCGTCACACTGAGCACTTTGGCGCAGCCACCAGCCGTTGGGTTCGTTGCCGTCACCGTGTAAACCCCTGCCGACAAGTTGCCAAGCACAGCGCCAGTTTGGCCACCTGCCCAGTTGAATACATAATCGGCTGGCGCCAAAGTCACCGACCCAACGCCCATCCCACAAGTATCCGGCAGCACCGACACCACATTGGCATCGTTGAAGCCCACCACAATGATTTCCTGCGACTCCATAACGGTCGTTCCGTCAGAATTTGTCACCGTCCAGGTTCGGGTAATCTTGGTCATGCAGTCGCTGCCGCCCATCGGCGCCGACGTCTCACTGAAAACCACTGGAACCGCTTGTCCCGGACAGCCATCCTGTGCCGTTACATTGGCAGCAGGCGGCACGGTTTCGCCGTTGGCAAGGTAAATCGTGGAGTCAGCTGGCACCCCGAAGAGCGTTGGCACGCCCGTATCCACCACATGCACCGTGCTAGTCGCCGTGGAGCTGTTGCCGCATCCATCCGTCGCAATCCAAGTGCATATCCGGTCAAACCCGTTTGCCGTTGCTACCGTTGACACCAGATTGTTCATGATTACGCTGCCGCAATCATCCGAAACGGTTGGCGTTCCGCAAGGCGGAATTGGCGCTCCGCAATCTATCGTAATATCAGCTGGAATATTTGAAATCACAGGCGGCTCATTGTCCACCACCACAAAATGCAGGGTTACGGAAGCCGTGTTGCCACAGGTGTCAGTAGCCACCCAAGTGCAGTGCATGATGACGATAAAGCCATCGCCTCCTTGCGCAGCAGCAACACAATTGCCCGGTGTGATGCCGTTTTCTTTGAAAATCAAAGAATTACCGCCACAGCCCTCCAGTGCCAAAGCATCCGACGCATCAAAAATGGATGGGTCGCTGCACGAAATGACTAAGCTGGCACCATCTTCAAGCCCCGTCAGCAATGGGTTAACAAATTCGATGTGCAGGTTCGAGCTGTCCTGTACCGTGATGATTTGCTGCGCAATGGTTTGGTTGCCACAAGCATCCATCGCCGTCCAGGTGCGGGTCAGGGTGTAGTTGCAGTTCACGCCTGTGGGGCTTTGGGTTTCGCCAAAATCCACCGTCACATTCCCTCCACAGTTGTCGGCTGCCAGCAGGTTAGCAGGCGCCGGAACTTGCCCACAGGCAACCGTCGCATCCGCTGGAGCATTGCCCAAGAAATAAGGCGCCACCGTGTCAATCACGGTGATGGTCTGCTGCCCACTCGCTATCAGCCCACAAAAATCTTTGGCTGTCCAAGTGCGAACCAAGGTATAGTTGCAGCCAGTGCCGTTTTGAACTTCGTCAAAATTCACGACCACATAGTCATCGCAATTATCGTAGGCCAAAATATCAACTGGTGCTGGGATTTCGTCACATGCCACCGTCGTGTCAGCAGGAATATTGCTCAAAAAATAAGGCGGCTCCGTATCAAGCACCGTAATGGTTTGCTTGTGCGTTGACTGATTTCCACAATCATCGGTGGCCGTCCAGGTGCGTTCCAGCACGAATTCGCATTCGTATCCCGTCTGCGTTTGGTCGTAGGTTATTTCCACATAAGTATCGCAGTTGTCCAATGCGTTTACCACGCCAAGCAGTGGCAAGGCCCCACAAGGCACCGTCATATCTTGTGGCAGGTCACCATAAAAAACAGGTGCAATTGTATCTGCGACATGGATATTTTGAACAGCTACCGACTCATTGCCGCAGCCATCCGTTGCTGTCCAAGTTCGGGTCACCGTGCGGTCGCAAGGTGTTCCACTCGTCGTTTCGACCATCGCCACCGTTGGGTAAGCGCTGCAATTGTCCGTCGCAATCACGACCGGGGCCACTGGCAGGGCACCGCACTGAATGCTCGTATCCGCAGGCACACCCACCAAAGTCGGTGGCAGTGGGTCGTAAATAATGACCGTGAAATAAAGACTGTCCGTGTTCCCGCAGGCATCCGTGGCCGTCCAGCCGCAGTAACGGCGCTGGGCAAACCCACTCAAAGGACAGCTTGCATAGCCAACATTTTCCGTAAAGTTTGTCGTCGTTGCTCCGCAAAGGTCATAAGCCGAGAAGCCTATCGAATCCAGTGAAGGTATCTGTGTGCAATCGGCATACAGCGTGTCGCCGTGGTGTATTTCCCCGAAAAAAGCATGCGTCGCAAACATCACAGGCGGCGTAGTATCCTCTACATTTATTGTTTGCTGCGCAACGGTCTGGTTGCCACAGTCGTCCATCGCTGTCCAAGTGCGGGTCAGGGTGTAGCTGCAGCCGCTGCCAGTTTGCGTTTCCGCAAAATCAATTTGAACGTTTGCGTCACAATTGTCCGTCGCAGTCAAGGTTGCTGGCACTGGAATCGCACTGCATTCCGCCGTTATATTTTGAGGCAATACACCAGCAAATACTGGCGCTTGCGCATCGTTCACATTGATTGTTTGATGCGCAACGGCCTGGTTGCCACAGTCGTCCGACGCCGTCCAAGTGCGGGTCAGCATGTAATTGCAGCCGCTGCCAGTCTGCGTTTCCGCAAAAATCACCTGCACGTTGGCGTCGCAGTTGTCCGTCGCAGTCAAGGTTGCTGGCGCTGGTATGGCGCTGCATTCCACTGTTATATTTTGGGGCAAAGCACCCACAAAAACTGGCGCTTGCATATCCGTCACGGTGATAATTTGCGAAGCAGAACTGCTGTTTCCAGCATCATCCATCGCCGTCCAAGTCCTGGTTATCGTTCCGCAGGAAGCGCTTCCGCTGTTGGTTTCACTGAAAGTTATCGTAGGCGTTGCATCGCAGAAATCGCTTGCTGTCACGTTGTTTGCCGCAGGCGGAATGGCCGCTCCGCAATCCAAGCTGAGGTCAGCTGGTACGTTCGCCAAAACGGGCGGCACAACATCCGTTACTGTCACGGTGATATGCTGGCTCTTCGTCCCAGTATTACCGCAGTTGTCCGTCGCCGACCAGGTGCGGGTCAGCACATAGCCACCGGGAATGTTCACGGTGCTGGTGCTCATCGTCACTTGAAGGTTGTTCGAGCAATTGTCCACCGCTGTAATGGTTGGCAAATTGGAAGCAGGTGTTTGTCCGCAGGCCAAGGTCACATCGGCAGGCACGCCGTAGAGTTTCGGCGGTATCGTATCTGTCACGATGACTGTGAAAAACAGGCTGTCCACATTGCCGCAGCAGTCGGTGGCAATCCAGCCGCAGGTCATCATCTGGATATACCCCGTCGTCTGGCAAGAGCCTGCGCTCACATATTCGTGGAAGGTCATCACAGGTGGCATGGTGCAGCAAGCATCCACAGCAACGGCACTGTTCGACGTCAGCGAGATGACCTGGTTGCACTGCCGGATGAGCGTGTCGCCATCGGCCAGCCAAGTTAGGCCGGGCGCCGTCACGCTGATGACCGGGCCAATATCATCCACCACATGGATGGTCTGGGTAAACGAAGTCGTATGACCGCAGTCGTCCGAAGCAGTCCACTTGCGCAAGACCGTAAATACACAGCCATTGCCCGTTTGTGTTTCCGTGAAAGTCACTGGCACATCAGGGTCACAGCCGTCAGTAGCAGTAACATTTGGTGGTGCAGGCAAGTAGCCGCAGCTGGCATTGATGTCAGCAGCTGGTAAGCCGACCAACACGGGTGCGTCGTCGTCGGTTAGGGTGATGGTTTGCGAAGCGGAAGTGACATGGCCACAGTCGTCGGTAGCCGTCCAAGTGCGGGTCATCACATAGTTGCAGTTGCCTCCGGCAATGGTTTCGTTGAAATCCAGTTGCACGTTGGTATCGCAATTATCAGTGGCCGTTACACCCCCGACCCCTAAAGGGGGGATTGGTGGAATTGTGCCACAAGTTGCTGACGTATTCGCTGGAATGCCAGCCAGCACAGGTGGCTGGTTGTCGTTAGAAACGTGGATGATTTGTGAAGCAGAAACCGCATTGCCGCAGGCATCCACTGCCGACCAAGTGCGGGTGATGGTGGTTGCACAGCCGCTGCCCGTTTGCGTTTGGTTGAATGAAACTGGCAGGTTGCCAGCGCACAAATCCGTGGCCGTTACGCTAGCAACTGGCGGCGCAGCTTGCCCGCAGGGCATGTCAATATTGGCTGGAACACCCGCCAGCGTTGGCGGCAGGTTGTCGGTGATGATGACGTGGAAATAGAGGCTGTCCGTGTTGCCACAGGCATCGGTAGCTGTCCAGCCACAGTATCTGTTTTCTAAAAAACCGTCCGTGGCGCAATCGCCGTGGATGACGGTTTCGGTAAAATCATGCGTCGTTGCGGAGCAAAAATCATACGCCGAGAAGCCCAAGGAATCGAGCGAAGGTATCTGTGTGCAATCGGCGTAGAGCGTATCGCCGTGGTGTATTTCCCCGAAAAAAACATGGGTGGCAAATAGAACGGGCGGCGTGTTGTCCACCACGTTCACGGTTTGGGTGAAAATGGTGCTGTTGCCGTTGTCGTTGGTGGCCGTCCAAGTGCGGACGATGGTGCGACCGCAAGGGTTGTTCACCACGGTGCTGTCTAGGACGATGTCGAGGCTGGCGTCGCAGCCGTCGGCGAAAATTGGTGCCTCAAACGGCGTCAGCGGGCTGTCACATTCAACAGTCGTGTCAGCAAACGGTGCATTTGAAAGAATTGGGAACAGGTTGCCGATTTGAACGGTCATGGCGTCGCTGTCCACGCAGCCCTTGCCATCGTCGAAGGTGACGGTGTAGGTGGTGGTTGCCGGTGGCATAGCAATCGGGTTGGCGATGTTCGGGTTGCTCAGCCCCGTCGTTGGCGACCAGGTGAAGCTGCCAATGCTGTAAGGCACAGTGGCGTTCAGTTGGCTATTGCTCGTATTGTTGCACTGCGCCATGTCTGGCCCAGCGTCCACATCAGGGCATTGGTAGAGGCAGATGACGGTAGTCGTATCACATTGGCCCCAAGTCAAATTGATGCAGGGCGAAAAGCCGTTTTCATCAATGACGCCATCCGAAACAGGCCGCACGTCGGGCGTGAGGCTGTAGCCGACCATGTAGCTGCCGGGGTCGAGGCCGTCAAAGCGGTAGTTGCCGAGCGAGTCGGAGACAGTTGTGAAGATGGGCGTGGTCGGGTCGGCGCAGTTGTAAAGATTGACGGTTGCTCCCGCAATGGGCTGGTCGCCAGCATCGGCCAGGTCGTTGTGGTTGCTGTCTTCGCAAACCACTGAGGCGATGAGGATGCACTGCACAGGCAGGTTGTTGTGGAGGATGATGGGGTCGCCGGGCTGCACTTCAAAGGCCAAGTAGAATGGATTGGCAGCACAGGTTTTGTCTTCGATATAATCGGCGTTGAGGGTGTCAGCGCCAAGGATGACGGGGTTCGCCATTCCAGTCGGGTCAAAAGGCCCAGCGGATGGCGGGCAGTTCGGGCTGAGCGGGAAGCCCAGTGGGTGCGAGTAATTGATGGTGTAAATGCCGGGGGTGCCGTTGGTGTAAAACTCGTAGTAGCCCTCCGAACCGTCGTGGAGCAAGAATACCTGGCTGTTCGGGATGCCGTTCGGGCCAGTCACCGTGATGTGGCCGCCGGGGATGATATTACCCGTTTTATCGCAATAAATCCATCCCGTAGGGTCGTGCGGCAGTAGTTCGATGACCTCGTCGTCGAGGTCGTCCTCACCGGGAGTGCCGTTGTTCGGGGTGGAGTCGTTGTCGGTGTAAATCGTGCCGTCCTCGTCCTCAGCCGAGGTAATTTCTGCAACGTTGTTGATTTGCTGGCCCGATGCGCCATAGAGCACCACCATTAGGATTTCAATCGAAGCCGACTGCCCTGGCTGGAGCGGCCCCGGGAAAATATAGCTGACCATGTCCGGGCCGTTAACCGTCCAATTGGGATCGTTGGGACTGAGCGCCAAGCCCGCTGGAATATTGTCATTGACATCAACATGGTAAGCAGGCAGGGTACCTTCATTGGTGATTTTGATGGTATAGGAAACCTCGTCGCCAATGTCCACCAAGGAGGCTTGGCCGGGTGTAAGCATTTTTTCCAAAGACAAGTCGAATTCCCCTGCTGGAATTATGTGAACGGGTGCCTCGTCAATATCATCTTCCTGGCCGCTTCCAAAACCATCGTTTACCGCATCGTCGTCGGGGGAGCTGTCTCCGTCTTGGGGTGAGCCGTTGTTAGGGTTGTTGTCATTGTCGGCAAATGAAATTTCGGCAGTGTTCAGGATAGTATTACCGTTAAAAGTCGGGTCAACTATCAGCAAAATGTTCACAGCGGCGGTACCGCCGGGCGGTATCGTGCCGGGCAGTTGGGTCGAGTACCCATTGGCGGCAGCGCTCCATGCTGGGTTCAATGCGGCATTGAACAACAGCCCATCTGGAAGGTAATCTGTTACCACCACGTTGTGGGCAGTTACTTCGCCTTGGTTATATATAGTTATCGTGTAAGTCACCGTATCGCCAAGCATGACGTCGGTGGTTGTAGTTGCTTTCAGCAACGCTAGGTCAAACAAGCCAAGTTCGACGCCAAAGTCGAGCGTGTTATTGGTTTCACCAGGTCCCAAGGTCACCAAATTGGTGGTGCCGGTTGCATCGGCGTCACTGTCGGATGCATCGTTTCCAGTATTTGGCTGCGTCGGGAAGAAGTCTGGCGGCAGCGTATTCACGTCGAACACCACGTAGTAATCGCCCGGTGGCAGGTCATCGAAGAAATAGCCGCCGTTTGCATCAGTGGTATCGGTGGCAACAAGGGTTCCGTTGCCGTTGTAAAGGTGGACGATGATGTCCGGCACTCCCGGTTCTCCAGGGTCCTGTTGGCCGTCGTGGTCGGTGTCGTTCCAGACGAAATCACCGAGGCCGGATGCCAAAATGGTCAGCGTGGCACCGTCATGGTCATCCTCATCGCCGCCAGTGTTGTTGGTTTCGTTGTCAACATAGGTGTCAGCATTTCCATTTTGCTGCTGGCTTTCGGGCTGGGAGTCGAGGTCACGGTCGTCGTCGGAGAAGATTTCGGCGAAGTTGGTGGCTTGTCCGCCGTGCAGCACCTTGAGGGTGACGGGAAGGGTGACCGAGTCGCCTGGGGACAAAGTGCCGTTGAGGGTCACTTTACCATCATTGCCGGAAGCAGCCCAAGCATAGGGTATAATGGCGGTTCCGCTCGTCACACCGGGCGGGTTGTTGGCAGTGTTGAATGGCGAGAAATAGGCCGGGTCAACATAATCCAAGATGGAAAACGTATGCGCTGGGAGGTCGCCTTGGTTGATGATTTCGAGGGTAAAAAACACGTTAGAGCCAATGGTGACGGTGCTGTTTTGGCCTGCTGCCAATGTTTTGCGAAGTGCCAAATCATAGCAACTGTCCTTCACAACCACGGGGCAGCAGGTCAGGGTCGGGCAGCCATTTTGCGTAGCAGTAAAAGCATAGGTACCAGCATTGGTGATGTAAAACGTGTCCTGTGTGCCACCCTGATTTACGGGTATCAGCACCCCATCCTTGAACCATTGGATATTGGTGAACATGGGCAGCAGCGTTACTCGAATTGAGTCGTTGAGCTGCGAGCAAATGGTGATGGGAACGGATACGCAGGCTTTGTGCATGTCGTCTTCGAGCAGTTCTTGGTTGTTGGGTTCGCTGTCCACATCGGTGCCGTTCATGGCGGTCACTTCGGCGATGTTCATGTACATGCCCTCCCACTCTACTCGGGTTTTTATGGTTAAAATGAGGTCAGTTGTGGCGGAATTTAGCTGTGAATTGATGTTCCAAATGCCCGTCGAAATATCGTAGGTAGTGCCCGCTGGGGCGATATGGCTGAGATAGGTAAGGCCGGGCAAGAGGGTGTCCCTCACTTGCAGCCCGGTCACGTCGGTCAAGTTTTCGTTGGAAACGTGGAGCGCCCAGGTGACGATATCGCCAGCGGCGACGCTGTCCCGGTCCACGGATATATCAAGGGCGACATCGTGCTGGGCAAATCCCATTGCCGCACCCAAGAGGCAGGCCAGCACCATTGCGAAGCGCAACAGCCCTGATTTGGCCAAATCCAACTTGGTAAAAATCGCCTTTATCATTAGTTCATTCATCGGATACATGGTAAAATCCTATCGAAATAGGCTGTTTGTTGGGATGTTTTCTGTGCTGAGGTATCTTTAAATCTTGCCCTTTTGGCATTTATTCTTTTTAGTTTTTGGGTAAAAACAACGGTTCTCAACTTGCTTGCTTTTTCCGAAAATGAGCCTGTTCTCTTTTTTAAAAATGGCCACCAGTCTCCGCGTCCAAAAGCGGGCACGGCACTGGTGGCCGTTTGTTTTTTATGTATAAAATCCTAATCAAGCAAGTAAACTGGGCAGCCAGATGGCCGCCCAGTTACTTCATTTTTCCTGGTCAAATTAGTTGCCAGCACGCTTCACGGTCACGTTCACCGGTGGGCAAACAAGTGGTGTGATGTTCGGCACGACAATCGTCTTGTCGGTTTCACAACCATTCTGGTTCCTCACCGTGATGGTATTTGTAGCACCCAAGAGCAGGCCGTCAGCCGTTGTGATGCTAGGTGGAGAAGCATCGTATGGGTTGAAGGTTCCGCCGTTCACGCTCGTTGTCGAAAGCAGCGCATCGCCGTTGAGCAGGTTGCTGATGTTCACCTCTGGCTCGTCGCCTGGGCAAACCGTGGCAAGTGCCAATGTGAAGTCTGGCTTCGCATTCACGTTCAGGGTAATCGTCGCCGTTGCGAAGCAGCCCTGTGCATTTTCGACCCGCACGTAGATGGTTCCGGAAGGAGCAGCATACCCGCTAGTCAGGTCTGGCGTACCAGCTTGAGCATCGGCAAGGGTTGCGTGGTAGGTCACGGTCATGCCCGTTTGACCACCCAATACGGTTGTGTTGGCGTCCGTCAGGGTGAAGTCGCCTTCGCCGCTGCCCAGTGCATTTTCACACTCCGTGATAGAAGCGTTCGTTGCTGTTGGCTTTGGATTCACGACCACCTGGATTTCCTGGAACGGACGGCAAGTTGGGTCGCTTGAAGGCGAAGCCATGATGCCATACACATAGTAGGTCAAGACAGAAGTGCCCGTGTTCGGGAAGTCAGCCGTGTTGAATGCATAGGTAGCGGTACCAGATGCTGGCGCTACGTTGCTGGCGATGGCCGTACCACCTGTGTACATGGCATTGCCTGTTTGGGCAGTTGCGAAGCGTACAAATGTGATATTACCTGCAGTCGAGCTAGCATCTACGCTCAAGTCAGCACCATCTTCGGTAGCACAGATAGTCTGTGCACCCGCTGGGTTGGTGATGGTTGGGCAGTCCGGTACGAAACCGAAGTCAATGTAGTTGTTCGTGTTGCTGGTAGGCGTAAGTGTGTTGCCTGAAAGGCCGTTGGCTCCACCTGGTTCGGTACCTGCATCCAATGTAATTGTGTTGGACTTGATGACGCCTGTGCCACCCGTGCCGACACCGTTGTCGTCAAGGTCAGTGGTTTCAGGTGTAGTTGAAGTTACAATGTCACCTGAGCTGTGCTGGTTGTCGAGGTCAGTATCATCAGCGTTCACACCCACCACGTAGTTGCCTTCTGGCAAGTTGGTGAAGATGTAATCACCGTTGGAATCAGTGTAAGTGGTGTCAAGCGGCGTAGTGCCGTTGCCAGCGTAGAGGATGACCATCACATTGGCAATTCCAGTTTCCGAGCCGTCTTTGATACCGTTGTTGTTCACGTCGGCGAAGACATTGCTACCAATGCTCATGCCGTAGAATCCAAAGTCAACCGTGAGGTTGTCGTCCAAATCTGCAATCGAGGAGTTGTCAGGTGTTTCGCCAGTTGGCTCGACTTGGTAGCTGAGCGCCACGTAGCTGTTGGTCATTACACCACCGACGTAGAAGCCGATTTTCTGGTATTGGCCATTATCGTCTGTATCCGCTGCAACTGCATCAGGGTCTGGCGCAGAAGCTTCAGAGTTTACACCAGCGTTGCTGATAGAGGTTCCGCTGCTGTAAAGGTGCTCAAGCGGACCACTGCCACCAAACTGTGAGGCAGGTATGCCTACAAAATATTGACCTTCAGGCAAGCCAGTGAACAAGTATAGACCGCCGCCAGCCGTAGTGGTGGTTGCATAAGCGGTTTGCTCCGACAAATCAATCACACCGTTACCGTTAGCATCGTAAAACAATTCCACGGTCACGCCATTGATTGGATTTTCGCCACTGTCAATAGTGCCATTGTTGTTGGTGTCGTACCATACGTAGTTACCCAAATTGAGGCAACGTACTTCAACACTTACACTGTCAATGTCATAACAAGCAGAACCTTCGGCGTCTTGCGCCGTGGTATTCTTGCGAACATAGTATTTCGTGGTAGCTGTAGGCGTCACGGTGGTGCTGGAAAGTGCATTAGTACCAGCTTGAGCATCAGCCAAGGTTGGGTACCAAATAGGCGTCGGGCCTGCAGTTCCATTGGCATCCGTCACCAAAGAAGCAAGGTTTGTCGTTTGACCTGACGAAGCACAAATTGTGTCCGCTGTGGTCACGAGGTTCGGTATCGGCAAGAAGCTGATGACCAAGGTGTCGTTCTTAGTGGCACATCCACTACCAGCAGCATATTCTGAGGTAATGATGTAGGTGCCACCTGGAGCGGACACATAAATGGTGTTAGAGCCCAAGCGGGTTGGGTCCACGTTGAAGGAAGCAGCATTGCCAGCCGTGATTTGATTTGCTGGTAAAACTGAATTGGCATACCAAACGAAATTGGTATAGGTGACCTGGTCCTGTGGCACCAGTTTTACGGTATCTGCCGAGCAATACTCATAGGTATTTGCACAGTCAGAAGTAGTGATTTGGGCGGAAGCCCTCATGCCGAAAAATATCAGCATGGATACCGACAGGATTCTTAGCCAAGTTCGGTGGTGAGACAATTGTACATTTTTCATGATTCGACAATAATGTTTTAAAAAAAAGTTTATTTAATTTATTGAGTAACAGCACTGTCCTTCCGGGACGTCAACCGTCGGACAGAGCCAGTTCATTCCGGCGCATAAAGGGGGATATTTTCAAAAAAAAATGGCTGCAAAAGGGGGGATATATGCCAGCCATGCCTTGGTTAATCAATCAATTCCACTAGGTAGTTTTGTCAGATTAACGGGGGGACAAACAAGGGGGATGGTATCAGGTACTGCTATATTTTTGGGTGTTTCACAACCAAACTGATTGCGTACCGTGATTATATTCGTTGCGTTCAAATTGATGCCGTCCGCAGTGGTTAGGTTGGGGGGCGATGCGACATACGGCACGAAGGAGCCTGTATTGATTTTCATGGTGGAGGTGGCTGCCGTGCCGTTTGTCAGGCTGCCGATGGATACTTCAGGGGTAATGCCTGGACAATCGGTTACCAAGGCTAGGTTAAAATCGGGATATGGATTAACAGTAACCGATACACAATTGCTCGTGGCCGTGCAGGCCATTCCTTGGTCGGTATTGGTCACTACCACACGATAATTAGTGTTTTGTGTTAGACCATTTGGAGCATCATACGTTGTACTTGTTGCACCGCTTATATTCGAAAATCCAGTCGTGCAGTCAGTAGTGCTGTTCTGCCATTGGTAGCTTAATGTGCCTGTACCTGTTGCAGCCATTGGTGCAGTAAATTCAGCGGGGTCACCACCATCGCATATTGATTGGTCGGCGGCGATAGTACTTGCTGTAACCACCGAACCCATATTGCACAGGGATACATTGTCGAACATGATACCATTGCCATAGTCTGGCCGATAATCCGATATCCAGATAGAGACAGATGCAGCACCTGCTGGTGGAGCAGGTAGTGTAAATTGATATTCGGTATGCTGCCAAGTCAGATAATCCCAATCTTGGTTAGCTATTGGTGTGGCTGGAATAACCAATGCAGGAGGTATGGGTAAAAAAGGAACACCGCTGGAGTTATAGTATAAATATTCCATTACTGGCTTTGAGGTTGCAGCCCGACCGTCAGGATAGGAGCGATTAAATGAAGCCCATTCAAAGCAAAGCTTATATTGGCTGCATAAATCTATTTGATTGGTAGCTGTTCCCAACTGAATAAATTGGCCAATGCAATAATTATCCAATGGCGCAATGGTATCTTGCAGATATACAAATCGCTTTCCATCATACGCATTCACGCTTTCCACCCAATAGCCATCATTGTGTCCCCAACTGGTCATGTTGGTGTACCACCCTTCAGCTAATGGTGTGGCATTTACACCAGAAATAAAGGTGGAAGCACCTGTCCATGTTCCATTTTCAAGACTGCCGTTTTGAAATACATTGGTGGTGCAACAATTGGCCGTGCATCTTGCAGGTGCATCCACGAGGTCGGCCACGGAATATATGCAAGCAGGTGTTATGCTCATCCATGTTGACACATCTATATCTTGTATCCCGTTAGAATATAAGTTTGTAAAAATGAAGGTTTGGCTCAGGCTTGTGGTCGTTGCAAAACTGCGGGTGATGTCGCCATACTTGATATTGATATTGCCCGAAGGGGCACTACTAAAAGTCACTGTAAAGGTCAGGTCATAAGTATTGGTGGCAGGATTGCAAGCACCTACCGATGCAGTAATTCCAGTGATAAGCAACGGTTGAACCGTCACAGTGATACAGGTGCTGTTGGCCGTGCAGGCCACGCTGTTCAGCGTGCTGGTGGTCACCCTTCGGTAATAGGTTGTCTGGGTCAAACCGCTCGGTGCGTCGTAGGTCGCACCAGTAGCCAAGGAGATATTTGAAAAACCTGCGCCACAGCTCGTCGTGCTGCTCTGCCACTGGTAGCTCAAGGTGCCGCTGCCCGTCGAGGCAACAGAGACCGTGAAGGCCGCCGGGTCGCCGCCGGAGCAGACGGTTTGGTCGCTACCGACCGTGCCGCCAGTGACGTTGTTGACATTGATGATGATTTCCTGCGTTGGACGGCAAGTTGTGCCTTGATCAGGGTTCAAAATAGCATAGACATAATAGGTATTGTTGCTGCTTGGAAAGTCAGCGGCATTGAAAACATAAGTAGCCGTGTATGGGCTGCTGCCGCCTGTCGGTGTAACGGTTGATATGACTGTCCCAGCGTAAATATTAGCTGCCTCAGTAGCCGTTGGAGTTGCGCCTGCCATTTGGTCGGTGGTGAATTTCACAAAGCGAATGCTGCTGGCTGCGTTTGTTGAGGTATTGACAGTGATATTGGAGCCCGTTCCACCTGAGCAAATGGTTTGGGTTGCACTTGGGTTTGTGATCGTTGGGCAGAGTTGTAAACCAAAATCAAGGGTGTGGTTCACATAGCCGGCGTTGCCTATCGTGACCGTATCGACAGGATAATTGGTGTATGGCTTCCCACTTGTTGTGAAAACAAAAGCATCGTTGTCGCTCTGGTCTGGCTTAGTGCCGCTGCCTGTATTGATGGTGGTAAGGACGTAATTCGAGCCACCAACGGGTATATTTTGGTCGGTCGTTGACCAATTATAGGTGCCGCCAGCAGTACCCAAAGCGACATAATAAGTTGTGTTCAAGGAAAGGGTGTCGAAGCCAGTGCCATATTGTTGATAGTCCCTGAAATAGTATGCTCCATCTTGTCCATTCACGGTAGCAGTGGTGGTAGTAGCTTTGAGTGTGGCTGTTCCACCAACCAATTGATATAGACTCACCTTGACGCCATTCAAACCTGCTTCACCAGGGTCCTGCACACCGTCCTTGTCGGTGTCAATCCAGACATAGTTGCCAATTTCGATGGGCGAAGGGTCGCACATTAATTCAAAATCGCCAAGGGCTGAGCCTTTTCCAAAATTGCCAATATTTGTACCGCCAACTACTTGGTACACTTTGTCTTGCGCACCCGTTTCGGTGTTCATCCATGAAATACCTTGTGAATTGAATGCAAAAGGGTCGAAGGCCCCAGTGACCACCTGATTCGTGCCTGGTTTTAATGTTAGTCCGCCCAATGCCGTTTCGCAGTGGGAAGCATCCCAGCCGGTATAGGCATCTCCATAAAAGAACTCGCCTGAATTGTTAATTCCATCATTGATCAAGAAACCATTTGGCGTGCTCTTGGTGTCATTTTCACCTAATTCTGGAACAAAACTTCCGCCCGATAAGCCAAATTTTAAGATGTCGCCCGCAGAAACAGCATCTCGTAAAGTCCTATCGGCAGAAATGGCCCGGTATTGCTGCCAGCCCTGTTGGTGGGCAAAGCGGTCAATGACCCCGACTACTATACTGCCATCTTCCGTAAATTCTATATCCGAAATAATAGGTTGCGGGGCAGTTCTGAAAGTATAAAAGCCTGCATTCGTCTCACTTTCCACATACGTGTTCATCCATCTTTGCCACTCGCCGGAGTTGGAGCCGTTCGCTTCGACGAGCTGCGCATAACCTTTCTCCCGATTATGGTCAAAACCGAAAGTCACCTCTGTGGTGAGCGCCGTTGGGTTTGCAGGGTCAAAGGAGAGAATGTATCCATCCAGTTCAGCTGGCTTTTTTATTGTAGAAGAGGACGCAGCATCGCAAACGCAACCCACGTAGCCTTTTCCTTTATAAAATTCGAGTGCAAATGGCCGAAGTGTGCCATTTGTGCAGGAAGGTGCGCCAGACATGGAAGCAATCGGATATTGTTTCACCAAAGCACTTGATAAAGTATTCGGGTTGGAAGTCGTGACGGACATATTGATTACATCGACGGCAATCAAGGCCCGTTGGTTGAGGTTGACCATCCAAAGTGTGCGGCCATCTTCGCTCATGTCAATGTCCCCGTAGCTGATTTTCCCCACCTTGGCGAAAGCATCAAGGTCAACGGAAGGCAGTGTTCGGTTGGAAGGCAATTGATAATCACCTGCTGCACCAGCAGAAATACCAGTGGTAATATTGGTACGGTTGATGGTGCCGAGGTCTATGGCCGAGCCACCGTTTGCGGGAGTTACCCCCTGTATATCAAATCCACCCAATAAGGTTGGCGTTGCCGAAGAATAATCAAGTACATAAACGCCGTCCACGCCCCTTGGGCCAAAGCCGGAGTGCCTTTTCAAAAAAGAACTGACATAAACCCGTTTGTTGCGTCGGTCATAGGCGCCGCCATACACGCTGCCCACAACTTGTGTTTGAAAATCAGCGCTTTCGGTTGGCGAAATACCTGCCCCAGAATAGGGAATTGTAACGATGGCCGGGTTCGTATTGCCCGCTCCTGAGCCGTTTTCATAGCAAGGCAGTACCAGGTCCGGTTGCGCCTGGCAATAGTCCGTTGGGCTTGTCAGGCCCAAGTTGGCGCAGCTGCCCGGCCTCAAAAACTGAATGGTAGTGCCATTGTTCGTGCCATTGAAAGAGGAAGACATCCAGTCCAATGAAGCAGGCAGATTGAAATCAACCCGGTAAGTCCTGTTTGCCACAAGGCCAGTTATCGAATAGCTGCCCGCCGAATTTGTCGTGGCACTGAATGTATTTCCCAAGGAGTCCACCGCTGAAACCACGACATTGGCGATGTCCAATTTATCATTGGCACTCTCGAAGGTTCCGTTTCCATTGAAATCATGAAAAACAGCACCTGCAATGCTGGTAGAGGTTGCGGAGCAAGTAAGTGATGCGCCAGCTCCTCCCGTGTAATTGCAATTTTGGCTAGTATATGTTACGGCATCAATGATGAGGTCATTTGCATTGGTTTTTGTGAAACGCAGGTAGCGGGTATCGGTGGTAAGCGTTATGCTTTGGTTGACGTAAGTTGAACTCGATACCGTATAGGATACGGCAGTGGTATAAGTCGAATTGTTTGTGGATTGCTGTACGTTGACTGTAGGGCTGGGAGAAGCGAGCCTTCGCCACCTGATTACAACCGTTGAACCGGATGCGACTTCTTCTTCTAAATATAAGACAAGCTGGTCACCATTTTCATAAAGCTCGGCACCAAAAGTATCTGATGGGCCAAGAGCATAGTTTGCATTGGTGATACCTGTCTCAGCAGTGACAAAAGCGGCATTTCCCGTGCAAGTGAAGGCGACATCTTCCAATTCAACAAACCGGGTGCTTTCCCTTGGGTTCAGGGATTTTTCGATTATTTCCAGCGAATACCAATCGAGTGAAGAAATTAGACTTGGAGTTCCATGAAGGGGATTGCTAGGGTTTCCGCCAAAAGCTGCGATGGCTAAAAAAAATAAAAATACCGCAGTAGCTATTTTTTTGCTGTAACTCCACAAACTGTACCCACAACTCACTCCTATCCTTCCAGATAGGCAAGTGCAAATTGCGCCTACCGGCGCAATCTTCAAATTCTTTAGGTGAGTAAGCAAAAAAAGCATTTCCAAAAGGTCAGTTAAATATCCATTAGGGGGGATAAAAAACCAACAACATTCACATGAATCGCTCAAAAGGAAACACAGTTTCGGTAGCTTGATTTGCATCAAAATAGCCAGGTAAGCCAAATTCCCTCCTTGATTCATGTGATTGTTATCCAAACGGCAATACTGCAATTTTCAAGTATTGTGCCAAACAACAGGTTAACATGTTGGCTTTCGGCTTTTGACACCCTCGCTTCGGGAATTGGTCGTATTTTTTCGGAAAATGGAGAGGACTCAGATTTTATTGAAGTCCCTATCGTTGGATTAGCCTCTTCTGAACAATTGTTCCCGCTCGAACCGCATCACCGTCGTGCCCTCCACCTTGCGAAACACGCTATCAAGTCCGGTCGCCAGTGGCAGGGTCAATTCCTGTAGCTTCATCGCCAATTCAGAATCCGGGATTTTCTCTTCCGTGGTCGGCATTTTCATCACGGAACTGGGGAAGCCCAATAAATACAACACTGGACTGAACACCCAACGAACCCAATGCCAAGGGTTTTGGCGGCTGGTATAAACATAGCTCGTGGCAGCAATGTCCAGCACATCCACTTTCCGAAGATGGAACTGTTTTTTGCGCATTTCGGCCTTGTACTGTTCAATGGTACGGGCGATAAGGTTATCTCTGTAAGTCTCTTCCGGCGCCGTTTCTTCCACCAAAATCACCCATTGCCTCGCCACTCGGCAGACCTCGTACATCAGCCGTTCTACCTCTTTTTTATTTGAAACATGCTGAAACTCGGCCATCACCACCACCAAATCAAAGGCTCTTTCTGGGAAAGGCAACCGAAACACATCGGCCACCTGCACGTCCACTTTTTCTTCTTTCAGAAAATCCTTGGCGTAAGCGACCATCTTGGGCGAACTATCCACGCCGTACAGCTCCTTGGGGTTGTACTTCACAATTTCCTTCAGCAAATCCCCAATGCCGCAGCCAATCTCCAGCACCGAGCGGTACTCTGCCAACTGCCTGAGGTTCAGCAGGTTAATCAATTTTTGTTTTCGGTAAATGTCGAATGGAGTACGTGGGATGGGCAATTGCAGAACTGGCTTTTCTTCTGCGTCCGGCAAGAGTTTTACTTGTTGCTTTTCCGTCCTCTTCAGGAACGAAAGCAGTTTCTCGGTGGAAATATTTCGTGGCAGCCGGTAGTTCATCGTTGAATTTGCGCAAGCCAAAAGTAGCGGGTTTTCTTGAAAAACAACGGATACTCGAAATTGGCCATCGTTTGCTCAATCATTCAAAATTCAGGTCAATCCCAAACGCATTTTGTGGCTTCGTAGCAATTCCAGCATTTAGCGGAGTTGAAAAATTGTGGGTTGCCCCGCCTTGGGTGGGGCAGCTTTTTTGACTTCAGCATTCACCGACTGCCCACTGCCAACTTCAAAACCCCCTCCACCATCGCCTTCCACGAGAACCTTTTCTTGCCTTCGGCAACGCCCTTCGAAAAGACGGCGGCCCTATCATTTTCATAAAAATCAACGATGGCATCAGCGATGGATTTTGCATCCACGGACACGACATAGCCAGCCTCGCCATGCGGCACAATCTCCGCCAAACCGCCCACATCGGTCACCACCATTGGCTTTTCAAAATGGTAGGCCATTTGTGAAATGCCGCTCTGCGTAGCCGTCCGGTAGGGCTGCACCACGAGGTCGGCTGCGCCAAAAAAGTGGCGAACTTGCTCGTTCGGGATATAGTCCGTCCGCATAACCAATTGATTTTCAATGCCCAAACTATGAATCTGGGCTACGTACTTCTCTCGGTTGCCGTAGTATTCACCAGCCACGATGAGCTTCAAATTCATCTTGCGAATGCGCTCATCGGCCATGGCTTCCAGCAGCAAATCCAAGCCTTTGTAGTCCCGGATGAAGCCGAAGAAGAGCAGATACCTGTTTTCCGAAGGAAGCCCCAATTGCGCAAGCGCCAACTCACGGGGCGAGTACTCGCCGTAGTTGTCGTAAATCGGGTGCGGGATGACATCGGCGGGCTTTTCGGTAAAAATGCGAAGGTCATCCAGCACCGATTTGCTCATCACCACGAAGGCATCGCACGCACTGACGAACCAACGGGTGAACAGCCTATCCCCGGGCCTTTTTTCATGCGGCAGCACATTGTCGGCGATGGCAACGACCTTGGTGTGGCCATTGCCCCTTGCCAGCCGGAGGATGCTTCCGAGGCACGGCCCCATGAACGGCAGCCAGTATCTTGGAATAATCAAGTCAGGACGGCGGCGGCGAAGTTCGAGGCCGATTTTGAGCCAGTTGAAAGGGTTGACGGAATTGACGCAGGTGCGGATGGTAATGCCCGGCGGCGCAGGGTCGCTGCTGAATTGCGTGGTGCCGGGGAACAAAAAGCTCGGGTATTGCAGGGAAAAAGAATAGATGATTACTTCGTAACCATCGTTTTGAAGCTCCATTGCGAAGCGCTCCGTGAATGCGGCGATGCCGCCCCGCAGGGGGTGGGCGGGGCTGAGAAGGACGATGGTTTGGATTGCGGACATATTTTTAGGCGATGCCGAGAAATTCTATGAAATTATTCCTGTCAACAATCAGCGAATTACCGTTTAGATAGGCTTCTTTGAACGAATTGGGGAATTTTTTCTTTTCAAATCGAAAATAAAGGTCAAATTTTTCGATTTGAATCGAAAATAAATGCCATTTTTCAACTATTTGGTTACAGTCGCTCTTCAATCACATACTGATTCCGAGTGGTGGAATTCCGAACCAAAAGCTCCGCCAAGAAGCCCGTCACAAACAGCTGGGTACCGACAATCAGCGTCAAAATTCCAAAGAAAAACATGGGCCGGTCAGCGATGCCATACTCATTGTTGAACAGTTTTTCGATGCTTAACCAAAGCAAAATACCAAGGCCACTGAGGAAGAACAGCACTCCCCAAGTCCCGAAAAAGTGCATTGGGCGCTTGCCGAATTTGCCGATAAAGGTGATGCTGAGCAGGTCGAGGAAGCCGTTCACGAAGCGGTCGAGGCCAAATTTGGAGATGCCAAACTGGCGGGCACGGTGCTCGACTACCCTCTCGCCAATGCGCCCAAAACCTGACCATTTGGCCAGCAGCGGCGTGTAGCGGTGCATTTCCCCATAAATTTCGATGCTTTTCACCACATCATTGCGGTAGGATTTCAGGCCACAGTTGAAATCGTGCAGGGGGATATGGCTTATCCAGCGGGTGACGCCATTGAAGAATTTGCTGGGAATGGTCTTCATGATGGGGTCGTATCGCTTCTTTTTCCAGCCCGACACGAGGTCGTAGCCATCTTCGACAATCATGCGACGGAGTTCTGGGATTTCGTCGGGGCTGTCCTGCAAGTCGGCGTCCATCGTGATGACCACCTCGCCCTGTGCTGCCTCGAAACCCACGAAAAGTGCGGCGGATTTGCCGTAATTCCTGCGGAACTTGATGCCCCGCACGTTGGGGTTTTTCTTCGTCAATTCCTCGATGACCTGCCACGAACGGTCCTTCGAGCCATCGTCCACCAGGATGATTTCATAGGTAAAACGGTGGGTATCCATCACACGGCGAATCCATTCCTCCAATGCTGGCAGGCTTTCGTCTTCGTTGAAAAGCGGTACTACTATAGTTAAGTCCATTAGTTCGGCAGTTGGCAGTTGGCAGTCAGGGGCTAGCGAAACGTTTTTAACAAAGAGCTATCCAATGACAAATGGCTAACTGACCTATTTTTTCATGAAACTGGCTACCATTAAAGATAGAAAAAAGCTGGGTATTAGCATGAATGCCCAGCGTTGGAATATCATGGAAATGGTCATGTGAAGGTCTTGGGTTTCAGCTTTCATGCCTGCATCTACCATCATTTTCCGCTGGATTTCAATGATGCTTGGGTCAATATAATTGAACATCAGGTAGATGAAAACCCAGAACAGGATTTGCGATAAAGCAAAAACAGCAAAGGCATATTTGAGTGCCTCCTTCCTTTCAATTTTGCCAGCATTTGCTTCCCGAATGGCCCTCACAGCCAAAACAGCACCAAATAGGCTGATTAAAATCTGGCCAAAAACCACGAAGGGATTCAGCACAAAAGCAGCACCCATTTGGTGAAAAAGAAACAGGTACAGCGCTGAAGCTGTACCTGCTATAATACCGTATTTTACTGCGGTTTGTTGCATAGAAGTTGTTTTATCTTAAACCGACAAGGCTGGTTTTTTCTTCATGATGGCAGCTACTATTAATGAAATGACAAGGCCACCAACTATTCCATTCATCAAACTTTGTTTTAGCATTCCAACTACTGTCATCTTTTCCCTCATATCAGCCATTTGGGTTTCAATGGCATCTGCGGGAGCACCCATATTGGTCATCATCTCCTCTGTTGCATCCAATACCGTATCCAAAAAAGATGGGTCAATATAGGCGACATAAATCATGCTGAACAAACCTGAAATGACACTTGAAATCAACAGCGATACAAAACTTAGCAAGAATGCCCTTTTGAATGAAATATAGCCTCCCAGGTCATTGTCACGATGTTGGCGAACAAAATATATCACCAAGCCAATCGTGACTGCAAGCACAATTGCTAAGTTCAGAAATACTTTTCCAAGGCCATTTGGGATGCTTAAACCAGTAAGATTTGCTAGTAATGTATAAATAATGAAAATTACTCCACCTATCAGCCCAAATCTCAAAGCAGTAGGTAAAAAAGGTACACTGGTTTCATCAATAACTTGATTAGGATTGTCTAAAGTTGTCATAACGTTTTATATTTTGAAGGTGAAAGAATGGCGGAAAGATAGCTTTCTCAGCTGTTTCTGTTAGCAAAAAATAGACTAACGTATTCCTTTCTCAAACTTCCGCCCTCCAAAACCTTCCCTTGTTCACCACGCCCAGCACCTTCCCCTTCAACCGCCAGCCCACGAACGGCGTGTTTTTCGATTTTGAAAAAATGTCTTTCTGCGAAAAAGTCCAATCTGTTTTGGGGTCAAAAATAGTGAGGTTCGCCACGATGCCGGGGCCAATTTTTGCCGCAGGCAAGCCTAAAAGCTGCCGAGGCAATATGGCCAGTTTTTCCACCAATTGACTGACGGTCAATGAATTGGACAAGTGCATCCAGCTTAGTCCGAAGGCCGTTTCAAGTCCAATCGCCCCAAAATCAGCGAAGGGAAATTCCAGGTTTTTCGCTTCTGGGTCGAGCGGGGTGTGGTTCGAAGTGATGCAATCAATCGTGCCGTCGGCGAGGCCAGCCCGCAACGCTTCCATATCGGCCAGCTCCCGGATGGGTGGCATCACCTTGAAATTCGGGTCGAATTCGCTCAGCAAATGGTCGTCGCAGGCGAGGTTCATGGCAGCTACGGAGGCGGTCACTTGCAGGCCACGGGCCTTAGCCTCCCGCACCAAATCCACCGCTGCCGCCGTCGAAATGTTGAGCGCATGAAGCCGTGAGCCACTGTACTCGGCGAGGTAAATATCCCGGCGAAGCATCAGCTCCTCGGCCAGCGATGGGATGCCCTTCATGCCTAGCGAAGTGCTCATGATTCCCTCGTGGAGTTGGCCGCCGGGCGCCATTGTACGGTCGTGCGGGCGGTTGAGGATGACCCCGCCAAAAGGCTTCACGTACTGGAGCGCCCGCAGCATGAGGCCGCTGTCCTGCACCGATTTTTTACCATCGGAAAAAGCCACGGCACCCGCTGCCTGCATGTCGTACATCTCGGTGATGTCCTTGCCGCCGCAGTCGTGCGAGACGGCACCAATGGGCAAAAAATCCACCAAACTGGCCGCTGAACGGCTTTTCACATATTGGATTTCTGATTTGGAATGAATGGCTGGCGCAGTGTTCGGCAGGCAGGCGATGGCCGTGTAACCCCCTGCTGCTGCTGCTTTTTCCACGGAAGCGAAATCCTCCCGATGCTCCAGCCCAGGGTCGCCGACGAGGGTCCCAATATCCAACCAGCCGGGGGAAACGCAGGCGCCATTTGCGTCAAAAATAGTAGCGCCATTTGCATCTAGGTCTTTGCCAACGGCTTCAATCTTTCCGTTTTTTATGAAAATATCCGCCACAGCCCCGTCGTGTTTCGAGCCGGGATGCACCAAGGTGGCGTTTCTGATAAGTAATTGCATGGATGAGATTTGGCCGTAAAAATAGCTCGGCGACTTGATAAATTATTGCGTTACCGTTTCTTCCTCCCCTTCAGCCGCTCCGTGCCTCAGTACTTGCTGGTAAAATTTGCCTGACTTTTCGCTCAAAATTCCCGCTTCCACTTCCACGTTTTGCAATATATCCATCAAGGTGTTCATACGGGCCTCCGTTTCGAAGAACTTGTTGATAATCACGATATTACGAGCTTCCACGATGCAGTAGCCGGAGTTGAAATTGCCCTTTTCGTAGCGAATGACGTAGCCCAACTCCTGAAAAAGGACTTCGAGTTTTTGGAGGGAATGCTTGGTTAAACTGATCATAATTTTATGAAAATTTCGGAGTGCAAATATGGCAAAAAGCTGGGGAAGCTGGCTTGAAGCACTGTTGTTTGAAACAAAATTAAATTAGTGTGCTAATAACAATTACTAATTTACAATTTCGATTATTATTCACTTTTCAATATTTTAAATCAAATAATTTGACAGCTACTGATATTTTGTGTAATTTACGCCTATTCCTATTTTTTTCATCTCCAAAACGTTTGCAGCATGAAAACTCATAGAAGAGAAATCTTGATTTACTTCAATCCCAATTCCAGCAACGACCGCAAAACCGTTGCCCATGCCCAAAGTCTAGCGCCTTATATCCGCACTTTTGCGTTTGAGCAAGCACCATCAACAGGTACGAGTTGGCTTCAAATTATCAGCGCCCTCAATATGCGCCCACGGGATTTGATGGACAAATCCAACCCGTACTACCAAGCCAATATTCGTGGTCGAAAATTCAACGACGAGGACTGGCTCAACGTCATCATGCACAATCCTTCCCTTTTGAGAGCCCCTATCGCCATGCGGGGCGACAAGGCCGTGCTGTGCAGCAGCGCCACCGATATTTACAAATTAACCACCGGCGAAGCTGTCACCTTTTTTTAAAAAACCGCCACCGGCCTTGTATCCAATCGCCAGAGTTTCACTAATTTTGACGGCGAAATGAAAGACGGAGCTTTCCGTCTTTCGTTTTTTTTGTCAATTTTTTTCCTATCATCTTGACAATCAAACAGTTCAACAATCAAACAATATAACAATCCATTATGCCTAGCTTTGAAATAGAGGGGAAGCTCCTCCGCAAATATGACGCTGAAAGCAAGTCCGCATCCTTCCAAGCCCGTGAGTTCGTGCTGGAAATCCCAGACGGCAACTATCCGCAATACATCAAATTCCAATTGACGCAAGACCGCTGCGCCGCCATTGATGCCCACAGCGAGGGCGAGCAAGTGAAGGTGCATTTTGACCTTCGTGGTCGGGAGTGGCAAGGGAAATATTTCACCAACTTGAATGCATGGAGGGTCGAAAAGGCGTCCGCCGCAGCATCCGCACCGCCTGCTGCCAACAACGATTATGATTTCCCAGCGGCCAGCGATGAGCCTGCACACGTGAACGAGGACTTGCCATTTTAATTTACGATTGACGAATTACGATTTACGATTGGGTGCATCGTAAATTGTAATTCGTAATTCCAAAATCGTTAATGTCCTAGGCTCGCCTCCATCCTTTTCCCCATCACATCTTCCAGCCAGAACTCAAGTCCTACCCCACCCTTTTTCTGAAAAAATGCTAAGTTTAGTGGATGCTTTCCAGCTATCAATGCCACGCTTTTTGGTTGGTCGCCCATACCGTGGAGGCCTTCGTTGTCAATCAAAAGCTGGCCATCCAGCATCAGGCGGGAACCGTCATCTGAGCGGAGGTGGAGGGTGTAAACGCCCGTGGCAGGCACTTCCAGCCAACCATTGAACACCACGCCAAAATCTTCTTTCCACATCACCTGTTTCAGGCTCAAATCATTGACTACCAATTCTTTAACAGGCGTCATGGTGGTAAAATCCGGCAGCTTTTCCCAGCTTCCTTCGTAAACTTTTGCAGACAAACCCGCCTCACTGCCCGTTTTTCCCTTTGGCTTCATCGCATTCGTTTTTGTAAAAACATAGCGCTGTTCGTGGCTCTTCAAACTGTCCGGCCAGGTTGCTCTGGTGACGATTGCGGTATTGGATTTAATTGGAATTGGCGTGGAATAGCGCTGCCATTTCAGCGGGCCTTTCCCCGTTTCTATAGCGTATTCAATGACGGCATTTGGCTTCACCGTCGCCAATTCCACGTTGGTCTTTTTCACAAAAATATTAGCGCTGGTGGTCGGCCTGGGCGGCATCTGGCCCCGGTGGGCAAGTTTCAGCAAGGCCGGGTCAATTTTCAAAACCTTGCGGTCGTAGGTCATCAGGCCGTTACTTTCCGTCTCCACATCGCTGACTTGGGTGTACACCGCCGCCGCTAGTCCCTCCGTTTTTTGCAATTCAAAAAGCTTTCGGTACAGTTCTTCGTAACGGGTCAACAGCTCCTCTGGCGTGCTGATTTGTTGGTAGCCCCAGCCTTCTTTTGACCATTGGTGTCCTACCACGTTCAGGCCGAGGCCGCCGAATTCGCCCAGCACCGCCGCCCGGCCATCCTCTACTTTCGGCGACGAGGGGCCGGGGTAATCATGTATGTCAAGTACGTCACCCACCCCAGCGTCCGTCCATCCGCTGGCGTTGTCAACGATGCGGGTGGGGTCCCATGCCCGCAGTTTCTCCACATAGAAAGCCGTTTCGTGCTGCCCCCAACCTTCGTTGAACGGCACCCACATCACGATACTGGGGTGGTTGAAAAGGTTGTCCACCATCGCTTTCATTTCCCACTTGAATTGCTGACGGTCTTCGTCCGTTTTGGGTTCGGCGCTCGGCATATCCTGCCAAACGAGGATGCCCAATTTATCGCAGAGGTAGTACCAGCGTTCCGGCTCCACCTTCACATGCTTTCGTATCATATTGAAACCCAACGATTTAAGTGTCTCAATATCGTATTTCATGGCCTCCTCGTTGGGAGCAGTATAGAGGCCATCGGGCCAAAAACCTTGGTCGAGCGGGCCGAATTGGAAGATGGGTTTGTCGTTCAACATCAGGCGGGTCACACCATTTTCGTCGGGGCCGACGCTGGTTTTGCGCAAGCCGAAATAGCCCATTACTTTATCTACGGTCTTGCCGTTGGCATCTTCAATCGTCACTTCGATGTCGTACAAAAATGGGTCTTCCAAAGTCCAGAGGTGGCCGTCTTTTACCGTAATCATCAGTGGTGCGCCGGGTTTTCCGCTGGCCGTGGATACGGGTCGGCCATTCTGAATCAAGCTTGCCGAAACTTTTTGGCCACCGAGCACGCCCTCTGTTTCTACCCGAACCAAGGCCCTGTTTTTGTCAGCATCCGGCTCGACCCGGTAGGATTTTACAAAAGCCTGGGGCACGGGTTCCAGCCAAACCGTTTGCCAGATGCCGCTGGTAGGGGTGTAAAAAATGCCGCCTGGGGTCAGCGATTGCTTGCCGACGGCCTGGCCACCTGAATTCGTTGGGTCGGTGACACGTACTTCAATTTCGGATTCTGCACCAAAAGCAATGGCCGGTGTTACATCGAAGAAAAAAGGGTCGTAGCCGCCTTTGTGATCGCCCACTTTTTGGCCGTTTACGAAGACGGTCGTTTCCCAATCCACGGCCCCGAAGTGCAGAAGCACACGCTGTTGTCTCCACCTGCTGGGGATGAAAGTGCGTTTGGTGTAAACCAGTTCGTGCTTCGGCTCGACCCGCCAGCCGCAGCCGGACAGTGCCGACTCGACGGGGTACGGCACGAGGATTTGGCCGCTTTTGTGGGGCCGCCCAGTGCCTTGGTCTTGCAGGCTGATGTCCCAAAGGCCGTTCAGGCTGACCCAATCGAGGCGGGTCATCGTGGGCCGTGGGTATTCGGGG
>JBGSWN010000067.1:0-11311 GCA_041752395.1 Saprospiraceae bacterium | reverse complement strand
AAACAGGTGGTGAAAAACTAAACAAATAGCTACCTCCAGGATTATCATCAGGCCAATAAGGACCGACACCACCACAAACAGTTAGTACAGCCGTTTCACCCGCCGGCGTAACAGTCACTGCGGTGCATCCAATCTGTTGGGTTCCAGACTGGTGTGTCACGGGTATGGTACATTGGGCTTGTGCATCTTGTCCCACTACCAAGCTGAGCAACATCAAGCAGATATTGGCTATGGTAGAAAATGAGTTTAGAAGGTGCTTTTTTGGATAAAACATGATTGACGTTGATTTATTTGTGCTGAAACAGTTGAGCCGGGAAGTTTTAGGCGTTACCAAGTCAACCCGCTACACTTGTTTGCCTTTATCAGTTATCAAATCCAACCAGGGGATTTTCATAAAAATCATGGCTCGCAAACACAGTTCGCATCCGTCAAACTAACTGCCGACAGCGTCACCTGCCCCGGGGGTGTGCCTATGGGCGGACATATTTGTAGCGTACCCGAATTGTTGCTGAAAGTTTGCGTCTGTTGTCCCCCAAAATTGGAGGTATAGGTCAAACTGAAAGGAGGCGACCCGGTGAGTGCCACATTTACGGTCACGCAATTACCCTCACAGACGTTCGGGTTAGCGGTAGTGAAAGTAACTGTGGGCGGTTGCCGCCATATTACCGTTATTGCATTGGAAAAATCGAGGCAGGGGTCGTTCAAATCTACGTTGCCGTTCACATTATTGCCTGCCATTGCCGCCACGTAATAAGTGACGCCCACCTGCATGGTGGCAGGATTGAAAGCAAACACTGGGGTATTGCTGGTGGCCAATATGCTGCCTGCTGGGTCATTCACATTGGTGTACAAAATATATTGTAGCAAATCGCCCGGCTCAAGGTTCGTCTGGGTAGCGGGCGAAAAGGTAGCCGATTGGGGAACACATACTTGCACTGGACTGCCGGAGAGCACCCCCGCATCGGTTGCGCAACATGACTCGCAGAAATATAGGGAAAATATGGAGCCTACTGGGAAGCCCAATGTAACCACATTTTCTATTTTGAGGGTACTGATCGTTGCATTTATTTGCTGGTCTTCCCATGCACAGGGCACACCATTGCCGCCCGGCGCTGAGACCCGTCCATTTGGCAGAATAACGCAGAGCGGACCGCAGGAACTTGTTGAACCGGGAACGGTAATTGGATAAAAAACACCATTCACTTCAAAAGATACTTCCTCCGCAAAAAAGGGTACCCAATTATTTACTCCTGTAAGGTCAATGGTTACACCAGAAACTGGTGGTGAAAATGTAAAAATAAAGGCACCTTGAGGGGAATCTTCCATAAAATAGGGGCCGATGCCACAATCAACCACTGATGAAACTTGGCCTTGCTGCTCGACCGTAACCGATGTGCAGCCAATTTGTAAATTACCGATTTGGTGAATCACCTGTTGGGTGCATTGGGCCTGGGCACCCTGTCCTACCACCATGCCAAGTAGCAATAAGCAAAAATTGGAAGCGGCATTAAATGGGTGGAGCAGGTGCTTTATAGAATTAATCATCTGAAGTTGATTTGGAAGTATTTACCCATATTTAACAGCATTAAGCGCAAGTGATATTTATCGAACTACCGTTACATCCCCCTTCAGCACTTCGGTAGAGCCATCACTGTAAACCACCTCCGCCACCCAAACAAACACGCCTGGATCAACCATCTCTCCCCGGAAACTCCCGTCCCAGCCTTTTGAGGGGTCGTTCAGTGCCAAGTTTTTCAATTCCGCCACCATTTCGCCCCAGCGGGTAAAAATGCGCAGGTACTTGATTTCCGCCACCAATTCGTTGCCGAACAGCGTAAAACCTGGGTTGTAAGGGCTGTCCGGCGAAAAAGCATTGGGCGCATACACCGAGGGTCGTACCCTGTTTTTGAAAAACAAAAAGAAGGTTCCCTCCTGCTCACAGCCAGCCGCCGATACTGCTGTGTAAGTCACCAATACGTCTTCAATCGGACGGGCTTGGGCAGTTGGGCAATTGGTACAGTCCAGCAGTATGTCGGTGGGCGACCAAGTGATTTCCACGGGCAAAAAACCCACGCCCGGCGGCACCAGCGAGACGACCTGCCCCGGCACAAATTCAATCGTGTCGGCGAAACTGCTGGTGAAAATATCCGCTTGCAAAACCTCGGTCACTTGAGCCGCCGTACATCCATTTCCATCAGTAACGGTGACAGAAAATATGCCTGGCTGTACCGTAACCAATGCCGCTGTCGTCGCCCCGTTCGACCACAAGAAGGACGGGGCACCGTTCACCTCCACCAAATCAAGCTCCAGCACCGCCTCCACCGACTCGCAGTCGAGCTGGTCGCCGATGATGTCAAAATCAGGGGCTTCCGCAAAATTGAATTGGTAATCGTCCGACGCCGTGCAGCCATATTGGTCGGTGACGGTCACGACATAGTTGCCCGAACTGACAATCACAATGGCATTGGTGGTTTCGCCCGTGCTCCAAGCATAGTCGGCGAAGCCTGGCGGCACCGAAAGCTGGGCCGTGTCGCCGGGGCAAATCGGCGTAGGGGGCGTCTGGACCACCACGACCACCTCATCGGGCACCTGCACAAAAATACTGGCTGTGCCCGTGCAACCGGAGGCGTCAGTCACAGTCAGCGCATAGCTGCCATCCTGTGAAATGGTGATGGTCGGGGCGTCCGCCCCATTCGACCAATTATAGCTTTGGAACCCATCCGGCGCTTCCAGCGTCAGGTTCCCGTCGCAATTGTAGCCGCTTTCAGAAATGGATGGGGCGAGCGAATTCCCCACCGTCACTTCGATGTTGACAGTCGCTGTGCAGCCACTCAAGTCGGTCGCCGTGACAGTATAAACGCCTGCCGCTGTTGCCGTTATTTGCGGAGCAGTTAAACCGTTTGACCATAAAAATTGGGCAAAATTAGATGCATTGGCGATGCTCAAAACCGTAGAGCCGCCCACGCAAATCACGCTATTGCCGATGATTTGCAGCGGCGTGCCGCTGCCCACCGTCACCGCCACCTGCGCCGTGCCCGTGCAACCGTTTATATCACTGACAGTCACGGTGTAATTCCCCGCTTGGGAAACCGTGATTTCCGCACCTACCGCACCGTTAGACCAAGCATAATCTTGAAAACCATCGGTTGCAGTAAGCACCGAGGAACCACCGGGGCAAAAAGCCGTGTTCCCGCTGATGGATACCGAGAACTGCTGCGGCACCTGCGCAAAAATGCTCCCAACGCCGGAACAACCGTTGGCGTCCGTCACCGTCACGAAATAAGTTCCAGTCTGGTCAACCAAGGTGATTTGATTGGTGCCCCCATTGTTCCAAAGGTAAGTTTCATAGGCATTGCCAACGCCCAGCCCTACCAAGCCGCTGCAATCTTGCGACAACTGCACCACTTGTGGGTTGAGGTTATTGCCTGCCATTACATCAATGCTGGTTTCGTCTAAACAGCCGTTGGTGTTAGTGACTGTCACGCTCACCAAGCCCGGCGTGGCGACTGTTATCGTAGGATTCGTAGAGCCGTTTGACCAAAGATAATTGTCATAGCTTGCAGAAAGGCCAAGGGTGGTAGGGTTGCCATTGCAAATAATGGAACTGCCCAATAATTGTGGAGGCAAGATGAAATCTTCTATTATTGTCAATTCAGCTACCGCATTGCAGCCATTCAAATCGGTGGCCGTCACGGAATATTGACCGGGCTGCGTGACTGTCGTTTGTTGCATGGTGGCCCCGTTCGACCAAGCATAAACAAGGAATCCCGCTGTGGCCGTTAGGGTCGCAGCACCACCCGTGCAGATGGTTTGGTCGCCAGTTATCGCCACCGGGACAGGCGTAGGCAGCGTGACAGTGATGAGGTCTGTGCCCGTGCAGCCGCCCGCATCGCTCACCGTCACGGCATAATTACCATTTTGTGAAACAAGAATGGACTGCGAACTGCTGCCGTCCGACCACAAGTAGCTGGCGAAGCCGGAGCCTGCGTCGAGGCTTATTTGCCCACAGGTGACGGGCAGTGCGGCTATTTGCGGCGAAAGCGAACTGGCGGTCGTCACGGTCGCCGAGACGGTGCCCGTGCAGCCGTTGGCATTGCTGACTGTAACTGAATAAATGCCCGCCATGGAGGCAGCGATTTGCTGCGCCGTTTCTCCCGTTGACCAAAGGATATTGGGGTAGGTCTGGCTGAGGGACAGCACCGTGGACGAGCCGTTGCAAATGGTGGCGCTGCCCAGAACCTGCGGCGTGGGCAGGTTGACAGCGGTGACCGAGATAGCGTCCACGGAGGTACAGCCGTTGGCTTCGGTGGCCGTTACGGTGTAGGTGCCGGGCTGTGTCACCGTTATTTCAGCGACCGCCGCACCGTTCGACCAAAGGTAGTTTTGGAAGCCCGCCGAGGCCGTCAGCAGGCTCGAACCGCCCGTGCAGAAGGACGTGACGCCCGCTATTGCGACCTGTTGCTGCGCCGGGATGTTTGCGCTGAAAACAGCAGTGCCCGTGCAGCCGCTCGCATCGCTCACCGTCACTTCGTAGTTGCCATTTTGTGAAACAACCACCGTTTGCGAAGCACCACCGTTCGACCAAATATAGGTTTGGAAAACCGCCCCGGCGTCCAAGGTGAGCTGACCGTTACAGGCGTAGGGCTGGGCGGCTATTTGCGGCTGCAAATTGGAATTTACGGTCAACTGAAACACATCCGTGCCAGTACAGCCGTTGGCGTCGGTGACGGTGACGGCGTAGCTCCCCGCCGAAGAGGCAGTAATCTGTGGCGTCATTTGGCCGGTTGACCATGTCCAAGCCTGATAATTGCCCGGAGCCGAAAGCACAGTCGAGCTGTTCTGGCAAATCGTGGAAGCACCCGTGATGATTGGTTGCAACCCGGGATTCACAGCGAGGCTAAAGCTTGCCGTGGCTTGGCAGCCATCGAAGTCGGTGACGGTCACGGCGTAAGTACCGGTTGCGGTGGCGTTGATGCTGGGGTTCTGCTGACCGTTGCTCCAAAGATAATTGGCAAAGCCCGCCGTGGCCGTCAGTACGGCGCTTTCGCCTTCGCAAATTTGGTTAGTGCCGCTGATGCTCGCTTGCGGCAGGGCTGGTATGTTGACCGTGGCCGTGGCAGACCCGGAACACCCGGTAGCATCGGTAACGGTCACAGTGAAATTGCCGTTGGTTGAAAAAACCTCGAATTGGGTGCTGCCGCCGTTCGACCAGGCATAGCCCTGAAAGCCCGCCCCGGCATCGAAGGTGATTTCACCGTTGCACTGGTAGGGCAGTTCAGTCAGGGCGATGTTCAGTGAGTTGCCGACTGCCAAAGCTACGCTGGCCGTACCCGTACAGCCGCTGGCATTGGTCACGGTTAGGCCATAGCTGCCAGGTGCCGAAACGGAAATAGTGGGCACTTGGCTGCCGTTGGACCAAATATAGCTGGCAAAAGGGCCGCCCGTGGCGGTGAAGACCGCCGTCCCCCCTGCACAGATTTGAGTAGGCCCTGTGATTTGAGCTTGGGGTGAGGGCTGCACGGATACGTTAAACAAAGCAGTGCCAGTGCAGGATAAATTGTCCGTGACCGTAACGAAATAAGTGCCTGTCGAGTTGACGGAAATGCTGGGGCCGCCTTGCCCAGTGCTCCAAATATAGTTGGCGAAGCCTGGGGTCGCCGAAAGGACGGCATTGGTGCCTCCACAAATGACAGGTGCGCCCGATATGCTGACCTGTGGGGCCGGGGGTATGTTGGCGCCCACGCTGGCAGCGGATGTGCATCCGTTGACACCCGTGACGGTGACGGTGTAGCTGCCGGGCTGTCCGACCGTGATGTTGGGAGTACTTTGGCTATTCGACCATGCGTAGCTCGGAAAGCCCGGCGTGGCGGTCAGTTCTGCCAGCCCATTGCACTGGTAAGGCAATTGCGAAGCGGAAACGACAGGGGTTTGATTGACCGTCAAGCTGGTCGTTGTCGTGCCGGTGCAGCCCGCCGCATCGGTGACAGTGACGGTGTAAGTACCTGCTGATGAAACGGTTATAAAACTGCCCGTGCCGCCGTTGGACCAACTGTAATTTTGAAAAATGGGGTTAGTGACCGAAATGGTGGCCGTCTCCCCGGCGCAGATCGGGGCAGGCTGGTTTAACGTCGGCACAGGGTCGGGCAGGGAGGCAACAGTTGTTGTTGCCGTTGAAGTGCATCCTGTATTATCAGTGGCAGTAACGGTATAAATGCCAGATTGGCTGACGGTATTTGTGGAAGTGCTCACGCCGTTTGACCATGCATAAGAAACAAAGCCCGTCGAGGCCGTTAGGGTCGTCGTGCCACCTGTACAAATTGACTGCCCCCCGGTGATTTGAACCAATGACGGCGGGGGAATGACCACCGTCGTAGAGACGGAACCTGTGCAGCCACCTGCGTCTGAAACCGTGACCGAGTAGGGGCCGTTTTGGGTTACAAGAATGGATTGGGTCATACTGCCAGTTGACCAAAGGTAGCTTACGTAGCCTGGCCCCACTTCAAGGGTAAACTGCCCGCAACCAGTGGACTGGGCGGAGAAAGGCGGGGTTAGTGGAGGGGCCGCGGTTACCCCTATTGAATTGGAGGCAGTGCAGCCGTTGGCATCGGTGACGGTGACGCTGTAAGTACCAATAGATGATACGGTAATCTGTTGCGTCGTCTGCCCGGAGGACCAGAGGATGTCGGGGTAATTTTGACCGAGGGAAAGCAAGGTGGAAGCACCTGGACAAATGGTCGTATTGCCCGTGATGGTGGGTTGTGGATTGGGGTTGGCCACGATAATGGCGGTTGCAGAAGCTTCGCAGCCAGTCACATTGGTGACGGTGACGGTGTAGGTGCCGCCTTGCGTAACGGTAATGGAATTGGACGTGCCTCCCGTGCTCCAGAGATAAGTGTCGAACGGCTCATTGACGGTGATGATGGATTGCTGCCCGCTGCAAATGCCTGTTGGGAAATTCAGCGTAGGCACTGGCGCTGCCACAACATTGAAAGTGATGGAGCCGAGTCCAGGGCATTGCCCTTTAGCTGTGTTCACCATTAAAACCATCATCAGGGCGGTACTTAGCGAACAGATGGCGGGGCAGTGGGTGGCAAATTTTGCAGTCATTGGGCATATTTTTGAGTGGATACAAACGCTTAACCTTTTCATTGGACAGAAGGAAACAAAAAGAACAGTCTGAAACGGTTTGGTGTGTTCCCAAAATGCCCGGGTTACATAAACTGCACAAATGGGCGTCTAAGCTTGAGCAGTTGTTATATTGGGATATGTGCGGAAGCGAGGAAAAAAGTTGCCTGATGACCTTGATAGTTGAATTTAATTCAGTGTAAATTAAGTTTTTTGACTTTTTAGCTTTTAGATTACGGTTGACGCCGCTTTTGTTCCCGCACGGCAGGATCGCAGGCGACCCCGTCCACGCCTAGTTTCGCGTTACGTTTGCCCATATTACGAGGCCGGGACCGCCAAGGTGGATGACCAAAGCGACACATAGTAGGGAGAACACCGCCACTTTAAAAAGGAGGCAACGACGGGCAAAAGCGAAGAAATTTAAAAACACGGTATTGAGTACTATAACCGACTATATCTTATTCATAATAATCATACCCTCAGCACCCCACGAAATCCCCGTGCCGCATAATAGGATTCTGCTCCATTATGATAGGTAAAAACATGCTCATATCGTCGGTCACAGAATATAGCACCGCCGTGTTTTCTAATCTCCTCGGGCGTTTTCACCCAACTTGATGTCTTTAAATCGAATTTGCCCATTGCTTGCAGCGACCTGTATTCCACTTCGGTTAAAATCTCCACACCCATAGAAACCGCCATGTCCATCGCATTATCTGCGGGTTTAAACTCCTTTCTCGACTCCCACGCCGCACGGTCGTAACAGAGGCTGCGGCGGCCCTTGGGGCTTTCCGCTGCGCAATCATAGAACAAGAACTCGCCCGTTTTACCGTCTAGCCCGATGACGTCTGGTTCGCCGCCCGTTTCTTCCATGATGTGGAGCGACCATAGTTTATCGGGGTTGGCGGCGAGCTTGGTTTGCACATTTGCCCATTCTATGCCCTCGTGGCGGTTCTTGTTTTTGTCAAAACGGGCTTTTAGCGTTTTAAGCAACGCTTCCTGTTGGGTTGGTGATAATTCTTTGTTGTTCACGATGTTTAGATTTTAAAATAAGACAATATCTCGCAAATCTAAATCAAATGCCTTGTTTTTCCATTTCTAAATTTTACAATAATAAAGCCATAGCAGTAATTTTAATTGACTGCTATGGCTTTAATGTTTATACTTCATACCACTGAAAGTAAATGACCTACTTCGCAATCGAAATCTTGCTCAAAAACTTCAATTCCGAAGGATTATCGAAACTATATTGGTAAAAACCATCGTCGCCAATGACCATTGCCACATTGGCATTGCCGGGCAATGATATCACATCATTTGCAAAGAAATTACCCGCCTTGTCGAGCAGGTGGTCGCCCACGGTTTCCGGGTCGGTATTGTCATAAATCTCCAAGCCATAAGCACCTTCGCAAAGCAGCAGGCTATTGCCCTTCACCGAGAGGCCATGCGGGTTTTTCATCGAAAATGATTTCTTCAAAACGGGGTTTGTCAGGTCGGTAATGTCAATCACGTCGAGCTGGTTGGGGCCAGTAGCACCGCAGGAGCTGCCGTCCCAGAGCGTCACGTAAGCGTAGTTGCCCTGCACAAACACCGGGTCACAGGCACGGGCATGTTCAAAAACGCTGAGCTGCGTGGGGTTCAGCGGGTCGCTGTTATCGTAGATGTACATGCCCACGTTGGAGCCGATGAAGAGCTTGTCGCCGTAAGGAAACAGCGTTTCGAGGTGGACGCCCACCTGCACGGAAGTCGCATGACTGGGGTTGGTCGGCGATGAAACATCGTATATTTCGAGGTTGTACCCATCGTGCTGGATAGTGTAGAGGTAGTTGCCGATGATGGTGAAATGTGAGAGCGAACCGCCGATGCCCACCTTGCCACTGCCGCTGCTTTCGGCGGAGTTGGCCAATGCCACATCGAAGGCTACATCGTCCGCAAAGCCACCGCCCCATTTCACCCACTCTCCGTTGAAGTTTTGGTATTGGTCCTGCTCATCGCAGCTCATTTCCTCCGTCACGAGGGTCTCCTTGTAATCCACAAGAATTTGGCCGTTGGCCACGTCCCAGTACAGCGGCTGGAGCATGTTTTCCGTGCGGCCCACGACGGTGTAGGTATTGAGGTCAATGACCAGCAAATCCACGAAACTGTTGACGAAAAGGTAGCCGTCCTTGATGGCCAAATCGGTGATGCCGGGCACGGCGATGAACTCCGTGTTCACGGGGTTGGATGGGTCGGCGTTGTTGATGACGTGGACGCCCTCTGCCTTCTCTACGATGAACATCTTGCTGTCAAAATAATTGATTTGGCCGGGCTCTTTTAGCTCCCTCGGTGCTTCCCGAACGGCAGTTCCGCTGTGCACTTCCTCCAGCGTTTTGTAAACAGGGTCGTAGCGGGTATAGGTGATGCTGCTGGTACATTTATCCTTCAGGCAGCTTTGAAAAGTGAGTGCCGACAAGGAAAGCAGCACGAACAGCAGTGGAAAATTCTTCATGATTTTTACTTTTTGATTTGGTTGAAAAATTGGTTTCAACAAGAACCGAGGGCGCCTCTTTTCTTTGATTGCAAAGACAGCGAGCGGTGGTGGATAGGTTGGGTAATGCCCGAATTCTGTTCGGTGGTATTTTGGGTTTTACACCTCACGCTGCTAAGTTTTCCTGAAAGGTCGGGACAGGTCGTGCAAATGCCCAGAAAGGTTGACGAAGAAATAGCAGCCACTCACGACGACGAGGCCCTCAGCCCAAAGGAAAAGCGGGACCTATCTTTCCGTTTGTTGAAGGATTTTGGGGAAAGGTTTCGGCCTGAGGGATAGTTGCAAAAGTTAGGAGGTAACTCAAGTTACCTCCTAACTTGGAACCGCCGCAACTACCCTACCCCGCACCACCGACGCCACCCCGCTGTGGTAAGGCCCTTCCTCTAGCACCGCCACGACCTCGCTCAATTCAATATCGGACGCTCCCGCAAAATCCGCCCGGAGGAGGTCGGGGGTGTAGAGCAGCGCCACATCCTTTGGCCCGCCGGAATGGTACTGGAGCTGGCCGGGGTTGAACGCCTCCAGGATGAGCTGCCTGCCAGGACGGAGCGAAGCAAGGCATTTCCGGTGGATATCCGTGCGGAAATCGGGCGGGAAATGGGCGAAGATGAGGCCGATGGCATCCCAAGGGCCGAGCGCCTCGAAGTCGAACTGGCGGATGTCCATCAGGTGGTAGTCCAAGTGGACGCCCCGGCTAGCGGCGAGGGTGAGGGCTTTTTCCCGGCCCCTCTCGCTGAAGTCCACTGCGGTCACCTGCCAGCCTTGCTCGGCGGCATAGACGGCATTCCGCCCCTCGCCCTCAGCCAGCAGCAGCAGCCGGCCCGGCGGCAGGGCATCGAGGCACGCCCGAAAGAATTGGTTGGGCGCTGTGCCGTACACATACGTCGGCTCGGCGTAGCGGGTGTCCCAGAAGTGGGAGGGATTTTCTTTTTGCATGGTGTGAGTGGTAGCTGTTTCTATGGCTGAGGGGCGAAGGTAGTAAATGAGTATTATTTAGTTTTTGTCCGGCTTCAAGCAGCGGAAAATTGTGGTGTTTTTAGCATACAGGATGTATTTCTTTATGCCTGCCCTGAATGCCCCTGACCCCTCAAGGGGAACCAAACCCATTTACACCTCGGAACTCCCTCCCGCTAATGTCACCCTTACACTTCCCAATCTAGGTTCCCCTTTAGGGTCAGGGGTGTGGTCGTCCCGCTATGCGTCGCTTTTGTCATTGCCGTTGGAAACCTGCGACGTCATGCGTGCCGTTATATTAGACATCGCAGGTTGCCTACGGCAATGACAAGGCGGCACTCAACGGGACGTAAACCATGACGTGCAGGTGGTCTTCGACCATTACAAAGCGGCACACAGCAGCAAGTAAACCGTGACGTTGCAGTTTGCGTGTGGCAATGCCAAAGCAGCGCACAGGGGGTGGGCAGCATGGCGAAGCGCCTGCGCTCGGCCATTGGTTATGCCTTCAAGGACGAAAAACTGGTGGCGCTGGAACTGAAGGCGGCGGGCTTCGACGATTTTATCTCCCCCAACAGCGAGGACTGGGGCTCGGTCTCGAAATTCATTGACAAGGGCAATACCTACCTGACTGGCAAGTGGGAACAACTGTTGGCGGCAAAGGCTATCAAGGAGAATTTCAAGGAATTGTTCGCTACGAAGGGCAGT
>JBGSWN010000066.1:0-20115 GCA_041752395.1 Saprospiraceae bacterium | reverse complement strand
ATAAAGGTCACAGACCTTGTAGCATATTGAAATCAAGAGTTCTTCCCAGTCCAGCATAGTGCAGTGTTTTGTTCTTACTGCAATATCGCTGACTGGGAGGTTTTATTCACCTTGAACCCGTTATTCGCATCAATGACAAATCATTGGTGCACGTGATCCACTACGAATGCAGCATGGAGGTTTTCTGCAAAACCCTGGCCTCCTGCTGGCGAATGGATTTGGTTGTTGATGGAGAAATCCGCCGTCATGTGGTGGCCAGCGATTACTTCCAATATATCCATCTTCAAATGCGCTTTTGGACTGTATTTTTCACCCACGTTGACGGTAGTGCCAAAGTCCAGTGAGAAGGTTTTCACGTTGTTTACCATTGCCGGGTTGTCTTGGATGTCCTTCCAGCCGCCAATATGGATTTGTACGGAATTTTCGGGGTTCCATTGCGAAGCAGCAACTGTTGAGGCGGGACTGCGGCCTTCGAAAGCAAAGCCGATATAACCAGCATCCCAGTTCCAGAGCCATGCACCTTCGGCTGGGTCAAGTACGCCACCTGTTGCACCTTCCGACACAATTTCTGCAGGGATACCCAGCGTGAACGTCACCTTGTTGTACTTGCCAGCAGGAATGTTGCTGAGGGTCACCACTTGTGTGTTCACATCGCTTTCCAGTATTTGGTAAATGCCTTTTACATCGGCAGCGGCAGCACCCGTAGTCACAGGGTCTAGGAAGGTTTCACCGTTTGGGCCTTCCAATTTGATTTGAGTGATGTAATAACCCAATAATGAGACATTGAACGCTTGGTCCATACCATTGGTGTACTTGAAGTCATTGCTGGCATTGTCCACCAAATTCAGGTCTTTGTCGCCAACAATATTGTCGAATTCAAGGGCGAGTGTACCAAAGGTGTCTTTGTTGTCATCTTCCTTCTTACAGGAACTCAGGAAAGCAATGCCGACAAAAAGTGCGGATAAAAACAATAATTTTTTCATGATTTAAGATTAAAATTAAATGGTTAAAAAATATGAGACAATTGCACGACGAACCTGCCTTTTGCTTCCACTTCCGCATTGGAATAATGCTGTTGGAGTGGCTGCGAATAGCTGGCACCAATGAGCCAATTGTCAAATCTGAGATTTAGTCCTGCGGCAGCGAAAAGGCCGTTGCCACCCGTAGAGGGGGCATATTTGCCGTCCGCCTTTACATCACGCCAGACTTTTTCGGCGGACATGCCTGCAAAAGGCGTAAGCCAGGCTCGGCTGCTCAATGAAAACTGGTTGAACAGCAGCGCCTGTCCCGACCATTGCCCACCAAAACGGTAGCCATCGCTGGAAGGGCGGTTACGCTGGTAAGTGCCGGATAATGTCAGGCCAGCGTTCTTGCGGCTCAGCACCAGGTTGGTTTGTAGCAGCCCAGCCCAACTCCCATTGCCGGGGTTGAAGTTCTCTGGCAGGTTTTGCGAGGCGTGAAGGTCTGGGTTGAAATCACCAATAGGTGCTTTCACACCGCCGCCTGCCTCTGCGTAGAGTTTGTAGTTTTTACCAAGTGGGACTTGGTTGAGAATGATATAGTTTGCAATAAGCCTTGTGTCGCCCAAGCCCGAACGGGTGCCATTTCCGTCGGGACTTTTTCGGATGTTCAGCCGGTATGGCTGGCTCAGCTGCACATTGAGGCGGCTGAATACCCGAAAGCGGAGGGTCAACTCAAAAGCATGAAAATAATCCTTGGCGCCGTGCGCATGTTCCAGCGTGGACGAGAAAGGGGCATATTGGTATTGGAAGCCGATATAGTTCTGGCGGTAAGTGGCCATCAAACCTACACCAACGCCATTGACACTGCATCCGCAGGCATCACATGCCGTTCCTTTCTCCACCAACAGCAACAGGAACATGGCAAGCGCAATGACGCTTTTTGCCATGATAGTTGATTGATAAATTTAATAAAAAGAAAATTACATGGACTAGGAAAAGGAATACGCCCTTGGCGGCTGGAAAATATCCACTAGGCAGGATTGCCCAGTAAAGGTGGAGGTTTGGAATAAAGTCTTATGTTTTGCTTTTAAAAAGCTATTGAATTCAGCTTGAAATATTGTTTGAAAATAGACAAGCTGCTTCATATCATCTGGCGCAGGAATAGGGATTGTACTTTTGTTCTCGCCTTTATCCTCGACTATTTTTTTAGTGAGGTAACACTTTCCATGGCACATCACTTCCGGCCTGTCCCGGTTGATGCAAATTGTCTTTTCAATAAAAGCTTGGTTGATTTTATAGCTCGACCACATCAGCAAGTCCTTAGCCGAAACGGCTAGAATGAGGGTGGCGAATAATATGGCAACCATTTTTTTCATTGGGGGCAAATCTATGGCTTTTTGAATTAAATCCTATCAAAATCACTAAAAGTCTGATTGATTAGTCAAGATGGCGACAAAGTATTTCTATGCTGAATGAGGCAGCCCAATAACGACTTCCGGCAGCTCATCTTCAAAAAACCCGCCTTCCCTCTTCCGGGTCTTCAAAAAAATCATATCCGGCAGTAATCGTGTGGCTAACGGGTAGGGAGACAGCGCTGTTAGCTTGGTTGTTGTATTGGATGGCGTAGCCGAAGCGGATGTTCCCAAAAAGTAACGTCGCTGAAACCCCAAGCCGGGATTGGTTGAAACCTTGGTCGGGGCGGGTATAACCTGCCAGCAAACCAATCACATAGGTACCTTGCACGAAGACGCTGGCATGAACATCCGCCGACCAGAGCGAGTAGTCGGTCATGGTATTTGTTTCGGGAATACCGTAAACATTGGCATATCGAACCAACACGGCTGGCTTCAAATATATATCGTCGTTAATGCGGAAGAGGCTACCCATGTGGAGGTTGATGGGTCGTGAGCGGGGCAGGCTACCCGAATTGCCATCCTCGCCACCAAAAGCTTTTTCAAAAAAACTGAGCAAGGACACACCGACAAACGACCGCTGGTTATGGTAAAACACCCCTACCCCACCGTCCACGGAAAAGAAACTGGAATTGAGGGTAGATATTACTGTTTCATCTACATCGAAGTAGTTGAAGCCGAGCGTCGCCCCGAAGGAAACATTGCCGGAGGCCAAGCGGATTACCCTCGAAAATGCGGGGTGAAAGTTCAGCTCGTTGTAAAAAGCTTGGTTGTGAAATTGGAGTACCCCACCCCAGCCAAACTGTTGCGAAGCACCACCCCGCCCGTGCAAGCTGACCATTGCGGAGCGGCTAACCTGCTGTTGCGAAGCAAAACTTCCGTAATAAAATGCCTCAAAACTGGTGGCCTCCAACCGCCCGGCGTAGGCGGGGTTCAGCGGCAGGGCATTGAACTGGTACTGCATCAGTGATGCCCGCAGGCTTTGGATGTCCTGCGAATTGGCCGCTAGGCCGATGAAAATCAGGGCCGGTAGGAGAATGATTTTTTTCATCCAGCGAAGTTAGGTAAAGGAATGGTGCAGTTGGCGGGGCGTTGGCCTGATTTCGCTACATTTGCCGCCGAATCAAAAACACGATTCAGCTATCACCATGCGTTTTCGCTTGCCAAAATATCCGCAAATCGCCACTGCCGTCGAACAGCATCCTTGGGTGCAGGCCGTGCTGAATTGGGCAAAAACGTCTTCGTTTCCCGGCTTTTTTGGCGTGCCTCTGTACGATGTTATCGTGTTTTTGTACAACGAATCGAAGCGAATCACGCTGTCTTCGAGGGCAAATTCGATGGCGTTCAGCTTTTTTCTCTCGCTGTTCCCGGCCATTATTTTCCTGTTCACGGTGGCCACCTACCTGCCACTTTACGATAATTTTGAGCATGAAATCAATGGCTACATCAGCCTCATCATGCCCAACGACGCTGGGCTGGAGCTCCAATCCACCATCAAAGAACTTGTGAAACCAAGCTCCAGTTTCCTTTCCTTGGGTTTCGTGCTGGCCATGTATTTTTCCTCCAACGGCATGATGGCGATGATGCAGGGTTTTGAAAAAACGCATGTGTCTGTTTTTCAGCAGCGGCCCGGCTGGAAAAAAAGGTTAATCGCCATCGGACTGACGCTGCAATTGGGCCTGCTGTTGGCCGGCTCGGTGGTGCTCATCATCCTCGGCGACCTCATCATCAACTGGGCAGTGGATTTGCTGAACTGGAATGTCACCACCGAAACTACGATCGAGGTGTTCCGCTGGCTGGTCATCCTCGCCCTTTTTTATTTCAGTATTGCACTGATTTACCGCTACGGTGCTGCCCTCCGCACTCGGTTCAAATGGATTACGCCGGGCGCAACTTTGGCCACCCTCCTCTCCATCATCACCTCCGTGGCCTTCTCGTTTTACGTCAATTCATTCGGCACTTACAACAAGGTTTACGGCTCCATCGGCACCATCATCGTGCTAATGCTTTGGATCCAGCTCAACTGCCTCATCCTGCAAATCGGCTTTGAGTTAAACGCCAGCATCGCTGCCAACCGGGACTTGAAATTGGAGATAAAAGAGGAGGAATGAAGGCGTTAAACCTCTCCTTTCGTGCCTTCGGCAATGGGGCTGATGGGCTTTTCCACGATTTTTTTACCCCCCAAATAAAAGAACCAGCAGCCAACGGCCATCATTACGTGTGCAATGTCCATGTGGTTGAACCAAACGCCGAGTGCCCACTCGTTTACGAAGAAAAGCGCTCCGATGGTGGCGGTCAAAACGCCCAATAAAAACTGCTTGCTCCCCTCATGCCTTGTTTTGTAAAAAACATAGCCGTGGAAGCCGCCAGTGACTATCAGAATGCCGTAGGCGGCATGGCCCATCACAAACAAAAAATTCATAGTGACCACGGAAATTACGAGGAAAAACAGCAGCTCCGCAATGTTTACAACCGCAAAGAACTGGGCGAGCCGAGGCCGGATGAGTGGGAAGGCGTGAAAAATGGACGCCCGTTCGAGGAAGGCGACGGAGAACATACTGACGTACCAGCCGGGGATTTTCCAATGGATGCCGAGGGCATAATTGAAGCTGTGGCCGATGAGCCCGCCGAGCAGCGTGGCCATGCCCATCGTCAAAAAATACCCTCGAAGCAGCCGGTGGATCGAGCCTTTCTGCTCGGATTGCCCCAGTTTGTGAAATGCGTACCAGCAAACCACCGTCACCAGCACATCGGTGAGCATGGTGATGGGTTCGTCAACCCGAAGGCCGAGGATTTCGATGGAAGGATTTCGGTAAATGGAAGGCTGCATAGCTGGGAATTTTGAAGGTGCATAAAATGCCAAATTACCATTTATTTTGTGAATAAACAGCTCTGAAGTTCTTGATAAAAATCAACGCAAATACCCAATCTGGTATCGCATCGTCAACAGCGTTATCAGTTCGCCGATGGGCCGGAACGTGTTCTTCAGGTTCAACCGTTCCATCTTGGAAAGCTCCTCTGGCTTGAAAAAACGACCCGAACTTTTATTTTTCAGACCCTGCAAAGTACGGTAACGAATCAGGATTTCGTAAGCATCCGCCGCAGATTCAAACAGCTCCCGGTTCTGTTCTTCCAGCTCTGCCAGTTTTTCAAAACGGTGAAAAGTATTGTTGATTTTGCCCACTTTGGCATCCAAAATCAGCACCCTTGCGGCGTCCGCCAGCGGAATCATTGCCCTTTTTTTGATGTCAAAATTGTCCTTGTGCTCCCCACCTGCTTCTACCACGAAGTTTCTGAAAAAACTGAGCGGCGGCGGGTTTTCCACGGTACTTTTTGCCATGTGCGACAGGAAACCGGGGTTGTGTTCCACTACATCAAAGATGTGCTGCGTCAGCAAATCCGCCAATTCCTCGTCGCCGTACACGGGGCGGTAGTCAATGAAAATGGTGCAGTAGCGGATGTGCATCGGGTCGGGGGTCGTCATCCAACTGGCAAACTGGCGCTTCCAAGCGGTCAGCGACTTGCACCAAAGCGGGTTGCTGGCCATCATTTTGCCGGGGCAATAATCGAAGCCAATGTCGTAAAGTACCTTCGTCACCCGCTCGGCCAAGGCCAGGAAATAGCTTTGCGTTTGCTCCAAATCTGCCTCTGGTAGGTCGGCAAAAACGAGTGCGTTGTCTTGGTCGGTGCGGAGAAGTTGCTCTTTCCGGCCTCCACTGCCCAGCGTCAACCAGGCGAAAGGCACTTCCGTCTTGGGCTGACCTTCCAGTTCCATTTCCCCCATGCTCAAGTCAATGGCCCGGCGCACCAGCATGTCGTTTACCTCGGACATGATATTGCAGATATAGGAAATGCTGACTTCTTGGTAAATGTATTTTTCCAGCAGGCGCTCGGAGCGCTCCCGGATCCGGCGCAGTTCGGTGGCGGTTTTGCTCCGCAAAATTTCACGCACCAGCACGGCGGGGTTGTTGCCCTGAATCACCAACAAGTCGTGCTCGCTCAACACGCCCATCACCTTGGTTTGCGGCGTTCCGTCCTCTGTGACGCAAAGGTGGTGGATGCGGCGGCGCACCATTTCTATCTGCACATCGGCAACTGTGACCTCCGTTCCAACGGTGATGACCGGGCTGCTCATCAGTGCGGAAACAGGCTCGGTGACTTCAAATTTCCCAGTCACCACTTTGCTTCGCAAGTCCAAATCCGTCACGATTCCAACGGGCCGCTCCTCCTCGTCCACCACGATGATGCTACTGACCCGCTCCTTCGTCATCACGATGGCCGCTTCCCGAATGGAACAAGTTGGCGGGCAGGTCACCGGTTTTTTGCTCGTTTCGAGCGACTGGATTTCGATGAGTTTGAACTGCCCGTCGAGGTATTTGTCTTGATCCAAAAACAGGCGGCCCTTGTGCAGGTTGGCGAAATTGCGACCAGCATCCGTGGCGAGGTGCTTGGCGAGGTACCAAGTCACCTTTGGGTTTCCTTTCAGAATTGGTTTGAAAATACTGATGGGAATGGCGTACACCAGCGATTCCTCCTCGGCCTTGCCTGTGAAAGCGTAGCTCTGTCCGGCCAGTAGCGGCCTCATGCCGAACATATCACCTTCGCCGCATTCGTCCACCAGGATTTCTTTGCCGTTTTCCTCTTTGAAAAGCAGGATTGCGCCCTCACGTACCACGAAAAAATAGGCACCTGGTTCCCCATCTTGGTGAAAAAGTTCTTGGCCAGGAGAGTAATATTTCACCACCACATTGGCGGAAACCTGCATGAGTACGTCCTTTTCCAGCAGGTTGAACGGCTGGTAGTTTTTCAAAAAATCGTAGATGCGGGTGGCGATGTTGTTGCTCATTTGCGAAGCAAAAAATGGTGATGCAGCGAAGGTAAAAAAGAAGTTGACACCTAGTTATCTTTGCGGAAATGACTGTCACCGACCAATTAGGCAATACCATCCAGCTTGACGCTCCGCCACGGCGAATCATCTCGCTCGTGCCCTCGCAAACCGAGCTGCTTTTCGACCTTGGCTTGGATGAGGAGGTGGTGGGCGTGACCAAATTTTGCATTCACCCAAAGGAGAAATGCAGGTCCAAAACCAAAATCGGCGGCACCAAAAACGTCAATTTTGAGCGGATAGCAGCGCTGAAACCCGACCTCATCATTGGCAACAAAGAAGAAAACGACCGCTCACAAATCGAGCATTTACAGGCACTTTACCCCGTTTGGATGAGCGATATCGCCAATTTCGAGGATGCGTTGGACATGATAAAATCGGTCGGTGAAATAACGGGGACTTCTGAAAAAGCCAAGGCACTGGCCAGCCAAATTTGCGCTGCCTTCCAATCCGCAATCCCAAATCCGCAATCCCCAATCAAAGTGGCTTACCTAATCTGGTACCGCCCGTGGATGGCCGTTGGCTGCGGCACTTTTATTGACAGCATGTTGTCCCAAGTGGGTTTCACAAATGTTTTTGGAAACAAAACACGATACCCAGAAATCACGTTGGAGGAACTTGCGGAAAATGCACCGGATGTCGTCATGTTTTCCTCGGAACCGTACCCGTTCAAGGAAAAGCATTTTGAGGAAATTAAACAACATTGTCCGGCGGCTGTCGTAAAGTTGGTGGACGGTGAGTTATTTTCGTGGTACGGTAGCCGATTGTTGCAGGCTGCGCCGTATTTCGTCAAATTGCGCAATGAATTTTTATAATCCGCTCAAATCGTGAAGTTATGAAACAGGTTTCAACTTTCTTTATCGCTTTATTCCTAGCTAATTCATTCACTTTCTCACAAGAGGCATTGTTAAATGATACCAATGTTCTTATTCTGAGTGGCCCAAACACGAATAGGGCAGCCCTAAAAGAATCGGCTGAACCTACTGAGGCAGGCTCCAAATCTGGAAAGTTGTCTCGGAGATTTAGCGTAAAAAACAATGAGTTCATTATCCAATTTGCGCCAAACACCAATCTAGCCGATTTCGTCGCCAGCGCCAACGCCACCTGCCGTTTTGCGAAGCAAATAAAAATAGAAAAAATACTGGCCGAGCGCAAACAGATTTACCTATTGAGCGCTTCGCAAATACTTGACCGTCAGGCTTTTATTGATTTCATCAAAAACAAACCGGAAGTCGTGTCCGCCTCATGGAACGCCCCGGTCAACTTCCGTGACAGCATCCCGAACGACGAGCTTTTCGATACGCAGTGGAGCCTAGAACGCATCGGCGCACCCAAGGTTTGGGGCGTTTCTACTGGCGGCACGACGATGAGTGGCCATGAAATCGTGGTGGCTGTGCTCGACAAAGGCTTCGAAATCATCCATCCCGACTTGTTCGAGAATGCTTGGGTAAATACTGCCGAAATCCCGAACGACGGTCTTGACAACGATTTCAACGGCTTCCCTGACGATGTTTACGGCTGGAATTTCAGGGCAAATTCCCCGGTTTTTGCGGTGGAGCCGCATGGTACTGGGGTGAGTGGAATTATTGGTGCAAGTGGCAACAACAGCATCGGTACGGCAGGTATCAATTGGGATGTGAAGCTGATGTACCTCGCCGTCCAGTACGCGGACGAAGTGATTGCCGCCTTCAATTATGTGCTGGACATGCGGGAACTTTATAACCAGACCAATGGTGAAAAAGGCGCTTTCATCGTCGTGACGAATGGTTCGTTTGGCATCGACAAGGTGAGCTGTAACGAGCAGCCCGCTTGGGGTTCGCTGTACGATGACCTTGGCCAAGCGGGCGTGCTCAGCGTCGCCGCCACCGCCAATGGGGACTGGGACGTGGAAGTGGAGGGCGATATTCCAACCAGTTGCACCAGTCCGTACCTCATTGCCGTCACCAATACGGGTGAGGATGACAAACGGGATCCGGGGGCAGCTTACGGTGCGGAGAGCATTGACCTCGGCGCACCTGGTCAGAGCATCGTCACAGAGAGCACCAACGGCACTTTTCGGTCAAATTTCAGTGGCACATCGGCAGCTTGCCCACATGTTTCAGGGTCAGTGGCGTTGTTATACAGCCTGCCCTGCACATTGCTCGACTCGCTGGCACTCAGTTCCCCGGGGGAATGCGCCTTGCTAGTCAGGAATGCCATTCTGGAAAATACGGACGCCGTTCCAAGCCTTGCCTCAGAAACAGTTTCGGGTGGCAGGCTCAACGTTTACGAAGCCATGAAATACCTGCACGCTTATTGCATCAGCCGGGCGCCGGAGCGGGAAGAGGGCGGTTTCAAGGAATTGTATGTTGAAAAAAAGGGGCTGATACGAGTCTCGCCCAACCCTACTTCTGACCTGATTCAAATAGATTATGGAAACGTGGATTTCAAGGATGTGAAAATCCGGGTGTTCAACATGCTGGGCCAGCAGGTGCATTACGACCTCGTTGTATCGACTACACCTTTTGAAGCTCAAACCTTTACTATTGATGTAAAAGATTGGGCTTCTGGTGTTTATGTGATCAATATGTTCGATTTGACGAAGAAAATATCGTTTAGTTTTGTAAAAATTTGACCATGTTCATCAGCCGATATACTTTTCGGTACGTTCCAGCAATTTTCATGTTTAAGGGTTTTCAATATACTTGGTCAAGCAATGCAGTTGGAACTTGCGCAGCAAGCTGAGACATTCGAGCCACAGACAATTGATATTGACGTGAGCCACTGGGCAGCAGGCATTTTTTCGGTGCATTTTTTCGACCTTGGCAAAGGTATTTCAACGAAATTTGTCAAACTTTAAAGCTTCAACGAAACATTTGAAAAGATTTTTCGGTAAAAAATTTTTCTTTGTTCCTGAAAGCGCTATTTTTGCAGCCGCTTCCGAAAAAAGTAGTTTTGGGAGGCTTTGAAAACTAGAAAAAGCGAGCACTGAATGAACCTCTTTCTGAAGAAAAGTGGTTAAGTGCTTCGTTCAAAATTGGCTTCGTAGCTCAATTGGATAGAGCACCTGACTACGGATCAGGAGGTTAAAGGTTCGAGTCCTTTCGAAGTCACTACAAATGCGGGAAACGTTCCCGCTCGAAAATCAATAACTGTCATGTCAAGAGTTTGTGAATTAACAGGAAAACGTCCGGTATCAGGCAACTCGGTATCGCACTCCAACCGGAAGACCCGTCGTCGCTTTTTGCCGAACTTGTTCAAGAAGCGCTTTTTCATTCCCGAAACTGGCGAATGGATTGTACTGAAGGTCTCCAACACCGCCCTTCGGAGTATCAGCAAGCACGGCTTGTCTGCTTATCTGAAAAAACAGCAAGCCCGTGGATTTGCGGAGGGTATCTCCCTTGCACCAAAAGGTGGCTGCTAATTTTTTGAACCTAATTCTGTTTTTAAACAGTATAACTGAAACAAAATGGCTAAGAAAAGCAAAGGAAATCGCATTCTCATTACCTTGGAGTGCACTGAGCAGCGGAAGATGGACATCGCTGGTATTTCCCGTTACGTGACGGAGAAAAACCGGAAGAATACGCCAGACCGCCTCGAACTGAAGAAATACAACCCATTTTTAAGGAAAATCACCATCCACCGGGAGATTAAATAATCTTTTTGGAACTGGTATTGTTCTTGGGAAGTAAATAAAATCAACATTTTCAATTCCGTAAGTCATGGCAAAAGTATCAAAGAACGCAAAAGTTGCCCAACGTGCCGCCAACGTAGGTTCTGGGCGTGATTTCGTTAAGGTTGTAAAGAGTGTAAAAGACCCTAAAACAGGCAGGTACACTTACAAAGAATTGATGATTCACAAAGACAAGGTGAAGGAGTTCTTCGAGAAGAAGTAATTTTCCGCACACCATTTTGCCGATAAATCTCGAAGGCTTTTCTTAAACCTGCTTTAAGAAAAGCCTTTGTCGTTTGTGGATATTTGGGTATTAAGTTATTGGGGTATTAGGAATTCCCTAAATTGCCCCATTATCTCAATATCCAATTATCTCAATAACCCAACTATCATGAGCTTTTTCAAAAAATTCTTTACCAAGGAAAAAGAGCAAGACCTTGACCAAGGGCTTGAGAAAACCAAAACCGGGTTCTTCGACAAACTGAGCAAAGCCGTGGCTGGTAAGTCAACGGTGGATGTGGAAGTGCTCGACGAAGTGGAAAACATCCTCATCACTTCGGATGTCGGGTTGGAGACTACCGTGAAAATTATCAACCGCATCGAAGACCGGGTAAAACGAGACAAGTACCTGAATACCAACGAATTGGACCGTATCATGCGGGACGAAATCGTTCAGATGTTGGAGGAAAACAACACGGGCGACACCGAGGACTTTATGCCGCCTCCCGGCAAAAGACCTTATGTGCTATTGGTCGTTGGGGTAAATGGCGTCGGTAAAACCACAACCATCGGCAAGCTGGCCTACCAATTTACGAAGGCAGGCCAAAAAGTCGTTATCGGGGCTGGAGATACCTTCCGGGCTGCTGCCGTTGACCAACTTAAAATCTGGTCAGAGCGGGTGGGCTGTCATTTTTACGCAAAAGGCATGAACACCGACCCCGCTGCCGTAGCCTACGAAACCGTGGACTATGCGTTGAAAAACAACCTTGATGTTTGTATCATTGACACCGCAGGTCGCCTACACACTAAGATTAACCTGATGAATGAGCTTACCAAAATCAAACGCTCCATCAGTAAATGCTTGCCCGATGCACCGGACGATGTGATGCTGATTTTGGATGCTACCACTGGCCAAAACGCCATCGAACAGGCGAAGCAATTCACGGCTGCCACGGAAGTAAGTTGCCTTGCCCTCACCAAATTGGACGGTACGGCCAAAGGCGGGGTGGCCATCGGCATTTCCGACCAGTTCAAAATCCCTATTAAATACATCGGCGTTGGCGAATCCATTGACAAGCTCCAAGTCTTTAACAAACGGGCGTTTGTGGAATCGCTTTTTAAGCGGTGAGGAATTAGGGGATGATCGGGTGAGAAAAAGTGAGAGGGGTGAGCGCCGCCATGACGCTCACCCCTCTCACTTTTTCTCACTCGATCACTCTCTGATACTTCTCACCCGATCACCCGATAAAAAAAGTCCTACCCTTGCGGATAGGACTCCAAATATAAAGCTATGAAAACTAAAACTATTCGGATTGATTATTCCTCTTCCGAGGTAGAAACTGCTTTGCCTCCATCGAGTTCATCTTGCAATTTCTTCAACTCATCCCAGTTGCCAGCAGCAGCTAAACCTGCTTGATGTGGCCATGTGGTTGGGTCGTGGAAGCCGAAACGTGAACCAGCTGCGACAAGGATTTCCTTGATTTTGTCAGCGGCTGTCTCCGACAACCCTGCAAATGTAACAATTCCTTCTGCATTCAGCAATTTCTCAATTGCTGGGCCGATTCCTTCAATTTTTTTCAGATCGTCTTTTGCGCTAGCGGCTGGCTTGGCGGCTACTGGCGCTGGTTCAGCAGCTTTCACTGGGACGGCTACTGGAACCACCACTTTCTCCTCTTTCTTTGGAGCGGCTGGCTTTACTTTCGCAATTGGTGCAACAGTTTCAGCTACATCCAGTGGCATGATGTTTACGAAGGTACGGTCACGGCGGCCCTTGCGGAATACCACGTGTCCGTCCACTGCTGCATGGAGCGTATAATCTTTGCCCATGTAAACGTTCTCACCTGGGTGCCATTTAGTACCCCGCTGGCGAACGATGATATTACCAGCTACGGCCGCTTGGCCGCCATAAAGTTTCACACCAAGTCGTTTCGCATTACTGTCCCGACCGTTCTGGGTTGAACCTTCACCTTTTTTATGTGCCATGTTTAAAAAATTTTATGGTTGAAAAATTTGCCCGGCCAGTGGCCGGAAAATGAAATGACGCCCATATCAGGCAGTGATCGAATTGATTTTGATTTTCGAAAACTGCTGACGGTGGCCCTTTTTTACTCGGTAGCCCTTGCGCCTTTTCTTTTTGAAAACGATGACTTTGTCGCCCTTTACGAGCGGGTCTAGGACAGTAGCACCAATACTGGCGCCCTTCACTATCGGCGTGCCGACGTTGATGGAACCGCTGTTTTCAACCAAGTGAACTTGGTCGAACGAAACACTGGCGCCCTCTTCGGCTTCTAACCGGTGAACAAAAAGCTCTTGGCCTTCTGTCACTTTAAATTGCTGACCGGCTATGGTTACGATTGCGAACATGTTGAAAAAATTTGATGAATAAATTGTTGTTTGTCTTTCTGAATTGCTTAAAAGCCCTTCAAAAACGGGCGCAAAGATAGGCACAGCATTTTGGAAAAACTATTTTTACAAAGAAAAACAAGTAAAAATTGCCTCTTTTTACTCCTTTTTATTTTGAAATCACAAATCGCCCTGCGGGCAACCAGTCATTTCCGATTGAAACACGGTATTGGTACATGCCAGGTTGCCAATCACTGGTCTCTAACCTAAAGATATGGCCTTGCACAGGCTGGTCAGCTACTATTTGTCCCAACTCATTGAAAACCTGCAATTGCATTGGCCCGACAGGTCGGTTTTCACCTTTCATATCAATAATGACGTGGTTGCTTGCGGGGTTAGGCCGAGTCGTCAGTTTGAAATCAGATGGGTCAAAATTCAAAGTGCTGGAAGTACCGCCAGTTTTGACAATTTTGAGTTCAAAGTCGTCGAAATAAAAACCATCGGCCTGAATGGTTTGGTCTGCTACCAATCGGAAAGCAAATTTGAAATCCACGCTGTCATCCAGTGCCAGCCATTCTGTTAGGTCAACCTCTTCCCGCACCCAGTTTTGTTGGAGCCCATCATAAAGCGGTTGGTCGAAAAGCTGCTGGTCTGTGCCCGCCTCCGTGTATTTACCACACAGGGCTTGGTATCCAATACCGTTGAAGTCACCCAAAATTTGCACATAATCCTCGTCCTCCTCAATGTCCCATTTTGCCCAATAACTCAACACGACTGTTGTCGCATCTTTAATTGAAACGGGGTCTTTCAGTTCTATGTCACTAACGGTATTTGAGCTGTATGGGCTGTTGGGCGAGTCCGTAAAACTGGTGGGAGCGGAGTGGAATTGCTCATCGGTAAGCGCCCAATCGCCCGTGTTCCAGGCATTTTCATTATCTGCAGCATCCATGAAACTGGTCTCTGCAAAGCTCGTGTAAACCCGCTCGACCGGTGTGTGCCATTGGTAAAGGCCATTGTCCAACACGAGATTGAACTGAACGAGGTCACCTTCCTGAACACTGGGGTTCAGGGTAAATGGAATTCCGTTTGAGGCTTCTTCGAGGTGGAACATGCCGTAATTAATGGGATCACCGACAGCTGCAATATTATTGCTGACCGGTTCCAGTTTCACGGTTAATGACCCAGATTTTAATCCCATTTTCTTCAATGAAAACAAAATCGAACCTTGCGGCTGACTCAAATACCTATCTCCACCTGGCGTCAGCACCCCAAAGTTCAGCACAAGGTGTGCAGTGGTCAGGTTCATCATCATGTTCGAGCGGTTCAAGTCGTCAATGGCGGTGGAAGGAGGCCAGAAGCCCCAGTTGCCAGGGCCCACTTCTGGGGTCATTGAGTATATTTTTTGCTTGGAAGTTTGCTCGCCGTACATCCAATCATCGGAGGCGCCGTTGACGGTATAGCCAACGGTTTGCGAACCAAAGCCCGTGAGGAAGTCATTTTCACGGGTCATGTACGGCCCGAAAGTGGCAAAAGTGGCATGGTCGGGAGAGGCGCCGTCTACCCAGCCCCAAGGGTAAATGAGCAGGTTGCCGTAGGTGTGATAATTGAGGGCAATTTCGAAATTATGGGCGAGACAAAAGTCCCGCATCAGCTGGGTTTCTGGCTCTGAAAAAGGTGCGGTGCCCCTGTACGTCTCTGAATTGGGGTTTGGCGACGAACCCGTATTGTCGAAACCCCACTGGTAGCCATAGTTGCGGTTAAGGTCCACACCAAAAGTACCGTCCCCGTTGTCCCTTCGGTTTTTCCGCCAAAAACCACCACCTGTTGGATTGGTGGTTTCATTGTATATATAGCCATCGGGATTCACACAGGGCACAAAATACATCTCGGTGTTATCCACCAGGTATTTTATTTCCTGGTCGGAATCATAATTTTCAAGCAAATACCACATATAGAAAATCAACTGCGACATACTGTTCGGCTCACGGGCGTGGTGGACAGCGTCGTAAAGGACCTCCGGTTCATTTTCGTTCGTGTTTGGGTTGTCTGAAATTTTCAACCAATAAATCGGCCTGCCTTCAATCGTTGTATTTACACTTGAAATTGGCGTTTTGGCTTTCACGAGGTTGGGGTACATGGCTGCCATTTGGTCGAGCATGTCCAGCATTTCCTGGTATTTGAAATAGCCGCCCATGGTTCCAGCCTGGTAATTGGCGGGGGTTGGGTAGTAAGTTGGTGACAGCGGTGCGCAGGGCGGCAAAACCCGCTCCTCCGTGGAGGCTGCTTGTTCGAGCGCTTGACGGTAAGCCGCCAAATCTGGGATAAGCACCTCTGTGGCGAACCCGGCCGATTGCATTTGACCAATTTCATCCGCAGAGAATTCACTGATAAAATACTTGCCGGGTTGAAGCTTTCCGTGGTCAACTTCCAAGCCAAGTTGTGCCAATTTAACCAAGGTTTGTTGTTCGTCAAGCGTGATTTTCACCCTTGAATACTGTTGGGCTTGCAAGGAAATTGAGACAGATAGGAAGCAAAGAAGTAGGATTTTCCGCATGATAAGTTTTTTATGAAAATTGGATGTAAAAAGCGGGCAAAACTACCAAAATGCAGCGCACCCAACTGTCAAACATCCTACAATTACTGCTTACTGTTTAGAAATTAAAAAAAACATGTTTTTTAAGGCTAGCCTGTTTCATATCTTCCCAATATCAAATAATACCGCTAAGTTGCACCCGTTTTTTAAACCAAATTCCTTTCAAATATGGATACAATAAAATTAGGCTCAAATTCCCCACAAGTAAAGAACTGGCAATATTTCCTCATCGGCCTTGGCAACAACCACATCGTCGCTGACGGTGATTTTGGCCCAAAGACCCATGCAGCTACCGTAAAATTTCAGGAGGCAAACGGCCTTGTCGGCGATGGTGTGGTGGGGCCAAAGTCATATCTCGTTGCCTTCAAAGCAGGCTATCATCTAAAAGAAGCTTACGAATTCCCATCCAAGCCAGCGTTCAATCCGTTGGTAGGCAATGCTGCACGTGCCAAAATCTTCGGCAATTTTAAGTTCAAATCGGCAGGTGACGGCACCGAGGCCATCATCATCACAGATGGTTGGGCAGACAAAAATATTGTACGGGTAGAAATCCCACAACTCAAAGGCATGAAAAACGTACCACCAAGCGGCAAAATCCAGTTTCACCGTTTGGGGGCAAAGCAGTTACAATCCCTGTTCATTGATTGGGAAAAAGCAGGTTTTATCAAAGATATACTGACCTACGAAGGTTCGTTTGTGCCACGCTATGTGCGAGGAAGCCGTACCACATTGAGCAACCACTCCTTCGGCACTGCCTTCGACATCAATTACGCTTGGAACAAACTTGGACAAGTGCCTGCCTTGGTTGGGCAAAAAGGCAGCGTCCGGGAGATGGTCGCCATCGCCAACAAAAATGGATTCTATTGGGGCGGCCACTTCAGCCGCTTGGATGGGATGCACTTCGAGGTAGCAAAAATTATGTAGTTCCGAGTTTCGAGCTGCGAGTTTCGAGTTCATTTTAATTGTAACTCAAAACTCGCAGCTCGAAACCACCCCATCAAGAAGCCATTTTCATCCCCTCCCAACGCTGCAAGTACCTTCGCTTGCTCACATCTTTCACCTCTTCCGCCAGTGCGTCATTGAGTTTGGGCAAAAAAGCAGGGGATGCTTCCCGGTCGTCAAAAATCTCAACGTTCATTTCCTTAGCAAAAGCTTTTGCCAAGTCGCCAAGGCTGCGGGCGTAGTCCGCCGACTTGCCCAAGCTCATGAACAGGTCAACCACCGCCGTGCGCACCATTTCATATTTGTCCACCTGCATCAGCATCTGCCGTTGTGATTTGCCGTCGGGCCGTTTGCCGAGCTGCTGCATCGTTTTCCTCAATTTATCAGAAGAATAGCCAAGCAGCTCCGACCGGAAATTCCACCAATTGGCAGCGCTGCCGTGGTTGCGCTCCTCGTAGGTTTCGAGGTGCTTTTGCTCACAGGCGGTCTGACAGGAGACGAGGCCCATCACTTTTGATAGCTCCAGCATGGCAAACACTTGCCCCACGCTGAGCAGGTCGCTCTCTTCGGCGGGGTCTTCATGCCCGAGCAGCCATGTGGCATATTTCAGCTTCGACTTGCTTTTTGAATTGAGGGTAATCAGCTTCGCAAACTCAATGGACAGGTAGTAGTCGTCCATCGCCAGTTTCTTGCTTTGCCGCTTCGCAAAGTCCTTGAAATGCTCCGGCTTGCGGATGCCATCGTGGAATTGGTAGATGTCGTGAAGCCAGTACCGAAGGTTGGTGGCGTACTGCTTGTTCGGAAGACCCAGCTCGGCATGGAGACTGGAGGCCAAAACGACTTTCGTACCTTTTTTGCTAACCAAGATTTGTAGTTCCATAACAGTGTATTTTATGGATGAAACTTGCCAGAATTGGTGTTCGTCTTCGTTTTTGTTAGCCATTCATAACATTAATATAAATGTAAGAAATAGCCCGAATGTTCTGTTTCTACAAAAACTTATTACAAAGATGTTTGCTTTGTTTTGAATTTCAAACTTTTAAAACAATTAATTTTAATTAAAAAGCGGATTTTTTTCAAACAATCAACCTTATGACACTTATTAGGTGATAAAAATACCTGCAAAACACGTCCAGCGGCTCGCCAAGCTGTAGTGCCAATTTTTGCCTTGCTTGAAATTTGCTATTTTGGTCGAATATTTGAACCCAGCCACCACTCCAAGCCTAACTTGGCCGCCAAATCAATTTAATACATGACTGAGACTCTAGTTGCAAGCGCAAGTTTGACCAAAACGGAAAGGCCGAAATTCACCCCAGCCCAGCAGGTGCTGGTTGATTACATGAGCCAGATTGCCCCCATCAACGATGCAGAAATCCAGATGATTTTTGAGCTGATTACCGTAAAATCTCACGAAAAAGGCAAACTGTTGTTGCGGGAAGGGCAGATAGGCAACACTTGCTACTTCGTGCTGCAAGGCTGTATCCGGCAGTATTTTTTGATAGATGGCGAGGAGAAAACCACCCATTTCTTCACAGAGGGAATGCCTGTCAGTTCCACGTTTGTTTATGAAAACAAGCCCTCCAAGTTCTACCTTTTCTGCAACGAAGACTGCATTCTCATCGAGGGCCGACCAGAGGACGAGCAGGCTTTTTTTGACAAAATGCCCCGAATGGAGACCATCAGCCGGGTAGGTGCGGAAATGGAATTGCAGAAAAGCCAAGAAGTGCTGGCCGATTACATCACCCTCAGCCCGGAGGAGCGCTACCTGAACCTCCTCCAGACCCGACCCGACCTGCTCGAACGGGCACCGCAGTACCAATTGGCGAGCTTCTTGGGCGTCACACCGGAGTCGTTGAGCCGGATTCGGAAGCGGATTATGGCAAAATAACCGCCCTTACTTCAGCGTCTTCACCTTGGCCAGCTTTTTCCCGGTCCATTTATAGAGCGTGACTTGATAGGTCTGTTTGCTCATCACGTAACCTTCACCTTTTTCCTCAAATTCGGCTTCGTCCTTCACCACCATGACGTGGTTTCCGATGCCGCCCTTGTCGGTGGGCAGCACGTACTGCTCCGAGCTGTAAAACACGCCGCCATCGCTTACCGAGGACGTTTCCAGCACCCTGTTCAACTCGCCGTTTTCTTTCCAAAACAACAAATTGTCGCCGGAGGCATAGCCGCAGGCAGGATAGTAATAGTTGACGAACAGCAGCGCCTTCACGCCTTCAAACGGCGAATAGTCCACCCCGAAACTGGGGTAGTAGGATAGATCCCCAACAGTCTTGAACTCCGTCTTGGCCAATTCCTTGCCGTCCTTGGATGCACGCACCTGCACCGTAATTTCATGCTTGGTGGTATCGTAGGCAGCCACGCCCGTCAGGTACAGCACGCCCCGGTTGGGCATGTATTCTTCATCAGGTGTTTGGATATGCGCCAAAGCCAAAAAGCCGCCCCAGAGGTAGCCTTCCTTCATGCCATCCGCTAAGTTTGCCTTGACTTTTACCCACGGCAGTTCCACGCCCCGTTGCGTGTAATTTTCCTCCGACACAGCCACTACCTTGACCGATGTCCCGATGGGCAATTTCGTCAAAACCTTCGACTGCGTGCCGGGCTTGTCCCTCAAATTGGCGTCCGTCACCATCGTAAAGTATTGGCTGTCAACGACAAAGCCTTCGAGGGTTCCTTCGTCACGCATCCACGGGTCGGGGATGTACTGGGCGGTTAGGGGGGAGATTGCGAAGCAAAGAGCGAGAATGCAAAGGATTGATTTCATTGAATAGAATTTTGGCGAAGTTAGTAAATCCTCCATTTCTTACCCAAAGTCAATGAACCCCACCTTCCCATCCCCTCACCTTTGCCGGAAATTATAAAAATCAAAACCCAATCGCAATGAAGAAATCATCCGGCTTAATTTTAATCCTAGTGCTTTTTACGACGCTCGCTTTTTCTCAAACCCTGACCCAGACCATCCGAGGCACCGTACTCGATGCAGACAGCCGCCTGCCGCTCATCGGGGCAACGGTTTACCTCACTACAGCGTCACTCCCCTCTCATTTAGGAGAGGGGCCGGGGGTGAGGTCCGGCACCGTGACCGACGAAAACGGCAATTT
>JBGSWN010000065.1:0-1535 GCA_041752395.1 Saprospiraceae bacterium | reverse complement strand
GCGGCCACGACCCTGAAGACTACCGCCACTATGTGCAAGACCCCGACACTGACCTCAATTTGCATCCAAATTCACCCGGTTATCGGCTCATTTTGAACAATGTTTTGTTCCCGGCGGCGAGGAAGAAGGAGCGGAAGACGTAGTTGGCAGTTCGACAGGGGGCAGTTTGCAGTCAGGGTGTGCTACATTTTAGAGAAATTGCAATTGATGAAAAAGCCTTGGGCGGATATCCAAGGCTTTTTTGTTGAACTGTGCCATCCAAAATACCGACTGAACTTTTTACCCCCGAAAGTGTCCTTTTAAATTACAAAAATTTTCAAACAGTAAAGTATGCCCACCACCTTCACCATCCAAGAAAAAGAGGAAATCCGTAAGCTTTTCGGCTTTCCACTGGAGCTACTTGACCTCGAAACTTTCCGTAAAGTTCACAAGGAATTGCGTTTGAAATATCACCCTGATAATTTCGAACACCTTGAAAATGAGGCAGTTAAGGAGATGGCCACGGAAAAGTTCCAAGGAATTGAAACGCTGGCGGGTAGGGTAGAGGCCTACCTCAGTGGTGAGAAGCCCGCTGTTTCCACTTACCAAACCGATATGGCTGACCACCTGCGAACGGATGCTGTTTTTCAAGGAAAAAAATTGAAAATCGAAATCCTGACGGCTGACAAAGACTTGAAGTATCACCTCTTCGGCACGTTTTACCGCTGGCTACAAATTGGCGACAGCTTCAAAATACCCAACACGCAAGGTAGCATCGTTATTGACGAGGACTATGCTGGCCGGAAAATTGGCTTTCAAGAAAGCGTTCGCATGTACTTGACTTTTGGCGAAGCTGATTCCATCGAGGACATGGTGAATTGGCTTTTTGGAAAAATAGAAGGGCGAGCGAACAAGCTGCTGGTGGCAGGTGATGCCGTGGAAATTGACCCGGAAAAAATCGTGAATGCCATCAAGAAAGAAACCGTTTTGAGGATTGGGACTGCCTCTTAATTTTTAATTGGGTGATTGAGATATTGGGATATTCAGTCACGCAATCACTCAATATAATAATCACTTTTCCTAACTTGCCCAAAATTTCCAATGATGAAAGTTCCTAATCTTCCCCGCCCATTTATCCTTGCAGAAACAAATTGGAAGGCCGTCCAAGCCACCAAATTTGAAGTAGCGGTGCTGCCTTGGGGCGCCACCGAAGCGCACAATTACCACCTGCCATACGCCACCGACAACTACCAGAACGAAGCCATCACCGAAGCTGCCGCAAAACTGGCTTGGGAGCGTGGTGCCAAGGTCGTCGTATTGCCGAACATCCCATTTGGCGTGCAGACCGGGCAGCTTGACATCCCGCTTTGCATGAATGTGCTGCCCTCCACGCAGTTGGCCATTCTGAAAGATGTCTGCGATGTGCTTGTGCGGGCGGGAGTTACGAAGTTGGTCATTTTCAACGGTCACGGTGGCAATGATTTCAAGACGATGGTTCGGGAGCTGTCTTTCCACTTTCCGCAGCTTTTTACTTGTGCCATCAATTGGTTCAAGGT
>JBGSWN010000064.1:0-17454 GCA_041752395.1 Saprospiraceae bacterium | reverse complement strand
ACTTTTCTGGGTGCTTTCCGTCACAGCCGTCGTTTGTGCGATGCTGGTGATTGCTTCGAAGAATGCGGTACACAGCGCCCTGTTCCTCATCGTCACCTTTTTTGCAGTGGCTGGGCATTATTTTTTGCTCAATGCCCACTTCCTGGCGGCTGTACACATCATCGTGTATGCAGGCGCCATCATGGTGCTGTTCCTCTATGCCGTGATGATGCTCAACCTCGACAAAGACCAGGAACCCAACAAGAAACCGCTGTTCAAATTCGCTGCTGCCATCTCCGCCGGTTCGCTACTGCTGGTGCTGACGGTTGCCCTGAAACACAGCGAAATGCAGCAGACACTCATCCGGGACACCCAAATTGGCACGGTCGAAAGCCTGGGGCAAAGCCTGTTTAATGAGTTCCTGTTGCCCTTTGAAATATCCGCACTGCTTTTCCTTTCAGCAATGGTTGGGGCAGTGCTTTTAAGTAAAAAAACAATTAGTGATTAGAGATTGGTAACTGGTGATTGGGGGAGCCCGGTTACCAATCACCAATCACCAATCACCAATTACCAATCACGAAAAATGCCAATCAATTACTACCTCTACCTGTCCACCATCTTGTTCGGCATCGGCGCATTTGGCGTCGTTTACCGAAGGACAGCCATCGTGAAATTCATGTGCATCGAGTTGATGCTCAATGCCGTGAACCTACTCATGGTCGCCTTTTCCACCATGTGGGGGCAGACGCAGGGGCAGGTTTTCGTGTTCTTCATCATGGCCGTTGCTGCCGCAGAGGTAGCGGTTGGATTAGCCATTTTGATGATGATTTACCGCAATCTCAGATCAACTGACGACTCGATTTTAAGTAAAATGCGTTGGTGATTGGTGAATAGTGACTGGTGATTGGGTTCATGCCCACACCAGTCACCGCTCACCAGTCACCAGTCACCAATCACCAATCACGACTTGGATTTACTAATAAAAATAGCCGCCTTCGCCCCGCTCATCACCTTTATGGTGATACTGACGAGCTACCGATGGCTTTCAAAAACGGCGACAGCCATCGTGGCCTGCCTTGGCGTGTTCACGTCGTTTGTTTGTGCTTGCGCAATATTCTACGAGCAATTCTGCAATCCGCACATGGAAGTGGTTACAGTGTACCAATGGATTTCAAGCGGAACTTTCAGTTCTGCTTTCAACTTTTTGGTGGATAGGCTCACGGCCACTTTTCTCATGTTCATCACGGGCGTTGGTTTCCTAATCCATTTATTTTCAGTGGGTTATATGTGGGAGGACGATGGTTTCCGCCGCTTTTTTTCCTACCTGAACCTCTTTGTGTTCTTCATGCTTGTGCTGGTCATGGCCGATAGTTTCCTCATCACTTTCATCGGTTGGGAAGGCGTTGGTTTTTGCTCGTTCATGCTCATCAGCTTTTATTTCAAGGAAATGAAGAACAACGACGCCGCCAAAAAAGCCTTCGTGATGAACCGAATCGGCGACTTTGGCTTCCTGATGGCGATGTGTTTGCTCTTCGTAAACGTCGGGAGTTTGGAGTACCACGAGTTGTTCATGGGCGATAAATTGCCGGTGTTACAGCAACTTTCACCCGGTTTGCTCAGCCTGATAGCAGGCTGCCTTGTGCTGGGTGCAGTTGGCAAAAGCGCGCAAATTCCGCTGTTCACTTGGCTGCCTGACGCCATGGCCGCTCCGACGCCAGTTTCCGCCCTGATTCACGCAGCCACGATGGTCACGGCGGGCATTTACCTCATCGCTCGAACGAATGAACTTTTCGCATTGACCCCCGAGATTTCAATGCTTGTGACCGTCATCGGCACAGCGACAGCGCTGGTTGGTGCAGCCATCGGACTGCTCCAAACCGACATCAAAAAAGTGCTGGCTTATTCCACCGTCAGCCAACTGGGACTCATGTTCATGGCGCTCGGCTTGGGCGCTTACACCGCAGCCATTTTTCACGTCATCACCCATGCATTCTTCAAAGCGCTGTTGTTCCTTGGTTCGGGTAGCGTCATCCACGCCATGAGCGGCGAGCAGGACATCCGCCGGATGGGTGGCTTGCGCAAACATTTGCCCATTACCTACCGCACCTTTCTCATTGGGACGCTGGCGATTTCGGGCATACCACCGTTGGCTGGTTTTTTCAGTAAAGACCAAATCCTCGCATCGGCGATGGAAACCGCTCCCGTGTTTTTCATCCTTGGCCTTGGCGTCTCTTTGATGACAGCATTTTACATGTTCCGGGTGTTGTTTCTGACCTTTTTCGGCGAGTTCCGTGGGACGGAGGAACAACGGCATCACCTGCATGAATCACCGCCATTGATGACTATTCCGCTTATCATTTTGGCTTTCCTGGCCATTGTCGGTGGTTGGATGGGCATCCCACATGGTATCGCCCATGCTGTCGGCATCCACAAAAGCTTCGATACTTTCATGGAGCCTGTGCTCGGTACTTTTGAAATGAAGGCCAGTTTGGGAATGGAATTGGCATCCATGGCCTTGACGACGGTGCTAATCCTCGCCACCATTTACTACGCCTATTTGATTTATGTAAAAAAACGTGTTCGACCCGTGCGGGATGTAGAAGAACTGACTGGCACTTCCCGCCTGTTGGATGGCCGTTTTTTCATTGATGAATTTTACCGGAAATACATCGTGCAGTCCATTGACAAACTTTCTGCGTTGCTGGAACGCAGCGTTGAACGTGGTTTGGATGACACCGTGAACGGGTCTGGCAGTCTCGTTTCAGCCGTCAGCGGTCGCTTGCGATTGATTCAAAACGGACAGTTGGACACGTATGCGATGGTTTTCGTGTTGGCTGTCTCAGCGATGCTTTTGGCAATATTGATTTAACGGTTAAAACGGTGGACGAAATGTTGGTTTGGGGTGATTATCAACCTTTTATCAACCAAATCAACCTTTATCAACCAAAAAATAAATGCTTCTTTTACCCTTACTACTCATACCCTTGCTCACGGCTGTTTTTACCTATTTTTCTGGTAAAAATGCGAAGTACGTGTCGCTCGGTGGCTCGTTGCTGAACGCCGCTTTCGTGCTGTTCCTGCTTTACACCTACAACACGACCGGACAAGAGACCATCACGTTTTCCGTGCCGTGGATTCCGCAATTGGGGTCTAGTTTCAGCCTCATGCTCGACGGAATCAGCCTCATGCTGACCATCCTGTCGGCGGTCGTGATGCCGATGATTTTGTATGCTTCCTTCAACCGAGACTACCCCGACCGCCACGTGCTCTATGCACTAATGATGCTCATGGATGCAGCAATGGCGGGCAGTTTCATCGCTGCTGACGGCTTCCTGTTTTATGTTTTTTGGGAAATAGCACTCATCCCCATCTATTTCATTTGCCTAAAATGGGGCGGCGAGGGCCGTCAAAAAGTCACGCTTAAATTCTTCCTCTACACGATGTTTGGCAGCTTGTTTATGCTGTTTTCGTTCATCTATTTGTACCAACACACCACCGACCATTCCTTTGCTTTGCAATCGCTTTATCAAGCAGGCCGCAGCCTTCCGGTCACGGAGCAAGGGCTTGTATTTGCTGGCATTTTCCTCGCATTTGCCATCAAAATGCCCATCTTTCCCTTCCATACCTGGCAGCCTGAAACCTACTACATCGCCCCGACGCCCGGCGCCATGTTGCTATCAGGAATCATGTTGAAAATGGCCACTTACGGCATCATCCGCTGGCTGATACCGGTCGTGCCACAAGGCGTGGCGGAGTACGGGATTTATGCAGTCGGGCTGGCGGTAGTTAGCATTTTATACGCCTCGTTCATCTCCATCGTGCAAAAGGACTACAAGCGACTGATAGCCTTCGCCTCCATCGCCCACGTCGGTCTGATAGCGGCAGGCTTGCTTTCCGCAAACGTGCAAGGCATTCAAGGTGGTTTGGTGGAAATGTTGAGTCACGGCGTCAATACCGTCGGCCTTTTCTTCGTGTACGACATCATCGTGACCCGCACCGGCACCTCCGATATGGACAAACTCGGCGGCATCCGCTCCATTGACCCAAGGCTCGGTTTCATGTTCCTTGTCATCGTTTTGAGCGTGGTGGCACTGCCGTTTACCAATGGTTTTGTCGGCGAATTTTTGCTCATCATCGGCCTGTTTCAGTACAACCAAGTGCTAGGCGCACTGGCAGGTTTGAGCATCATTTTGGGCGTGATTTACATGTTCCGTTCCTTCCAAAAAATGATGCTTGGCGAGGTGAAAGACGAAGCCGTCAACTATAAAAAACAGACCAAGCAAGAGACGCTTTTACTATTGATAGTCTGTGTTTTCATCGTCGGTTTTGGCGTATATCCAAAGCCTATTTTGGCTATTTCTGAAAAATCTGTACTTGAACTTTTACAAGGAATTGAGATATTGGGATATTGAGATATTGGGATATTGTTGCAATCACTCAATATCCCAATATCCCAATCACATAATTTGAAATGACCGAACTAATCATACTTTCCCTCACTGGCGTGGCCGCCCTCGTTTCCGAGTTTTTGAACCTTCGGAAAATGCTGTTGCCATTGGCAATACTGGCACTGCTCGTGGTGCTTGGCATCAGTTTTTCGCACCTAGGCAATTCTGAACTGGTGTACAATATGGTCAGCTTCGACGGGTTTTCCCGCCCGTTTCTCATGGTGCTTTGCACGTTGGGCGTGCTTTGGTTTTGGGGTTTCCGCCGCTTTTTTGAGGATGAAAAAACGACGACCGACTATTTTGCATTGGCACTGTTTTCCTTTGCTGGCGCAGTTTGCATGGTGTCCTACACCAACCTTGCCATGCTGTTTTTGGGAGTGGAAATCCTGTCCATCCCAGTTTATGTGCTGGCGGGCAGCCGGAAATCAGACCTACGTGGAAATGAGGCATCCTTCAAGTACTTCATCTTGGGGGCGTTTTCTTCAGCCTTCCTGCTGTTCGGTATCGCCCTACTTTACGGCGCCACTGGGACTTTTGATTTGGGGGAAATTTCATCGAAAATCGCAACGCTAACCCCTGAAAACCAATCACTTCTGCAAATTGGGTTTGTGCTGACGGTTGCTGCTTTTGCTTTTAAAGTAGCTGCTGCGCCCTTCCATTTTTGGGCACCCGATGTTTACGAAGGCTCACCAACGCCCGTCACTGCCTACATGGTAACCGTTGTAAAAGTGGCTGCATTTGCTGCGTTGTTGAAGTTTTTCCAAGCCTTCCAAGGTGCCATTCCAACAACGGTGGCTTGGGTAGTTTATGCTCTGTGTTTCCTAACGCTCATGGTGGCCAATTTCATTGCCGCTTCGCAAAAAAACGTGAAACGCCTCATGGCTTATTCGAGCATTTCCCACACAGGCTTCATGCTCGTTGGCATCTTTTGCCAAGGGGAAGGAGCGGAAAACCTGTTGGTTTATTACAGCCTCGTTTATGGCATCGCCAGCCTCACTGCCTTTCGGGTGCTGTGGTACTTGCGCAACGAAGTGGCTGATATTCAGGATTTTAAAGGTTTGCTGCACACGAATCAATTGGCGGCTGTGGCCGTCATCATGGCCATGCTTTCAATGGCGGGCATTCCGCCGCTGGCAGGCTTTATTGCAAAATATCGGGTACTGGCCGCCGCTGCTGCCGCTGGCCAAGGTTGGCTGGTAGTAGTGGGGATTCTGGCCTCGCTCTTGGCCATTTACTACTATTTCAAAATCATCATCGTGATATTTGAGCCATCAGAAACTGCACCTGATAGGCCGCTGCAACTGGCGGACAAGGTGTTTTTGTATGTTTGCTGTGCGCTGTTGTTGGGGTTGACGGTTTGGCCGGTGGTGTAGTTGTTTTAGATTATCAAAGTTTGAAGAGTTCAACATCGAAATAGCCTTCAATTTCTAAAGGAGCTCCACTAATATTATCATCGTAGAACCTCGCTTTGCAGAAATAATTACCAATCAATCGTTCTCCATGTTTTAATTCAAATTGTCTTAGTTCAAGCTTTTGCTGCAAAAATTGTGATTTCTTACAGGTAGAATGCAATTCATTTGAATAAGTTGGGAAGTGAAAGTGCTATCCGTAATTTGAATAGTTAACCTTAAAAGACTTGCTGTTAAGCTTAAATTGATATTGCCATTTTCAATAAAGGCTTTTTCATGATTGTTCTGATTGAAATAAATGGTGTCAAGTTTATTTAAGAACCCTTTTACAAAAAGTTTGGAATCAGCTAACCTTTCTTCATTTGAAATGATGCCAACTCTTTGGGGTTTGGGAATGCTTTCATTAATCATCCAACATGCAATAATTGCAATTGTTATTAGCCCAAAAAAGTAGTACGAATTGATTTTCATCTTCTGATAAGGTCAACCTTTATTTATTTTATCAAGATGGCTTGTTAAAATTGGTTGGTTTTGCTCGTTCGAAATATCTATAACTACGACTGCTTTTATTTCGAAAACAGGATGCACTGCTGCTTTAAGCGCAAACCAAAACGCTTCATTAAATTCATCATGCCAAGTTGTAATAGGCTCATCATCAAAATTGTCATGATTCTCAATTGATTCACTTCGCTTTATTTTCAGCTCACAAATAAGCTCATCAAATCTGTCGTGCAGCTTCTCACCATTTTGACCTAAAAAGCAAGCATAGGAAATGCTATTTGCGAGGCAAGCTGAAGATACTTTGTCAAAAAGGGTTGATTCAGCATCTTCACAAATTATAACCCCTAACCAATTTTCAAGTGGTAATGACTCAACCCAATTCGAAGAGTCATGAATATTCAAGTAGTAAACCTGCCGAATTATTCCAGTAGAGGCTCCAACTCTTTTCATATATGATTGAAATTGTAAAAGCTGCTCACTCCCCCCACCATCATCACCCGCCCCATCAACCGCCAAAAAACCAGCGCCTGTTGCAGGAGGAAAAACACTACCACCAGCCCCGCCGTCACCATGCCCGACTTACCTTCCATCCACCAATAAATCACCACTGCAAGCAATTGCAAAGCACTGAAAACCAAGAAAATGCCTGCTAATTTGAAGTAATTCCGAAAGGTGAACCCAAGCCCTTTTTTCAATGCCTGCCAAGTCGTCAAGCCCTGCTCGATGATAGCCGTTTTTGCGATGATGGAAGCGCAGTAGAGGTAAATGACGCCAACGAACCAACAAATCATAAGCAGTAGCAGGTAGCCTAGCACGGTCTTTTCCGAGGCCATCGTTTCGAGATTGATTTGAAGCTTGGCGAGGTAGGGTAGGAGGGTGACGCCCGTCCAAATAAGCAGCAGCAGCAGGAAGAGCAGCGACAGTTTTGCAAATCGGAAAAAGTAGGTCGCACCGCCCGTCCAGAAGGCTAACCAAGTGGGTGTCTTTTTTACCAAAGTGAACAGAATGCCACCGTTGATGAAAACGCTGGCCAATGCCCAAACCACTAACGCCCACCGCAGTTGCCCGATGAGTGGTGTGATGCTTCCCCCATGTACTTTTAGGAAATCTGAAATGACTGTATGGTCGTAACCGGGCAATAACTTGTTGATTTCCAAGGAGTTGCCGATACTGGCCTCCAACACATGCCACACCTGCATAGCCAGCGGGATGGCCACCAGCAGTTGGAGGAAATAGACCAGCAGCACGATTTTCCAGTGCTTGAGGCCAGTGATGAAGGCTATTTTTATGGTTGAAATCATAATCTTCTAAACGAGGAAGGACACCGTCTGCATCAAGTTTTGCATCCAAAAAACCGCCTTCAAAGTGAACTTCCAAAGCACAGAATCCTTCGGTTTTATCGAAAGGCTATTGTTGTTCAAATCAATATCAAGGTAGATTTTCTGTTTGGGGTCAATATGCACAGACTCGATTTTCGACTTGCTTTGGTAGCTGAAAATCTTCGTACGATCCTCACCGCTCCATTGTTCCGTTTTCACCGTTCCATCCTCGAAAGTAATTTCCACTTCTAGCGGAAAAATCAATTCGCCAAGCCGGTGCAAGGAAGTAGAAGCCGTAAAATCGCCTGTTGGCTTACCAGTTCTGAACTCAAACCCTCCTTTGCCATCATCAAAAAGGCCGTGTTCCGAATAATTTTCAAGGTTCGAAATCTCAGAGACAGCGTAATCACAGACGTCTGTTCCTTGAAGGACGCCTTTGAAAAGCCAATCCAAATTTTCACCAAAAGCTGTTCCTGGATGCTTGGCTGCCCACTCGTTTGCGACCGCAAAAAAATCAGTGCCACGAGGGTGTTTGAACTGCCAACGGGCGAAGTATGTCTGCATCAATTCATCCATCGCCGCATCGCCGTAAATGGCTTGCAAGGTTTGCAACATGGTTGCGGTCTTGCTATAAACAATGCCTTTGTGCCGCCCATCGAACGTCCAACCGGGCTTATCGGCATAGTCTTCCTTGGGGTTTTGCATGCCCGTGTACTCGTTCCGGCTCAGTTCATGGTTACCCATTCGGTACCCATGAAAGTCCACGTAGCCTGTTTTTTCACCATAATAATGGTCAATGATACGGTCTTCAAAATAGGTCACGAAACCCTCGTCCAGCCAAGCCTCCTCCTTCTCATTGCTGGCCAGCATCATCATAAAATACTGGTGCACGAACTCGTGTACCGCCAGCGATTCCACGTTGCGGATGCCAAGCGGCGTACCGTAAAACGACCCCAAAGTGATGAACGTCGGGTACTCCATCATGCCGCTCCGCAATGCGTGGAACGGCGGGTCGGACATCGTGATACTGGCGAAAGGATAGGGGCCAACATGCTCGGTCATGTACTCCAAACTCTGCTTTACGGCGGTGATGAACCGCTGTGCGTGCATGGCATGTTCTGGTGAAATGAGCAACCGGATGTTCACGTGCTGCCATTTGTCTTCGTAAACCTGAAAACCGGGGTAGGCCGTCCAGGCGAAATCAATCACATCTTCCGCCAAATAGCGCCGTTTAACCAGGTTGTTCGGCAATTTTTCCTCGCTCATCAGGCAGCCGGATGCGCCCATGACCAGCTTATCAGCGCCAGTGATGGTCACATCGTAAGTGCCAAAATCGCCGAAGAACTCCGTCGTGCGGAAGAATTGGTGGCAGTTCCAGCGCCAGTCGCCAGCGGGGCCTTGCTCCCAAACACCGAGCTGCGGAAACCAATGCACCCAAAGCGAATAATCGTCCTTGCTCCAACCTGCCCGTGCGATGAGTTTGGGCAGCTTCGCTGAAAATTTGAGGTCAAAAATGGCAGTCTCACCTGGTTGAACGGGCCGTTGGAGCGGCACGAGCAGCACGCTTTGGTCATCGATATTCCCATCGTCAGGCTGTACATAATGCATTGATTGTGTGAGGTTTGCGCCGTTTTGCTCCGCAATGTCATCCACCTTTATCCAACCCCACATATCAGCCCCTCGGCTTCCGATGTTTTGGTCAAAAATATTGCCACCACTACCTTTCATAAAAGTGCTGCTCATGTTCTTAAAGGAGTTCAGGTACATGTAAAACCGCAGCTCAGTGACTGGTACGGGTGAGTTGTTCTTGAAAATGACCTGACCAGTTGAGGTCACGGATTTATTGACAAGGTCGTACTGAACGTCCATTACATAGCTAGTCGGACGGGCACTTTTCGGTGGCACGAAATGTGGGTCGCATTGGGTGAAGGCTGACCAAAAACCAAAAAGAAACAGGCTGAATAAAATGGCTTTTTTCATTGGAACAAAGAAAGGGAAAGAACCGAAAAATAATAGCACAAAAGCATTGTAAAGAAATGATTCGCAAGCAGTTAAGTTGATTTCGGCCTCGACATGTTTGTCTTTTTTAGGTAAAAAAGCCGCAATCATCGTATCATTAGGCCGTTTGAGTATTCTTGAATCATTTAAACATCAAAACGATTTTCATGAAAAAATTAATCTTTCTGGCTTTTTTGACTTTTTGCTTCGCAAATTGTGGCCAAGATTTGGGCTACCAAGCTGCTATCCAAGGAAAATGGCAAGTTACCAATTGGACAACTGGAACCGGACAAGCCCGACCCGTGGAAAGCGTGAACTTTGACTTTCACGGTGATACCTACAATGCTAAGTTGGGTGACAGGGATGAAGCCGGTAATTTTCGCCTCAGCGGAGATAAGCTTTACACCAAAGCCGATGGGCAACAGGAAATTATGGTGAAAATCCAAAAACTCACTGCCGATTCGTTGGTTTTTGAAATGAACCGAGGCGGTACGGCTGAGGTTATGACTTTAATAAGGAGTTAGGATTGGGCGTTTCCCAATTAAGATTCACCATAGACCAGTCACCAAAATGCGCATCATATTCATGGGCACGCCTGATTTCGCTGTGCCTTCCCTCGAAATTTTATTGGACAACGGCTACGAAGTGGTCGCCGTCGTCACAGCCACCGACAAGCTCGGCGGGCGGGGTGGCAAGCAGTTATTGGAGTCGGCGGTGAAAAAATGTGCCGTAAGCCGAGGCATTCCCGTGCTACAACCGGAGAAGTTTCGCTCACCAGATTTTCTGGCAGAATTGCGAAGCTACAAAGCTGATTTACAGGTCGTTGTGGCGTTTCGCATGTTGCCAGAAGTGGTCTGGGCGATGCCCAAAATTGGGACGTTCAACCTGCACGGCTCATTGCTGCCGAAGTACCGTGGCGCTGCGCCCATCAATTGGGCGGTCATCAACGGGGAGCAAGAAACGGGTGCAACCACTTTTTTCCTTCGCCATGAAATTGACACGGGCGACTTGCTTTTTCAGGAGAAAATGCCCATCGGCGAAGATGAAACGGCAGGCGAAGTGCATGACCGAATGATGGTGCTGGGAGCTGGCTTGGTGCTGAAAACGGTGAAGGCCATCGAGCGGGGATATTTTGTTTTGCAAAAGCAGGACGACTCGGAGGCTTGCCATGCGCCGAAGATTTTCCATGAAACTTGCGAGGTTGATTTTACGAAGACGACAAAAGATGTACACAATTTCGTGCGGGGGCTAAGCCCGTTTCCGGGAGCTTGGAAGGTGGTGGCAATGCCGTTGACGCTGGAAGATGGAACGCCTTGGCAATCAACGAATTGGGAGGCAGTGCAGGGGATTGAGCTGAAGGTTTTTAAAACCCAAAAGGAAACTGCGCCACATGGTTTTACGCCTGGCCATTTTATCACCGATGGAAAAAAGACGCTAAAAGTTGCCACCGCTGATGGCTTTGTTCATTTGCTGGAATTGCAGTTGCAGGGCCGCAAACGACTGTCGGTCGTGGATTTTTTGAACGGCTTGAAATCTTGAATACGAAATTCCACCAAAAGGAAAACCCCTTCCAAGCGAACTCGAAAGGGGTCTTAGGTGGTGGTGCGAGAGGGATTTGAACCCCCGACACATGGATTTTCAGTCCATTGCTCTACCGACTGAGCTACCGCACCTTGCCAAACTTTCAACCTTTTGCTGAAAGCGAGCGCAAAGATATTGGCTTTTTTAATTTTTCAAAATGCTTCATTGATTTTTTAGAAAAACATCATTTGTTAACTTAGTTCCCATTCGCTTGTTTTTCTTTGCGGCTCAATGTTTTCAACCTTTTTTATGAAAAAAATACAACCGAAAAATTTTTTGGCAAAACTGCTCATCGCTACGATTTTGATAGTGCTGGCCCTTTTTGCCTATTACCAGTTTTGGTTTCTGAGACTGCCAGAACGCAATACCCCGATTGATGGTTCCGCTTTTATCAGTCCTGCCAACGGCGAGGTGGTGGCCGTGCTTCACTGGACGATCGACTCGCTGGCTTGGGAAAAAGACGCAGGCGTGGTGCAAGTGATGACCAAAGATGTAGATTCCAGCGGCTGGCTCATTGCCATTGAAATGGACGTGACGAATGTGCATTACCAAAAAGCGCCGACCGCTGGCCGTTTTCTGAAGAACGAATACGTGCCAGGTCAATTCAACAACGCCTTGATTCAGACCAACCGCTTCGGCCTCCGACTAGAGAACGAGCGGAACGACCTGCTTTTTGAGACAAAAAACGGCCTTCGCTACAAAGTGATTCAGGTGGCAGGATTGGTCGCCCGAAGGATAGTGGATTATGTGGAGCCACAGCAGGAAGTTGCCGCTGGCGAGGTGATAGGCTTGATAAAACTGGGTAGCCAAGTCGGACTGATTTTGCCGGAAGGCACCAAACCTTCCGTCAAAATCGGCCAAACAGTAATTGACGGCGAAACGATTGTCGCCAAAATCGAGTGAGGAAACAGCTCAAAATTTACTCCAATCTTCCTTTTCTGCTACTGCCCGAACGGCATCGGCTACTCGCCACGCCACTTGCTCGTCCAGTGTTGCGGGGATGATGTTGTCAAAAGTCGGGTTGCGAAGATGGTCGGCAATGGCGTAGGCAGCGGCAAGTTTCATGCCCTGCGTGATGCGCTTTGCACGGGCATCCAGCGCTCCACGGAAGATACCGGGAAAGCCGAGTACGTTGTTCACTTGATTCGGCATGTCGCTGCGGCCAGTACCAACAATGGCAGCGCCCCCAGCGAACGCTTCATCGGGCATTATTTCGGGAATTGGGTTTGCCAAGGCCAAGATGATGGGGTCTTTGGCCATTGTTTTCACATCGTTCCTATCCATCAAATTAGCGATGCTTACGCCAATGAAAACATCGGCGCCAACCAGCGCATCTTTAAAACTCCCTTGTTTATTTGACTGGTTACTGAATTCCAGCGCTGCCAGTTTGGAAGAATTCAGGTCGGGGCGGTCTTTGTGGATGATGCCCTTTGTGTCACAAAGAATCACTTCTTTCACGGAAACCTGCCGTTCGCTGCCCTCATGGCCCACCCCTTTCAGTAGCTTCGCAATGGCGATACCCGCTGCCCCTGCGCCGTTGATGACGACGGTCAAGTCGTTGATGTTTTTTCCAATCACCTTGGAACCATTGAGCAATGCTGCCAGCACCACGATGGCCGTACCATGTTGGTCGTCGTGAAAAACTGGGATGCCGAGGTCCTGCAGGCGCTCCTCCACCTCGAAGCTACGGGGAGCGGCAATGTCCTCCAAATTGATGCCGCCAAAAACGGGGGCAATGAGGCGAACCGTTTCCACGATTTTATCGGTATCCTGAGAATCAATGCAGATAGGAAATGCGTCAATCCTTGCGAAGCGCCTGAACAGGAGCGCTTTTCCCTCCATCACTGGAATGGATGCCAGTGCACCGATATTTCCCAAACCCAGCACCGCTGAACCATCCGTGACGATGGCTACCGTATTGGATTTGATAGTGTAATCCCAGACCTTTTCAGGGTCTGCTGCGATTTCGAGGCAAGGGGCGGCAACGCCGGGAGAGTACACCAAGGAAAGTTCTTCCTTCGAGCGAACGTCCATCTTGGGGGTAATGCGGATTTTGCCCTTCAAGGTTTTGTGGAGTAAAAGCGATTCTTTGAAATAATCCATGTTTGTTTAGGTTGAATATTTGATGGCAAAATGGGCCAATGATTTTTTAAAACTATTGGATTCGATAGGTTGCCGTTAAGCCAGCAAGCATAATGGAACCCTCACCAGTCTCTTCGCCTTTGGTTTTTACATTAATCTCAAAACCGAAGGCCGCAGTGGGTGTCAGCACGATGTAATCCCCGACGGTGAATCCCCAGCCGAACTCGATGGTGGGTTGCAGCACCAAAATATTGCTAGTGCCCTTCGTTGTTTCACCAGTTTCGAGCTTGGTAACCCAGTCAATTTTATTGGCCCAGAAATCTGTCCGTGCGCTTAAGTTTGGCCCTTCAAAGTATTTTCTGAAATAATGCTTGTACCCAAGCGTACCCCCGAAGCCACTGCCTTTTTCGCTGTCGTGCAGGCCTTGGTCACGGTGGTCAATGATTTGATAGCCAGCCCGCACCGTCGCTAGGTCTCTTTGGGTGAAACTCTTTTCAAAACGAAGTCCAGGAATATAGCCAGTTGGGTAAACCTGAACTTCCAGACCGAAGTCCATTACCCTTTTTTGGCCAAAACAGCAAAGCGTTGCGAAGAGTAAAATGAATGTGAAGTGGTGTTTAAATTTCATAGTTAGCTTTTTTAATTTAGGCAAAATTAAGTTTAAATCCAAACCGTAGAAATTAACTTTGAGGCAGAAGCGATTTTAGACAAAATATGATTTTGTTTGCTTTGCTCCGCAACCTGAAATATGCCTGAAAATTTTCCAAGTAATCCAGCCGTAGCTGAGGCGCTCCGCAAAAAGAACGTGCAGGTCGAAGTGGATGACCGTGATTTGAAAAACTTGGCAGCGAAAGTGCCAACTCTTTTCATTGTCAACCAAGCCCTCGAAGACGTGGACGAGCTGGTGCTCATCAGCCTCCTCGAAGGCCGTGGCATACCTTTCAAACTAATCGAACGAAAAAGCATTTCCGAACCTACCTTGGCCCATCATTTTTTGCACTTGGATTATTATTTGGTGCAATGGGAGGACTATGTGCGGGCCATTTTTAAGGAACTCCTCAAAGCCAAATCGGGCGGCTACTCGCTCGTTCTCATCCTCCATTTCACGGACCGAACACTTGATACGCCTGTCCGTGACCAGTTCCTCACCCGGCTCATGCGCTTTGTGAAACGGGCGGAAATCCCTGTCGTACCCGTGCGATTGAAAACGCCATTTCCTGGCTTCGTGCGACCGAGCATCGGGGGGCGAATCGTGCAGTGGATGCGGGGCGAACCGCATAAAATCACCGTGCGGGTCGGCAGTAAAATCAGCGTAGAAGAGCAGAATAAATTTGAAAAAGCCAAGGATTTCAAACGTTTTATCCAATCCAAAATATTCTCGTTGGGCTCAGGTTTGGAGGTAAAGCCGTTTTATTTTCTTTACAATTTCTTTAGGCAACCTGAACAGGAGGAGCCTATTGCAGAAGCCATTGACCCTCAGTTGATTGAGGAGGAAATTGGGCATTTCAAGTTCAAATCTTTGATAGCTTCGCAAGGCGAATACGATATCTTCGTGGTGGAAGCGACGGACATCCCAAACACCATCAAAGAGATTGGCCGCCTTCGGGAACTGACCTTTCGGAAGGTAGGCGAGGGCACAGGTAAACCCCGGGATTTGGACGAGTACGACCTTTATTATCGGCAACTCATCCTCTGGGACCGGGAACAAAAGCAGATAGCTGGCGGCTATCGGATGGGCGTTGGCGATGAGATTTTTGAGCGCTACGGAGCAGGAGGGTTTTACATCAGCAGCCTTTTTAAAATCAAGGATGGCTTCCACCCGTACATGAAAAAATCGGTGGAATTGGGCCGTTCCTACATCGTGCCGCAGCACCAGAAAAAGCGGTTGCCGCTGTTTTTACTTTGGAAAGGGATTCTTTATTTTTTGCTGAAAAACCCAAGGTTCAGTTACCTCTACGGCCCGGTGAGCATCAGCAAATACTACTCGAACCTCTCCCGTGGCGTCATCGTGGCATTTATCAAAAAATACTTTTTCAACCACGAACTGGCCAATTTTCTCAAGCCCCGCAAGCCCTTCAAAGTGAAGGTGGACAAGGTGGACATCGAAATGCTGGCCGAAAACCTTGGCGACGAATTGCAGGCGCTCGACAACCTCATCGAGGACATCGAACCGGAACATTTTCGGCTGCCCGTGTTAGTTCGGCAGTACCTCAAGTTGAACGCCCGCTTCATCAGCTTCAACGTAGACCCCAACTTTTCAGATGTGCTCGACGGGTTCATCATCCTCGACCTCAACGACGTGCCGATTGCCATGATTGAATCCCTGCGCAGAGAGGTTGGTTGATTGCGTTTTGGTACTTTCCGAATTGGAATACCTTTGCGGTCATTTTTTACAAACCATATTAGTTAAATGAGTTTGATTCGAGTGGCTGCAAGGCTATTATTATTGGTAGGATGCCTTATTTTTCACATTGTTTGTGTCTTGGTTCCCGGTATTTTCAGGGGCCGTGATTTGGACTATGCACTGCGGGTCAGCCAATTTTGGTTGCCTTGGGTGCTGCACAAAATGGGCGTCAGGTTTGAAAAGCACGGCGCTGCTCCTAGCGGCGCACATATTTATATGGGTAATCACCGCTCGTACCTCGATGGCATCATGATTATGTCGGAAGTACGGGCCCTTCCGGTCGTGAAAGCCGAACTGGCCTCTTGGCCATTGATTGGCTACGGCGCAAAACTCACAGGTATCATTTTTGTGAAAAGGGAAAACAAGGCCAGCCGCTCTGCCACACTCGATGCCATGAAAAATTCTTTGGAAAATGGCTATTCCGTGCTTGTTTATCCCGAAGGGACGACCCACACGAATCCTACCACCATTGATTTCCGCACAGGTGGCTTCAACATGGCGGTGCAAAATGGCTTCGGCATCGTGCCAATGGCCATTGATTACGCCGATATTAACGATGCTTGGGTGGGCGACGAAAAATTTCTTCCCCATTTCATCCGCTGTTTTGGTAAAAAAGAAATGCACGTCCAAATCCGATATGGCCAGCCGCTTCGTTCTGCCAATGTGGAGGAATTGGTAACGCAGACAAAACAGTGGATAGACGACAATATGCTGAATATCCGAAAAGAATTTGAAGCTGAAAAAACAAGCAACTAAGTTTTGGCGTTTGCCGCATAAATCCTTGGTATGAAATACCCCTCCAAATTTAATTTTCCTATGAAAAATCTAATTACGACCGCTGCCCTTTTCCTTTTTTCACTGGTTCTTTTTCAGGAAAAACTGGATGCCCAACAACGTTTTAAGGCAGGTTTGATATTTGGTCTCAACGCTGCTCAATTAAACGGGGATGAATCGGCGGGTTACAACAAACTCGGCCTGCATGGTGGCCTCCGAGGTGTAACGGTGCTGAATGACAAAATGGATTTAATCGTCGAAATGCTGTATTCGCAGCGGGGCAGCTTTGCCAAATTTGTACTGGGCGACCAGAAGTTTGACCTTAAATATGTGGAGATTCCATTGATGGTCTCTTACAAAGACTGGTACCAAGAAGACGAAGATTATTTCAAGGTACAAGCGGTTGGAGGCTTTACTTATAGTAGGCTTCTTAAGGCTACAGCAATCGGTAGTAAGCATGAAGGCGAAGAGGGCAATTTCAGCAACAACGACTATGGCTTCACGATTGGGGCGGATTTTTTCATCCGAAAACACCTAGCCCTTGGTGCCCGATGGAACCGCTCCTTCAACCTGCTTTACAACCACAAAAAGCATGAGCCTAGTATCAATTCCCTGATTGGGTATTTCCTTTCTTTCCGGGTGATGTATTTGATTTAAGCGGTCAAATCTATTCCCAAACCGTTTTTGAAACAAACCCAATTGATTGGATTTTCTGCAAATCCAGCGTTAAATCGGCAGGCCGAAAGACTGGCGTTTCCACCTTCAATTGCGACTTCTCGATGATTTTCGCCTGCGGCAAACCGTGTGCTTTGGCGGCTAGCTTCGCAAATTCAAAACGGCTCATTGCGGCAGCACCACCAAGGTTGAAAATGCCTTCCGCCCCTTTTTCCATCAGTAAAAACAAGCCTTCCGCAGCAGATGGCCCACTCAGGAACGACCTGATTTCATCGTTAAATGCC
>JBGSWN010000063.1:0-67839 GCA_041752395.1 Saprospiraceae bacterium | reverse complement strand
CTGGCGAAAAATTGGGAGCGGTACGCCACCCAGCCCTTGGAATTGTTTGCCGCCGATGTCTATGAGGTATTGCTGCGGCACCTACCCATCATGCCCGAATTCCTTCACGACCGCCTGCCCAGAATGATTGCCGATAACTGGCTACTGCGCTATGGCACGGAGGATGGCCTCCGCTTCACTTTCAGTCGGTTGAAACTGCGCAGCAGCGCCCCTCATTTCTTTGAAAATGCGGTGGAAAGCCTGACCGCCCACTACCAGGAATTTGACGAAGAGTTCAATGTCTTCTTCCCGGAGGTGGTGGCGGAGGTGAATCCTTGGCTGGTGGGTGGTTGAGGGTTTTTATTGGATGATGATAAGTTTGCCACTACCCAACTTGCGGCCCTCACCCTCCACGCTCCAAAAGTAAAGCCCCGGCGGCAATCCTGCCAGCCCAACCTCTGCTTGCTGTTGCCCAGCAGAAAGCACCTCCCGCCTCACTTCCCGGCCCAATGGGTCTATTAAGTGGAAAATGGATGCCTTGACCAATTTTACTCCTTGCAAGGAGAAATTGATATACCTTTTTGCAGGGTTAGGCCAAAGCTTGACTTGCACTGTTTCTGATATTTTCTCCCCGGCGGCAGTATTGATTCCCAAAGTATCGCAGATACTGCCCGGCACATCATAAAGCCGGAAATGCGGAAAATTCGGGATGTTCCAATCATGAATTGTAGGCAACACCAAGCCATGCTGCGCCACATCACAGGCAAGCCCCTTTAAGTTGGGGTGGTTTATCACGTGCAGCACGTTAGCGCCATTTGGTACAGTAATATATATCTTGCCGTTGGGTGCCAACATGTGCTGGTAAAACCTTGTCCATAGTGGTGACAGAAACCCATCATATACTGCAACAGTTACTCTGGAAGCTTCAATATTAGCGCTCCAAATATCATATTGGACAATCTTACTCCCTAATGAAGCATATAGGAACCTAGAATTTGGTGAAAAAGATACGCCACAGGAAGTTAAGGTGTCATTCGGAAAATAAATGGCTCTTGGGTTGGAGAACTCCCCGGTGCAGCGGTCGAAGTCAAATATCCGCATCCCTTGCGTGGGGTTCAGCCGCACGTACTTGGTGCCATCTGGGGAAAATGTCGCTTGGCCGCTGTAATATTCAACTCCCCAGCCATCGCCGATGTCCTGTTCCGTTGGGCCTGTTACGCCAATGGGTGAAAATAGAAACTTGAAATACCGGTTTGAACTGCCTGTGTCAAAATTAATAGTTCCATAAGGCAGCACCAGCCACCAATCCCTGCCGTTGGCATGACGCACAGCGGTCATCTGCTGTCCAAAATGAAGCGTATCAAATATCAATTGGTTTTTAAGCAATACTTCTCCTAGCCCATTGTTTTTACTCATATCTACGACAGTATATTTAAAATATTCCGTAAACAAGTTTTCGTTGATTCCTAAATGGAATAAGTAATAGATATGGTTAGAGCCTGGCATAGGAAGTATCATTGAACTTTGGGTAGATGGATATCCAGACCCTAATGCACACCATTCGTCGTACACCTCGCCGGGGCTGATGGAGTCACCATTTTCGACAAGCGTATTCTGATAATTGATAAGGCTGCACCCATCCGTATAGAATTGAAGATGACCCACGGAATCGCAGACCATCGAAATTTCGTTGAAGTCGAAGTTCACAGGCATATCAAAATAGGAAACTTCTGGCGGGTCAAAATTAAAGTCAACCCGTGAGCCTCCGTTTTGTGATTGGGGGCTTTGATTTACATCGTAGCGGCCGAAGAGCCATACGTTGTCGTATTTGCCTTGGCTATAGGAAAGGCCACTGAAGACTGATATGAATAGTAAAACAACAAGGAATCGTTTCATGTAAAAGGGATGTGGTGGCGGAGGTGAGCCCTTGGTTGGTGGGTGGTTGAGTTTTATTGGAGGATGATTAATTTTCCGCTGCCAATTAGATTTTGTTCATCTTTTAGTTTCCAGAAATAGAGCCCATTCGGCAAGTCTTCCAATGAAAATGTCTGCAACAATTGCCCAATGTTTACATCCCATTGTTTCACCTTTTGACCAGCAACGTTATATAATCCAAGATTCGTAGGTTTCATAAATGGCTGGTTAAACGTTAGATTAAAATATAGGTTAGTTGGGTTTGGATATAAATTTACTTGAAGCTCGCTACCGTTTTTGTTTTTTTCGATAGTTACATCTGGGCCACAATAATTGCCATTTATATGGATGATGCCAGTAGTGGGTGTTTCATAACATAATAATGTACTCCATGAATCTGTCCAAGGTGCAAGCAATAATAGCGTACTTAACGTATGACCCACTCCGATTTTTATCTCACTGAATTGAGACCAAATAGGATTGTCAGGCTTGATTTCTAAGAATTGATAATCATTGTCGTAACCAGTAACAATAACAGTAATTGAATCTGAGCCCCAAAAATCCTGACATACATTAACTCTATAGCTACTGTCTATGGGCAAGTCAAAATCATATATCATTTGAAAATTGTCAGACTCTTCATCATAAACGAACACTTTTTCCTCATCTTGATACACGAAGTATTTTTGTCCAAAACCATTGCATCCTGGCCCTGTCATAAAGTCAATAACAGTGCTAGTCTTACCAAGTAGTAAAGTGTCTTTTGTGATTTCATATTCAAAGTAAAAAATCGGTAGGTTTGATTTAAAGAAATATTTTGCGCCCAAAGGTGCGAAAGGAATTTGACCGATAGCATTAAAAAATAAAAATAGCCAAACAATCAAAATTATAGATTTTTTCATGACTTATTGTTTTAATTTAATCAACTGATTTGAAACTATTACCTCTCCCTCCACCACCACCTGCACCCAATACGCCCCACTCGCCCAATCCCAAACAGGCAAGATGAAAGTCTTATCAAAGCTACTGGTTTTGAACTCCTTCACCAACTTCCCTTCCCCATTGATAATGCGGATGGTCGCCCCGCTTGCAGGAATGGGTGCGTTTATGTAGAAATTCAAATAATCAGAAGTGGGGTTGGGGAAGATGGCTAGGTTGAAGTCAGGGTTTTGTCCCTCGGTGACGGCATCGCTTAGCTGGCAGCCCGGCACCAGGCAGCCATATTCATCAAGCTTCAGCAGCCAGCCTTGCTGGGGGTAGTTGGCATCGTCGCTGTAGTCGAATGATTCGCCACATATAATTAAACCACCATCTGGAGTCTCTTTCGTGTCATAAATTGTCTGGCCAACAGGCAAATCATTGACAAATTCATAACGTCGAGTCCAAATGCTATCCCCACCAATTGAAATTTTTGCTAACCAACCCATTATATTCCCATCTGAGGTTATAGGATGGGGGTTATATGACATAGCAGATAAGATGTATCCGCTTCCATTGGATAATTTCAAAAGATTAGTAGTTCTGGTGGCCCATGTTAGTGTTTGGTCAGGGAAGCTCAGCTCCCATTCCACTTGATGCTGAGGGCTTAGCTTGAAAACGTACCTATCGAAAAAGACCTCGTTCACGGAAGCATGCTGCTGCTCATGTCCTACGCCAGAGGCCACGATGAGACTGCCGTCGTCAAGGAGGAGTATATCGTTGGCGGCATCACGAAGGCTTGCACTGATAGGACTGAGGTATTCCCATTCGAGGTTGCCAAGGCTGTCCACTTGGAAGATATGGCACTGAAAGGTGAGGTTTTGAGTATTCGTGGACTGATTGGTGCGCACACCTCCACAGATGATACTGCCGTTAGGGGTAGTGACGATGGACTGGGGTCTTTCCCATTTTGGTGTAGCATAAATCCTGCTCCATAAGACATTGCCTAGGCTATCTGTCCTGACCAGATAATAGTTGGTGTCATTGCCAAAAGGTGTGTTCATGGTAGCTATCCAGCATAAAATGGCAACACCACCATCAGGCAATAGGTCAGCTTTCCCCAAAGGGGTAATATAATTTGCATCTGGGTAATATGGGTTTAGATATTGTTGGGTAAAAATTGTGTCTCGGTCGGTATTGTACTTGGCAAGAAATGTGTGATATATTGAATCGGTTGTGTAACCAACATTGTAGAAAGAGCCATCATCAAGTTGCATTAAAGATGGCAACCAAGTTTCAAAAGTACGCTCATTGCCTTTTATGGTTTTAATTGATAGTGGATTTCCTTGCAAGTCTAATTTAATAAAAATTGAGCCCGTTCTATAAGGTGGTGTGGTATCCGAAATGATTCCGGCAACATAGTAAAAGCTATCGGTAGATACGACGCCTGTGAGGGTGCAGGCCAAAAAATCGTACCTGTCCCGGATGTTAAATGTATTCTGCCCATCTGCATAGAGTAGAGGTGCCATCAACACTGTAATTAAGAATGTACGTAATTTCATCGGCAAAGGTTTAAAAGAAATGGGCAGCGAGATTGCCGCCCACTTCTTTATCAAGTGTTTAACGAATGATTACTAGCCGTTTGGCAATCAATGTCTTATTATCAATGACCAGTCGGTACAAGAATATACCCTCCCGCTGTTGTTTAATGTCCCAAACCATAGTACCCATTTCACCCGAGACCTCAAAATCAGCGACCTGACGTCCATCAATATCGGTGATAATGATTCGGCCGGATTCCACGCCATTGGGCAGCCGGTATATGAACTCGGTGGTTTGACGTGCCGGGTTGGGCTGTGCTTCTATGCTGGCCGATTCCAAAACCGTGTTTGTGTTGGAGGGGGGCGGCCCGATGATTTGCTGCTGGTCTGATGTGGGAAAGATGACAGGAGGCGTATAGGTAAAGCCGTTTATACTATTTAAAAGGGCTTGGGCCTGAACAGAGGCATGGAAGCTGCCAGCCTCTGCTACTTGCGTAATGGCGGTCAGATTGTTCGCCACCATTGATTCATCACTGACCTCGTTCTGCATGGCATTGATTTGCAGCGATTTGATTGTGTTGAAATGGTTGTATTCCGTCAGGTAATCGCCGCTCAAGCTGAATTGTGAAGGAATGGCCGACAATGCCTGCTGTGCTTTTGTAGGGTTCCGCTGTTCCAGCCAAGTGTCCACCACATCGAAGCGGGAAAAAAGGTCCCCTTTTTGAAGGAGTATGGCCCTGATTGAATCGAATTTGATACCCGTGGTGTCCAATAAGTAGTTCCTGATTAGCATATCTGCCGCATAAGCTCTAGCTTCACTAGTGGCGGTGCTTTGGTTGTTGAAGTCCAGTTTGAAGCCAACTACTTCTGTCGAATTGAGCATGCCAGTCTCCTTGACACTGGGCAGTTTAGAGGGGCAGGAATTTGTATTTCCAAATGTGTTGACCACTTTTCCTTGAGTAATGTTTGAAGGCCACAATAAATTGGGGGTGAAATAGGCGATATTGTTCTGTGCATTGGTGATATGAAGTTCTGGGTCAGAATTAGTATTTATGGCAGTGAAACTATTCCCTGCTGCAAGCGCCGAAGAGCCTTGGTTGCCACGAATGCCATAGCCGTTGCTGCCAAGTTCCTTGGGAATGGCGAAATCAAATTTGGCATTGGCTGAATTGGTGTTGCACAGGTATTGTAGGCCAATGTTTAATTGTACAGTAGGATTCCTATTTTTCCCATTGGACAGGTTCCCTATCTCAAGGTTGCCTTGGCTGTTCCTGTAAACTTCATTGGCCAACTCTCCAGAGGCTTTCACAAAAATACCAACGGGGTTGGTAGTTCCCGCACCATTGAATTTGACGGAATTGTTGTTTTCCACTTTGTACCCCGAGCAGTCGTACATCATGAGGCCACGATTGGCCTTTACGCTGCCAAAGGGGCCAGGCTGCGGCACATCAAAGTCCAAATTGCAGCCAACCTTGAAATTATTGGATACGACGTAGGCATTTTTCACGCTGAGTGCCTCAATGCCCACCACATTGTCTGTGAAGGTGGCATTAGAGACGGCGAATGTTTTGGTTCCAACGTAGTTGTTCACCAAAATACCTCTGTTCAAGCCAGTAAAGGTGCTGTTGGTGTAGCTGGTGCATGGGTAGGTGTTGCCGTTGCATTTCCCGGTGACAGAGAAACCTGCGCTTTTGGCAGAAATGCCAATCTTTCTAAGGTTTTGCCTGTCTGCTGCTGCCGAAGAAATGCTGTTGGTGAAGTTGCAGCCGATAAAGCGTATCCCGTCCACCTTGTAAAGGGAAACCATTTCGACGAAATTGCCCGTGAAACTTCCGGTATAGCCATCGTCAATGGTGAAGTTGCAACTGGAAAAATAGCTGGAGTTTCCGATTGGCTGCCCGTTTAGGATACTGGTGTTCTGGAAGTCTTGAATATCGACAAAACGGAATTGGCTGTTGACGAAATTAGTCCTGATTGCTTGCACAATGCCACCAGTTTTGTAATTGCCAGAAACTGCTTGACAGGCTACAGCTGTTCGTGCCCTTTCGATGGTTGCATCGGTCATGCGGAGGTAGCCTTGGTAATAGGTGTGCGGCGTGTTCCAAAAGTCATACTGCTGGGTCAGCCCAGATTGGCCTTCCACCACGATGCCGTCCCAGTAATCGCCACTGCAATTGTTGTAGAGCCGGGCACCTTCGATGATAAGCTGCCCGGTGGCCTTGACGGTGATTCGGGCGTTTTCGGGGAGGCCGACGTCGCAGCGGATTGTGAGCTTGGCGCCGGGTTGGACGATGACGTTGGAGCGGATTTGGCGACCGAAAGCCCAAATAACATTTGCCCCTGATGGCACAACAAGGTCTTGTTCAATTATTTCACAATATCCAGGTTCTACAATTGAATACACATCTGGATTTGTGCTTATAAGGAAACGTTCAAAATTTGGATTTTTTTGAAGAATGGTATGATGAATTCTTCCTAATTGGCATTTAGTAAGTGCGCATCTTGGGCCATCTCCACAATCCATTTTGTTAAAAATATCTTTACTAGGTGTATCGTCGCAAAAATCCCCACCTGTAATATGGGCTTGAAGTGGTGAAATATGGTCAACACCAAGAATGTGAAAAATTTCCCCAACTATTGCATTTCCTTGAGCTATACTGTCGCCTTTATAATCACCTTTGCAATAAAGAATTTGTGAATCTTGAACAGTTGTGTCTGTGCCAGCAAGGTAGGTATAATAATTCCCAGAAATTACAGCCCAATTTGGACAGGTATTTATCTGGTCAGTATATCCACCACCACAATAATAGTAACAATCATCGTCATCAGGTATGTTAGGATTACCATTGCCCTTTGGAATCCATTTACAACCTGTCAAAAAAACATGTAACGAATTTTTGATATTAGGGTCTGTTGAACCGTCAATATATTTAATTTTTAAACTATCAACTGAATAGGATGGTGTAAATGGGCCACAACCAGTAAGTCCAGTCCCCCAACCCTTATTATCGGGATGGAATAAGAGTTCACCTAGCACAAATCTTATTCTTGAGTCCTTTATCCAAGGTGAATTATCATTTGGACTATCACAGAGGTTTCTATATCTAGCATTAAGCCCAGATACTGGGTCTTCAAACCAAGATTTTAGTAGTGGAATATTTGCGGTAGAATAATTCCCTGGGTCAGACGCATTAACAATTGGTGGATTTTCCCCAACATGGGCTGAATCTTCTTTTTGCATAACATGAAGTACAATGTTTATATATTTTAAAGGTGTAAGCTCAGGTGCAAAAGGATCTGGGGCATAATGAATTGAAGAATTACAAGGTGATGTATCAGTTGCCCAGCATGATGGATAAGTTTGACCACAACCACCTCCACACTTACAAACGGAGCATTGGGATGGAGCCGTGCCTAAATTATTAACTAATTTTGTACAAGATGGAAGGTCAGTGAATGTTGCCCTTATCTTAATTCCCCCATTATCAGCTTTAAATGTTACCCCGACAAATGTGAATGTGCTATCACCAATTTGTTGTACTGAAACTGAAGCTGTCGCATCTTCTGACAGTTCTAAATTTCCTGACGAGGGCTTTTCGTGGAAATAAATTGTTACATTTGCAGTGAATGTATCATCGTTCCAATCTTGGGTATTCTGATTATCACACGCTGAAATATTTTGGACTTTCATGCTATCAATTTTGCAACTAAGCGTTAGCTCGAATTTGCTCTACTCTATAGTGCAATTACCAGCATAATTTTCAACTATACAAACATTATGTGTAAGTTGATAAATGTTTTCTTTTTTAGGTTCAGTTGTATTTGAACTAGAAGGTAGTAAAAAATGGGTAAGATTAAAGAAAAAGTACAGTAATAATGAATTTGTCATGATGCTAGGATTTTTGATTTTTAAAATAATTAAGAGTAATTACCATGTAATTTCAAGTACCAATCTTTAGAATTTATTTTTTCTAGGAAAATAAACGAATTCTAAAGATTTGACAATCTGATTGCTTGTTTGTTGTGATAGCTAATTCTTTCGAGGAGACCATATCAATATTACCTGAAAATTTTTTCTTCAATTCTATCTCATGATATTTTGGAAATACATATTCGACTACGAATCAAATAGATAGGTAATATTTAAGTTGGTATTCTATCCTCGTCAAGCCTAACAATCGTTCAGTTTAGTAATCGTTTTCAGTCTCAAGGCAATGTAACGTGTGTATCGTAGTCTCTGTGACGGCCTGTGCACGGGCCGTCTGTGTTGGGTCTAACATCATACAATTGGCAATAATAACCCATCCATTCCAAACCACCAAGAAGCACCCCAAACTTTAACTTAAAATAGTCTGCAAGATTTCCACGGGTGTCCAAGCTTTTTTCAAGGTCGTGGCGGTTAAGGGCAAGCCCGTGGTTGGGGTTTTCACGCAAGTGGTTAGATTTTTCAAGGGCGTGGCGAAAAATGCCACACCCGTGGAAAAAATGCCACGGGCATGGAATTGTTTTTCACGGGCGTGGAAATTCCATCCACGGGTGTGGCGAAATAATCCACGCCCTTGGAAAAAAATAGCACGGGCATGGAAATTCTGTTCACGGTTGTGGAACTCCCATTCACGGTTCTGAAAGCAGGGAAAATCACGAAATTTTGTTAGTTTTTCTGCTTTTTGGTTGTAATCAATCATTTTGGCAGAAGATTTGATTGGAGTAAAATGTTGATTACCCATATTGGCATCCTTGCCAAACTTCACTATAAATACCATACAAGGCTAATTTATTGAATCCATGCTTCCGCAGCGCTGCAAGGTAAACGACCTACTATCGGTCGCTGACCAGAGGTAAAACGGATGCACTAATTATTCACTCTTTAACGCTTTTACAAATGAATATTGTAAAACTGAAAGTCAGGCGCAGCGCCTGGCGGGTCCTTATTCAAAGTAAGCTCCCAAATTATGCCAACAATGTGGTAACCAGCACCAAAGACAAAGAAGCCTACCAGCCATTGAAGGAAAGGATAGCCAACTTGGAAAACAAATCCAAAGCGCTTTCGGACATTTTGGATGAGGTGGGCGGCAAAGGCGCTGTTTACCAAAAGAAAAAGCAATTGGCCATCGAAGCGCTATATGCAGCGCTGGAGAGCGTGGCTATCGCCTTGGAGGAAAATGCGATTGATGAACTGTATATTTTGGAAGCGGGCATGTCGCTGCAAAAAACAGGGTCCCGCTATGATAACGACCTGTTGCCAATCTATAAGCTCACGGCACAGTCGAATGGTCAGAAGGGTCAGGCTATTTTGGATTTTATTTGTCCACCAGAACAACGGAGCCAGATTCAGACCTTTGCGGTGGAATGGTCTGAAGACGGCAAGGTGACATACCACAATGGAACCTACAAAAACGCAGAGCGAATACTGGTAACGGATTTGCCGAACCGCAAGGACCTCCTATTTAGAGTCAAGTGCATCGGTACGCATGGCCGCACCAGCGATTGGTCGGATACTGCCGAAACATTTGTGTTATAGCGATTGCTTAAAATTAAAAAGCCCGGTCAACCATATAATATGGTAGGCCGGGCTTTTTTTATGGGCTTTTTCGAAGCGGATTCCCCCCAAAGCAAAAGGGCGCATGTCTTTCAACACTACGCCCTTTTTGAAAAAGGTATTGGATTGCGATTTATTTGACTCGGAAGGTGTAGGTAATCGTACCACACTGTTTGTCCGGCCCTCCGGCAGCGAATTTATATTTCCTGGCATTGTCAATGGCAATGGCCTTTAGTTTAGAACTTGCGGTGGAAGAACCCTTTTGCGTATAATCGGCGCTGGTTACTCGGCCATTTTTATCCACACAGACATATACTGCGATGGTTCCTGTTTCTTGCGAATTGTCCTGCGGTTTTGGGGCGGCGGTAAATCCACGGCCACCAAATCCTTCCACGACACCAGAACCTGTTGTTTTTCCAGAAAGAATATCTGAGTCACCACCATTTGGGTCGCCTTGGTTGCCTGGTTTGCCGGTATTACCCTTGCCAGAGCCACTACCGCCACCAGTGCCAGATTTTACCATGTCCTCCAACGCTTTTTTCTTGGCAGCTTCGGCTGCTTTCTTATCGGCTTCCGCTTTGGCTGCGGCATCCGCTTTTGCCTTAGCATCGGCTTTGGCCCTGGCCTCTGCTTTTGCTTGTTCGTCAGCCCTTTTCTTTTCCTCTTCTTTTTTCTTCTTGAGGGCAACTGCCTCCGGGTCTTCCGTTTTCACCACTTCTTTTTTTGGCTCAACGGTAGGCGCTGGCTTGGCAGATGTTGGTTTCTCCTTTACTGGCTCAGGCTTTTCCTTTACCGGCTCGGGTTCAGGTTGCTTTTCTGGTTCGGCAGCCGCTTCGGGCGCATTTTCTTCACCTTGGCCTACGTCTGGGATACCAAGGTTTACCAAAATACCGGCTGCCTCAGGTGGAGGATTTTGAAAAGTAAATCCATACAAAGCGGCCAATATAAGCACCAGTGTATGGAAAACCACACTGAAAATCATTCCTTTTTGCCTGTTTCCTTTTTCTGACCTTGTTAAATCTTCCATGATTAAAGATTTTATTTAAACCTAGAACGAGAATGGGGGGATGTTTGGTGGGCTAACTAGGCTTGTTTTTGAAATAATTAACAAAAAAGCTTATTTCTGTTCAGCCGCAAGAATGGCATTTATCTGAAAACGCATGGCGATGTCCATCACAAAAGCCACATATTTCACAGGCGTTCCAGACTCTGGGGAGATGGTAATGTCCAATTTATCGCTAGAAGCCTGCGCTTTACGGCCCAATGAAGCATCCAATTCCGTTTGGGTGATTCTTTTGCCGTTCAGGTAGAAATTGCCGCTTTTCGTAATGCTGACATCGTCAGTTTTGCTGTTCAGCTCGATTTTGGCGTTGGATGAACCCGGCAATTTCAGGTTCAAGGAATTGGGGGCTACCAAGCCCGAGGTAAGCATGAAGAATATCAACAGCAAGAAAATCATGTCCGTCATGGACGCTGAACTGAATTCTGTGGTGACTTTACTTTTTTTCTTGAATCCCATGTGTCAACCTTGTGTTTTGGGTGAAGTGGCCAATATGGCCTTGATGCGAAGTTCGCCCGCTACTTTTATCACATCAGTAACATTGTCAAAGGGGGAATCTTGGTCCGCAGCGATGGTCAATGTAAAATCCTTGGGGTCGCCCATCTCCTTTTTCTTGCGGGCAATAGCGGCTTTGAGTGCCGAGGGAGACACGACCTGTTTGTCCCAAAGTATTTCCCCTTTGAGGCCAACCTCCACCACGGCAGAAGTTGGTGCTACGGTCTTGCTATCCGATTCTGGCAATTTCAAATCTGAGATTTGCACAAAATTTGACGTGAGCACGAAGAATATCAGCAACAGGAAGATGATATCCGTCATGGATGCAAAACTGAACTTGGCCTCGATTTTATTTCTTCTTTTTAAACCCATCTTTGTTTGAAGACATTAGATGATAGACATTAGATGATAGACATTAGATAATAGACTTTAGATTTTTAGCAGAAATATTGCCACATCTAAAGTCTAAAGTCTATCGTCTAATGTCTTAAATTACGCCGTTGGCTCTTGAAGCATGTCCATGAATTCCGTGGTATTACGCTCCATTTGGTAAACCACTTTGTCCACTTTGCCTACCAAGTTGTTGTAACCGATGTAAGCGAAGATACCCACCACAAGACCTACTGCTGTCGTGATAAGGGCTTGGTAAATACCACCTGCGAGCACCTGCGGGGTCACGTTGGTAGCCGTGGCCATTTGTTGGAAGGACACAATCATACCCGTTACCGTACCCAAGAAACCAAGCATCGGCGCAGAACCAGAAATACCTGCCAACGTGGAAAGGTTTTTCTCCAATTTGAAAATCTCCAGGTTGCCCACGTTTTCTATGGCAGCATCAATGTCGTGAAGCGGCTTGCCGATACGGGCGAGTCCTTTCTCCACCATCCTTGCAACGGGTGTGTCGGTGCTTTGGCACAGCGCACGAGCCGCTTGGATGTTGCCAGAGCTAACGTTTGCCCGGATGTTGTTCATGAAATTTTGGTCAATGTCCCCCGATTTTTTGATGGACAAGTAGCGCTCAATGAAAATGTAAAGCGCAAAGACGGATTGAAGGAGTTGAATCCCGACAATGGTGACCCCAATCCATCCTCCAGAAAACAACAGGGAAAACAATGATTGGGATTCGGTAGTAGTTGCAGGCATGTCAACTTGCTGCAAGAACAAAAGGTGCTGAAACATAAAGCTGATTTTAGTTTTTCACGTATTGTTTGTCTAACAAAGGTCTGAAAACGACGCACCATGGCTGGTTAGTGTCGAATCGGGGCGAAAGTTATTGCTTTTTATTAAAACTCAATGAATTACGTAGCGGATAAATAATTTTACCAAAGTTTGGCTACAACTTTGAGAATCGCTCCGTGTTTGTATTTTTGCAAATCTCAGCGAATTTTCGCTAAATTTTCAATCCAAACCATCTCACTCCATTATGAGAAGAATTACAAAAGTAGCAGTGCTTGGTTCAGGTGTCATGGGGTCGGGCATTGCCTGCCACCTTGCCAATGTTGGCCTACAGGTGCTCCTGCTCGATATTTTGCCGCCCAACGCAGCGGATTTGAAGCCTACTGACAAAGCCGGCCGCAACGTCATTGCCAACACCGCTTTGGCTACCGCCATCAAGTCAAAACCAGCACCACTTTACGATGCTGCCTTCGCTTCAAGAATAACCACCGGGAATTTCGACGATGATTTGCCTAAGATAAAGGACTACGATTGGGTTATCGAAGTCGTGGTGGAGCGCCTCGACATCAAACGGCAGGTCTTTGAAAAAGTGGACCAGCTTCGCAAAAAAGGCACATTGGTCACTTCCAACACGTCGGGCATCCCCATCCACATGATGCTGGAAGGCCGCAGCGACGATTTTCGGGAACATTTTTGCGGTACGCACTTCTTCAACCCGCCCCGCTACATGCGGCTGCTCGAAATCATCCCGACCAAAGATACCCGCCGGGACGTTATTGATTTCTTTATGCACTACGGCGATGTGTACCTCGGAAAGCAAACGGTTTTGGCGAAGGACACACCGGCTTTTATCGCAAATAGGGTGGGGGTGTATGCCATGGCCAAGATTTACCAACTCACCACGGAAATCGGCTTGAGCATTACGGAGGTTGATGCCCTCACAGGCCCAGCGATTGGCCGCCCAAATACGGGTACATTCCGGCTTGGCGACCTCGTTGGTCACGATACAGCGGCCAAGGTAATCCAAGGCATCAAGGACAATTGCCCAAACGATGAACAGGCAGGCGCCTTCGAGATTCCAAAATACCTTGACTTTTTATTGGAGAACAAATTCCTGGGAAACAAGACGGGCCAAGGTTTTTACAAGAAAACTGGGGAGAAGGACGAAAAAGGAAAACCCGTCATACTTGCATTGAACCTTGAAACATTGGAGTATGAGAAATCGGCCAAACCTAACCTTCCAGTCCTCGGTGTTGCGAAGCAAATAGACGACCTGCCCAAGCGGGTTAAGGCCGTTTTCAACGCAGACGACAAAGGTGGCGAACTGGTACGCAGGTCATTGCTTGGCCTCTTTGCCTACGTCTCCAACCGCATCCCCGAAATCGCCAATGACCTTTATAGTATAGACGATGCGCTCCGGGCAGGCTTTGCTTGGGACTTGGGGCCGTTTGAATATTGGGATGCCATCGGTGTTCAGGAAGGCTTGGATTTTGCAGAAAAGCAAGGTGAAACGGTCGCCCCATGGGTGACGGAAATGCTGGCTGCTGGCAATGAGCGTTTTTACAAAAGGGAAGCTGGGAAACTGTTTTATTACAATATAAAATTCAAGTCGTACAAAGAAGTGCCCGGCACGGAGAGCTTTGTGATTTTGGACAATTACCGGGACAAAAAGCCAGTCTATCAAAACCCGGAAGCCACCCTCCACGATATTGGCGAAGGCGTACTTTGTTTAGAGTATCAAAGTAAGGCCAACACGATGGGCGAAGGGGTGCTTCGTGGTATCAACGACGCCATCAAAATAGCGGAAGAAGGCGAATGGAAGGGCCTTGTGCTCGGCAACAATGCCAAAAACTTCTCTGTCGGCGCCAACCTGATGATGGTGGCCATGATGGCCTATGAACAGGAGTGGGAGCAGCTCAATTTTGCCGTGAAAATGTTCCAGGATACGGTGATGCGCTGTCGTTATTCGAGTATTCCAGTGGTGGCAGCAACGCAAGGTTACGTTTTTGGTGGGGCTTGTGAGACCATCATGCACTGTGATGCGGCTGTTTGCGCAGCAGAAAGTTATATCGGCCTCGTGGAAGTGGGCGTCGGACTGCTGCCCGGTGGCGCCGGCACAAAAGAGTTAGCGCTCCGTGCGAGCGATGCCTTTTTCGAGGGCGATGTGCAGATTCCGACCTTGATTGAAAAATTCAAGACGATTGCCTTGGCTTCTGTTGCTACTTCAGCACCGGAGGCGTTTAACCAAGGTTATTTGCTTCGCAACAAAGACAGTGTGGCCGTGAATGCCATGCGCAATATTGCGGAAGCAAGGCAAAAAGTGCTTGAACTGGCGGATAATTACGTGCAACCGATTGAACGTCAGGATGTTACCGTGATGGGCCGTGCTGGCTTGGCGGCGCTTTATGTTGCAGCGAATGAGCTGAAACTCGGCAACTACGCCTCCGACCACGACATCAAAATTGCGAAGAAAATCGCCTTTGTACTCTGTGGCGGCGACCTTACAGGCGAGCAAAAAGTGAGTGAGCGGTACTTGCTCGATTTGGAACGGGAGGCATTCATGAGTCTTTGTGGCGAGCAAAAAACGCAGGAGCGGATTCAGTACATGCTCACAAACAACAAACCTTTACGAAACTAGGATATTAGCACTTGGGTCTAATGTCTTTTATCTAAAGTCAAAAATCTAAAAAAATGCAAGACGCATATATCGTAAAAGCTTATCGTTCTGCCGTTGGCAAAGCTAAAAAGGGTGGATTTCGCAACTATCGCAGCGACGATTTGGCGGTAGAAGTTATCCAGTATTTGCTGGCGAATACGCCTGAACTTGACCCAGCCTTGGTGGACGATTTGATAGTCGGCTGCGCAAACCCAGAGGGTGAGCAGGGCCTGCAAATTGGTCGCCAAATTTCGGTTCGAGCGCTGGGCATTTCCGTGCCGGGCATGACCGTGAACCGCTACTGCGCTTCTGGATTGGAAACCATTGCCATTGCTACCGCCAAAATCAGGGCGGGAATGGGCCAGTGCTACATTGCCGGAGGCACCGAAAGCATGAGCATGATTCCGATGACGGGCTACAAACTGGCGCCTAGTTACTCAGTGGCTATTTCTACGCCCGAATACGTGACGGGGATGGGCAACACAGCAGAGGCCGTCGCTGCGAAATGGGGCATTACCCGTGAAATGGCGGATGAGTTTTCTGTGAAATCACACCAGAAAGCGGCTGCTGCCATTTCCGAAGGAAAGTTCAAGTCGGAGATTGTCCCAGTGTCGGTTCCAGAGGTTTTCGTTGAAAACAACAAGCGCCAGGAGCGCAGTTTCATTGTCGAAACCGATGAGGGTGTTCGGGCAGATACTAGTGTTGAAGGATTGGGTAAACTTCGCCCCGCTTTCAAAAATGGCGGTGTTGTGACGGCTGGTAATTCCTCCCAAACTTCCGATGGCGCTGCGTTTGTGCTGGTCATGAGCGGCGATTTGGTGAAACAACTGAATTTGACGCCGATTGCCCGATTGGTTTCCTGTGCGGTGGCTGGTGTGGAGCCGCTTTACATGGGCATCGGGCCTTGTGCAGCGATTCCAAAAGCACTCAAACAAGGCGGTTTAAAATTGGATGATATTCAGCAAATTGAATTGAACGAAGCGTTTGCGGTGCAGGCGCTGGCGGTTATCAAAGAGGCGCATTTGAACCCTGATATTGTGAACATGAATGGTGGGGCCATTGCTTTGGGCCACCCACTTGGCTGTACTGGGGCGAAATTGTCCACGCAGCTTTTCAATGAAATGCGCCGTCGCAATCAGAAATATGGAATGGTGACAGCTTGCGTTGGCGGTGGCCAGGGCATTGCTGGCATTTACGAGTTATTGAATTAGTATGAAACGAGTTGGGTGGACTAGTACCGCCCAACTCATCCTTCCTCGCTGCCCACCATTGCCAGCCTTTCTTTTCTGGCTACCTTCTGGTCGTTGTTGCTTTCGTAGAGGCAGAAGTTTTCGTACTTCTGATTGTCTTTTTTGTCCCAAATGTCCTTGCCGATGTTGCAAAGCACGACCAATTCATCGTACAATTCGTTGCCAAGTTCTACCCTTCGTTCCACGCCGATGTCACGGTCGGCAACCTTGTCTTGCTGGAGGTTTACCGCATTTTCGAAGGCTTGGCATGCGTCAGAGATTCTTCCAAGCACTTTTTCGTTCACACCAACATCTTCCAAAAAGTCAATTTGTTGTCGGGCTACCCGAACCACCCGACGGGCACAAAAAATCAGTTGGGCATCTGTCATGTCGCCCAATTTGCCTGCGCCGTATTTCCGGTAGCGGCCACTGCGGTTGTTGAATTTTAGCGCCACTCTGGTCATCAGGCTGCGGATGGCGCCTTGTAAGTCATCACTTGACTTGTATTTTTTCTCGGAAAGAATCATTTGCTCACCCACCAATTCGTCGTCATCGGGCAAGTCCCGGAAGCGGTCGGCGAGGGCTTTCAGCTTCTTCATCCGCTCAACGCCGAAATTGTACTGCTCAAATTGTTCGAGGTCACGGTGGGCATAACGAAGGCGCTCCATCACCTGTTGGTGGAGGTCTGCATCAGGGTAATTGTGCTTTCTGTGCGAAGCCTGTTTTTTCATTGACTATCAATGTTTTATGAAAAATATTTCTTCGGCAAAGGTAGGCAATGTTTGTAAAATTCAAACAAATAGATTCAATATTGTTTAAAATGGCTACTCATTTATAATTTCCTCAAACAAATAAATTTAAAATCTAAGAAATAAACTTGTTTACGCCGCAAGCAATTTTTGAGGAATTAGCTTGACAAGTGGGTTTTGTTATGCAGCCCTTTTGGATTTTTCCCAGACGACGGATTGCCGTCCTCCGATGAGGCGGAAGAAGCCCCGGTACATGGCGTAGTTCATCACGCAAAAGTAGTAGGGGACGAAGAAGGCCTTGATTTTCAGTTGTTTACGCTCAAAAATATAGCCCAGAAGGGCAAAAGTGTAGAAGAAGATTTGCCCCACGAGCAAGGTTTTGTAAACAAAATGGCCGTCTTGGGCAAGGAAAATGTTTAACAAGAAGATGATGGGAAGTGCCAAGGGAGCCAAGGTCCAGCGCAAAACTCGATGGGAGAGGTATTGAAAGCTAAGGATTCCGTACTTAAAGGGGTTTAGTAAACTGCGAAGTCGCCAAGTCGCTTGCAATGCCCCAGCTGCAATGCGGATTTTCCGTTTCAATTCCTCAGCAATGGAAGCACTGGAAGACTCAACGGCATAGGCATCCGGCTCGTAAACAATCTTGAAGCCTCGCATGGCAATTCCCATCGTCATCACAAAATCCTCGATGAGGGTGTCCTGCGGCACGTGTCGGTACTGATCCGTTCGGATTGAAAACAGCTCACCTGCCGCCCCAATCGCTGAGTAAAGTTCAGAATCCCATTTTTTCAACAGCGATTCATATTTCCAGTAAATACCCTCTCCAGCACCGCTCGCATCGCCAGTATTCCCTAGGGCGATACGTTTTTCACCTGCCACGGCCCCAACTTTTGGGTTGGAGTAATGCTTGACGATATTGAGAATTGCCTCTGGATTTACGTCAGTATTTGCATCTGTGAAGATGGTAATCTCTGCTTTTACGAAGGCCATCACTCGCTCAACTGCTGCTATTTTTCCCCGCCGCTCGGGGCTATGAAATAATTTCACGACTTGACCGGGTAGGGTAGGGAACTGCTTCACCAATGTTGGTGTCTTGTCGGTTGAGCCATCTGTCACAAACCAAAACTCAATTTTGTCTTTGGGGTAATCAAATTGGAGGCAGTTGTTGATTTTTTCTTCGATATAATCTTCCTCGTTATAGGCAGCTACGATAAAAACTACATTGGGAACACTGCTTTTTTGCAAGTTTTGCGGTGTCTTTTTGATAAATATCCGTTTCGTTTTTACCACCAAAAAAAGCAGTATCCCATACCCAATATAGGCATAGAATACAATAAAGATAAGTACCCAAAACAAGACAGATTGACTTGAAAAAATCATGTTGAATTTTAATACCTATTTAAGAAGGGGCAAGGTTAGCAATTATTTAAAGGATTGACGTTTTCGAAGCTTGTAAAATTCATACCAGAATAATTGAATCTTGAGTATTTTAGGTATTTATCAAGAAAAAAAGCTGCTCCAAGCACAGTTGGTTTTACCTTTGCAAAACTGGATTTCTCACAGTTTTAAATAGCTGATTATGCGAATAGAAGACGAAATAAAACAAAAGAGCTTCGCCAACGAGTATGTCAAGGCACATGTGAATATTCTGTTCACGAGTTCCTGGTTATCCTACCAATCCTTGACAGAATTGAAGGCTTTTGGAATTTCTGGCCATCAGTTCAACATACTTAGAATCCTTCGTGGAATGTACCCAAAGCCGGGAAGCATCAAAGAACTAACGGAAAGGATGATTGACAAAACTTCCAATGCCTCTCGGTTGGTAGATAAATTGATTACCAAAAACCTGGTGCAAAAAGCAAAATGCAGTGAGGACAGCAGGCGGGCTGAGGTAGTAATCACGGAAGTTGGGCTTGTTTTGCTTGAAAACGCAACTCAAAAAATGAATGCTTTAGCAGATAATTTATCACAAAGCCTTTCTAATGAGGAAGTTATGAAACTAAATGAATTGTTGGATAAAATGAGAGGCTGATTTTAAGACTTTCTTAAGATAATCCAGTCAACATTCTGAAACTTGACTGCGTTTAAAAATGTGTGTACCAACACAGAAATTCTTTCACCATTTTAACAAGCTAATTTTTTATGAAAAAATTCACTTCATTTTCTGCCATTTTGTTGGCAATGATTGCTTTTGCTGGACTTGCTTTCACTGTGAAGCCGGGCGCTTCCCTTAAAGTTGACACACTCAACAGCAATGTTCAATGGACGGGCCACAAAGTGACAGGCCAACACAATGGTGTTGTAAACATCAAATCTGGTACTTTGACTTACGACGACAAAGGTTTCTTTTCAGGAGGTTCTTTTGATATTGACATGACTTCTTTGAAATGCCTTGACCTGCAAGGTGACATGGCTGGAAAGCTGGAAGGTCACTTGAAGTCTGATGACTTTTTTGGAACTGCTACCTACCCTACATCGAGGTTTGTCATCACCAAAGTTGCGCCAAGGGGCAAGCCAGGTGAGTACAAAATCACTGGCAACCTGACCATCAAATCCACTACCAAAGAAGTGAAGTTTGACGCTTTGCTGACCGAGGCAGATGGCGGTAAAATCGTTGCAACTGGCGACATCAAAATTGACCGCACTGACTTCGATGTCCGTTACGGTTCTGGCAGCTTCTTCGATGGCCTTGGCGACAAGACTATCTACGACGAATTTGACCTGAAAGTGAAATTGACAGCCGTTCGTTAATTTCAGTTTTGTAAATAGTTGAAAAAGAGGCATTTGTGTAAACGAATGCCTCTTTTCTATTTCATGGAAATCCTATCGCATCAAGTTGACGCTGCCTTGTCTGGATTGGTGCTGAATCTCGCCGTTGTTCAAATAATCAAATTCAATGCGGTAGGCAAACCCGCCTTGTTGTGCTTTTTTAGCTTTCATTTCCCCATCCCATCCTTCGTCAGGATTGGTCGTTTGAAAAACTAAATCCCCCCAACGGTCGAAAACGAAAAGCTGAAAATTGCTGATTTCACAACCCGGGAAACCTCGGAACTCGTCGTTGATGCCATCGCCATTTGGGGAAAAAACATTGGGGACATACAGGCAAAGTTCGCAGGCCCTCAGTTCAACCTCATCCTCGAAAATACAATCTCCAACCTTTATTTCTACGTTGTAATTCCCTGGTCGAACGGCTTTAAAATTATGCTCAATTGAACCATCCTGCCAACGATAAGTCGCCCCGTCGAACTTTGCATTCAGCCACAGACCCTCATTTTCGCAGATAAAACTGTAATCTGGGAGCGGATCAATTGGCCCATTTTGGTAAAAAACAACCACCGAATCCGTTCCAGCGCAGCCACCTTGGGCCACTTTTACCCAAACCAACCCAGGAGCAGTCACGGTAAAATCGGAACTGGTGCTACCATCCTGCCACAGGAAGGTAGCATTGCTCAATGGAATTTCGAGCGTTTCCGTTTCGCCTTCGCAAAGCGTCAAATCCTCCCCAAGCTCAAATGGAACGGTAGTGAAATCCACTTGAATCGTGTCCCGATATTCGCAGCCGTCCTTGCTGACTTCTACCCAGTATTCCCCCGGAAGCTTTACAGGTAGGGTAGGGTCGGTACTCCCATTTTTCCAAAAAACGGCTGCACCAGCAATACCGGGGTCGAGCAGCAAGGTTTCTCCTTCGCAAAGAATGGTGTCGTTCCCAATGTTTACAGGTGTTTCCGAGACGTACTCGACCGCAACCGTATCACGGCTCTTGCAGCCTTGTTTGTCAATTTCCACCCAATAATCGCCGGGGCTGCTCACCAGAAAAACCGGCAAGGTAGAGCCATCTGGCCAGAGGTAGGTGACATTGGGCATTTCAGCGTCCAGAATAACACCTTGACCTGCACATAAAATCGTGTCGGCACCAAGGTCAATTTCAAGAGAATCCGGCGAAAGTCGGACTACCCATAAATCTTGTTCACCGTAATTTCCATCGAGGTCAAAATTGGAAGAAGTAGAAAATCCGGCACAAGCAAAACCGCCTTCGTCGAGTTCGAGCACCGCAGCGAGGCGGTCGTCAAGGGAACCGCCTAGGTTTTTTTCCCAAATTATCTGACCATCTGGGTCAATGTTGACGAGCCAACCGTCTTTGCTACCGTAATTTCCGCCAACATCAACATTGGAGGAAGCCGAAAACCCTGCCACCAAGGCACCACCATCGGCCTTGGCATAAATCCCGAAGGCCCTGTCCTCACTGCTGCCTCCAATGTTTTTGCTCCAAAGCAAGGTGCCATCGTCTGAAATTTTGGTGACCCAAAAATCGTAGCTACCGTTGTTGCCGGGTACGTCGCCATCAGAAGAATTGGAATTGCCCACTACCAACACCCCACCTTGGGTCAATGCGACGCCATATGCCCTTTCTTCGCCAACGCCTCCCAATGCCTGTGACCAAACTAAATTACCTGTTGGGCTGAGTTTTACTACCCAATAATCGTAAAACCCTTGATTTCCAACCACTTGGCCGCCATTTGAAAACGAAGAACCAACTGCCAAGAAACCGCCATCCGTTGTTTCAATGGCATCAAAGGCGAAATCCGACAAATTGCCACCTAGGTTCTTTTGCCACAGTAAATCTCCATTTCCATTGATTTTAAAAACCCAGTAATCGAACTCACCGTAGTTTCCATTCAAGTCGCCATCGCCTGATTGAGAATATCCAGAGAGAATGAATCCACCGTCGCTCGTGCTGTGAAGGCTTTCGGCACGGTCATTTAACGTACCGCCATAAGTCTTTTTCCAAACGATATTGCCAGCAGCATCCAGCCGTAGCACCCAAGCATCTTCTGCGCCATGATTTCCAGTTACTTGCCCGCTCAATGAAACCGTGCCACCTGCCACGATGTAGCCACCATCATCCGTTAGCTGCACCGCCGTGGCAACATCGTTGTCAAATCCACCATAATTCTGCTGCCACTGCAAGTTGCCAAGTGAGTCCAATTTTACCACCCAATAATCCGAAGCCCCTTTGTTTCCAGTCAAATCTTCATCTTGCGAACGGGAATAACCTACCGCAATGAACCCACCATCGGGCGTTCTTTGCATATCATTTGCAGCATCCGACTGGCTACCACCATAGTGTTTTGACCAATCAACAAACACACATTCCTTTTGCTGCGCAAAAACCAAAATTGGAAAAATGAGGGAAATCACTAAAAAAAAGCGAGGCATTCTTGATTGTTTTGTGAAAAATTTGAAGCAAAAATAGCCGAAAAAGGCCGCATGAGAGATGAGGAATTCAGATTGGTCGTAGCCCAATCAAATTACCTCGGCCACCACGAAGATGCTTCCACCGACAAAAACTAGGTCATTCGGAGCAGCCGAACGCTTGGCAGCGGCCAGAGCCCGCTTCACGGATTGGTAGGATTTGCCATTCAGACCAATGCTTTTTGCCTGTTGCGCAAGCAAATCAGCATCCAGCCCACGGGGAATATCTGCCTTTGCAAAATAGTAGCGTGCGTCTTTTGGCAGCATCGAAAGTATTTTGGTTGGGGGCTTGTCGTTGACGGTGCCAAATACAAAATGAAGCTTCTCGTGCGGTATTTTCCGAAGGGCCTCCACCACCAGTCGGATGCCATCCTCGTTGTGGGCACTATCGCAAAGCACCCTTGGGTTTTGACTGATATACTCCCACCTGCCAATGAAATTGGCATAAGTTTTCAAATTGGCCAAGCCTTGGCGAATTGATTTTTCAAGTAACTTTCTATCCTCAAATGCTTCAAAATTCGGAGCAACGACTTCCATTGCTTGCAACACCGTGCAGAGGTTTACCCGTTGGTAATCGCCCAAATGGTTCAGTTCTAGTGCTTCGAGGTAGGGCTTACCGTTTTTAAAAACATCATAAAAAACGCAATCATGATTGGTGTGGAGAGGATTCGCCAGGAAGTGCTGGTCGGCAAAAAGAATGGGGCTGTTTTCCAATTTTGCCTTCTCAATGAAAATTTGCTGCGTTTCGGCATGTGTCTCCCCAACCACCACTGGCACCCTCGATTTAATGATTCCAGCCTTCTCGCCCGCAATCAAAGGAAGCGTATCACCTAGCATGTTTTGGTGGTCGTAGCCGATATTCGTGATGACGCTGATAAGTGGAGTGATGACGTTGGTAGAATCCAGCCGCCCGCCGAGGCCCGTTTCGATGATGGCGATGTCCACTTTTTGCTTCGCAAAATAGTCGAAAGCGAGACCGACCGTCCATTCAAAAAAAGAAGGTTTTAGTTGCTCCGCAAAGGCTTGGTTGGCATTTACGAAGGAAATCACCTCCTTCTTGGGAATCAGCTCGCCGTTGATTTTTATGCGCTCCCGGAAATCCCGATAATGCGGCGACGTGTAAAGGCCAGTTTTAAAACCTGCTGCGGTGAAAATGGCTGAAAACATGTGCGCCGTAGAGCCCTTGCCGTTGGTGCCGGCGATGTGGATGGTAGGAAACTGGAGCTGCGGCTGGCCAAGATGGGCGCAAAGTGCCAAGGTATTCCCTAAATCCTTTTTGAATGCCGCAGGGCCGATGCGCTGGAACATCGGAAGTTGTGAGAACAAGTATTCGAGTGTTTGCTTGTAGGTCATATCCTGAAAAAAATCAAAAATTGAAAAAGCTTTAAAGTGCGATTATTGATTGTTTTGAAGATAAAATAATGTCTGGACTTTCTAAAATTACAGCCCTGGATACACTACCACGAAACTCTTCTCCTTAAAATTTTCCGCTAAGTACGCTGGGATTTTCTGCATAAAACCCTCCGCTGAAAGCGATTCCTGTCGGGCGCTGACAATGATGAGCAATTCGTCCACAACCTCGGTTTCATGGAGTTGCCACCAATTGGTTTCTGAAAAAGGATAGCTATGCAATCGCCGCAGGGTGTTTTCACTAAAATACTTGGCGCTTGCTTCTACGGTAGTGGGTGTGGCCAAGAGCAGCAGCGGAAGGTCGAGGTTGTGGGCAATGTTTTCAAGCCGATGCAGCATTTCGCCAATGCCCCTTTCGAGGAGGGCGGCTTCCCGCATGACAATTTTTAACCGCTTAAATGAATAGGGCGACTGAAGGATATTGGTCACGAAAAGCATCTCAGGGGACTCGTCCAGCAGGTTGTCCAGCAAGGTACCGAAGAGGCGCTCGGTGGTGCTGGCCTTTGGGTGCCAGCCAATTACGATTTCCGTCGCCAGCAGCTCATTGGCAACACCGAGGATACCGCTGACGGCACTCACATCCACCCGATTGATGGGTGTAAGTGCAATTCCCCGCTCGGCTGCATTGCGCAGCACCGGCGCAATCAGCGTTTGGTTTTCCCTAATTTTTCCACGCACATCCTTGTCATCCAAGATGATGGACAAGGCGTAGACGGGCTCTTTTGATTCAACCGTTTTTATCAAAAAAGCGAAGTCAAGGAGGTTGGCCACGCTGGCAGGATTTGCTATCGGGACTAGGATTCGTTGCGCAAACCTGTTTGGTAAATGGGTTCGAGTGCTAGCAGCTGCTATTTTGCGGGCAGCGCGGTCGGTCACGATTGAACTGACCAAGCACGTCACCATAATTAGGAAGATAGTGGCATTCAGGATGGTCTCGTCGAAGAGCTTGAGATTGAAACCAATCAAAACGATAGCAATGGTGGCAGCTGCATGGGAACTGCTGAGGCCAAAAATCAGCTTGCCTTGGTCAGCGCTGTAGCCGAAGATTTTTTGGGTAAAAAAAGCGGCCAACCATTTCGTGCCGATGGCCATCACAGTAAGGCCGAGCGCCGTGAGGATGGTTTTCTCGTTTTCGAAGAAAACATGGAGATTTATTAACATTCCTACGCTAAAAAGGAAAACTGGAATGAACAGTGCATTGCCAATAAATTCAATTCGGTTCATGAGGCTGGAGCCGTGTGGTATCAGCCGGTTGAGCACGAGTCCCGACAAAAAAGCCCCGATGATGGCTTCTACGCCAGCCAGTTCCGCCAGTAATCCACTCACGAAAACCATTGCAAGCACAAAAACAAACTGGTAGGTCACATCGCTTTCTACCCTGCGGAAAAACCATTTTGCAACAATTGGCAGCAAGCCGAATACCAAACCTCCAAAAACCGTAAAAGAAACAATCAAGCGCAGCCAAAACCATGCACTCATGTTGCCTTCTGCCATTCCAGAAATGACTGCTAATAGCAACAGCGCCAGTGTATCGGTGATAATGGTGCCGCCTACGGTAATGGAAACTGCTTCATCACGAGCAACTTGCAAGCGATTGACGATAGGGTAGGAGATGAGGGTATGCGTCGAAAACATGCCAGCCAGCAATAGGGAACCCATCCAATTCAATCCTAAGAAATAGTAGCTGCAAAACCCACCCAGCAATAATGGGAGGCTAAAAGTCAGCAGGCCGAAGGTGAGGCTTTTGTGTTTGTTTTTCAAAAAACTGACGATGTCCACCTCCAAAGCTGCCCAGAACATGATGTAAAGCAGCCCAATTTTTGACAAAAGTTGAATGCCTTCCCCTAATTTCAACAAGCCGAACCCATGCGGCCCCAACAGCGCCCCAACCAATATCAATCCTACAATGCCGGGCAACCTAAGCCGTTGCATCAATGCAGGCACAGTAAGCACAGACAGCATCAGGACGCACATCACGAAAACCGGGTTGCTAATCGGCAAGGACCAGTCGAATAGGTTGAGGAAAATCAGGTTCATTTCTGGGGGCGAAGGTAGGTAATGGGTAGGATTTGAGAGTGAGAGGATTTGAGGATTTGAGAAGGGTGAAGCAGGGCGACCTTGTCTAACTTGTTTGCCAAATTTAGGCAACTAACCACGTGAAATTTGCGTACATTTGCGCCCCAAAACGAGGAGGGATTGATGATTGATATTGGGGAAATGACCAGTGTTAATTTTCAATTATCAATTATCCATTTTCAATTTATTTATGAAGAATATCCGCAATTTCTGCGTTATCGCACATATTGACCACGGCAAAAGCACCCTTTCCGACCGTTTGTTGGAAACAACAAAGACCATCTCTTCCCGTGATATGAAGGCCCAGGCGCTTGATAGCATGGACCTAGAAAGGGAACGTGGCATCACCATCAAGAGCCACGCCATTCAGTTGTACCACCATCACAAAGACGGAGAGGTTTACACCCTCAACCTGATTGACACGCCCGGCCACGTTGACTTTTCTTACGAAGTGAGCCGCTCCATCGCTGCCTGTGAAGGCGCTTTGCTCCTGGTGGATGCGACGCAGGGAATCCAGGCGCAGACCATCTCGAACCTATACCTCGCCATTGACCACGACTTGACCATCATTCCCGTCATCAATAAGATTGACATGCCGAATGCCATGATTGATGAGGTGATGGACCAAATCATCGAATTGGTCGGGGTAAAAAAAGAGGACATTGTATTGGCCAGCGGCAAGACGGGTGAGGGTATCGAAAGTTTGCTGACCGCCATCGTTGAAAGGGTTCCTGCCCCAAAAGGCGACCCCGAAGCACCGTTACAAGCACTCATTTTCGACTCCGTTTTCAACTCGTTCCGGGGTGTCATTGCTTACTATAAAATCGTGAACGGCACAATGAAAAAGGGCGATAAAATCCGCTTTTTTCACACGGCCAACGAATACAACGCCGACGAGGTGGGCATCCTGCAAATGAACTTGATTCCAAAGCCCGAAATGAGGGCCGGAGACGTGGGCTATGTCATTACGGGCATCAAGCAATCCAAGGAAATCAAGGTGGGAGATACCATCACACATCACGCCAACCCTTGCGAAGAGGCCATCCACGGCTTTGAGGAAGTGAAGCCGATGGTGTTTGCAGGCGTTTATCCTATTGAAAACGAGGACTTTGAAGACCTTCGGGAAAGCTTAGAAAAGCTGCAATTAAACGATAGTTCGTTGACTTTCGAACCAGAAAGCTCGGCAGCCTTGGGTTTTGGTTTTCGCTGCGGCTTCCTAGGTATGTTGCACCTCGAAATCATCCAAGAACGCCTCAGTCGGGAGTATGACATGGAGGTCATCACGACCATTCCGAACGTATCCTACTACGCTTACACGACCCGAAAGGAAAAGATATTTTTGCGCACCCCAGTTGACTTCCCAGACCCCACGAACTTGGACTTTGTGGAGGAGCCTTATATTGCTGCGCAAATCATCACCAAGCCTGAGTATATCGGTGCCATCATGTCGCTCTGCCTTGACAAACGGGGCATCTTCCTGAACCAAAGCTACCTGACGCCGACCCGTGTTGAGATGTCCTTGGAACTTCCGTTGGCCGAAATCGTCTTCGATTTTTACGACCGCCTCAAATCCATCAGCCGGGGCTACGCCTCCTTCGATTATCATCCCATCGGCTATCGGGAAGGTGATTTGGTGAAAGTAGATATTAAGCTGAACGCCGAGCCAGTGGATGCACTTTCGGCATTGGTACACCGAGATAAAGCCTACGCCTTCGGTCGCCGCATCTGTGAAAAACTCAAGGAATTGTTGCCAAAGCAACAGTTCGTCATCGCCATCCAAGCTGCCATTGGTGCTAAAATAATTGCCCGTGAGACCATTTCTGCCATGCGCAAGGACGTAACCGCCAAATGCTACGGTGGAGATATAAGCCGTAAGCGGAAACTGCTCGAAAAGCAGAAAAAGGGCAAGAAGAAGATGCGCCAGATTGGCAATGTGGAAGTGCCGCAGAAAGCGTTTATTGAGGTGCTGAAACTGGATTGAGGTGGCATTTTGACAGGTCTTGTCCCGATTGCTCGGGAGGGCAGTGTACAATTGAGCCACGGTAAAGCCCTTCCAAGTTTGGACTTGGAAGGGCTTTTTTTTGTAAAAATCATTTCAGCCCATTTTTTAGACTAACTATGTCCTAGAATCATAAGTCGTTGAAGTATGAAAATCAATTCTTTTAAGATATGGGCAATTGCTTGGGTATTGACAACCTTGTTAATATTTCAAAATTGTAATGAACAACAGCTATCCGGCGAAGAACTTGCAAAAATAAATTGCAGTCGTTGCCACCAGTTTCCTTCACCTGATTTGTTGCCAAAAGATGTATGGGCGAAAGGTGTTTTGCCTGTAATGTCTGGTTATTTAGGTGATACTCAAGGGCGAGATAAATTAACATTTGGATTAAGCGCCGAAGAATATATTCGAGTAGCAAAAGCAAGAGTCTTTCCAGAAACACCAGTAATTACAACCGCTGATTGGGAGCTAATCTGTCAATATTATTCTCAAAATGCCCCTGATACCTTGGTAAATTCAACGCAAACTCCAATAAAAATGAATTTATCAGAAACATATAAAATGCAGTCAGTTAGCATTTCTGCCTCTCCTGATGTCTGTATGTTAAAATATGACGCTAAAAACAATGCATTATGGTGCGGCCTAACGAATGGAATGGTCGGCAAATTGGATAGCGGATTTCAATTAAATAAAGTCTTCGGATTTAGTAGTCCTGTCGTTGATTTGTCATTTCTAGGCAATGAGATGTTGGCGGTAGAAATAGGAAAAATGAACCCTGGGGATGTTTTTACTGGCAGAATAAGTCAACTATCATTAAACCAATTCCAACAGACAGGCTATGTTTTGGATAGTTTAAATCGGCCAGTTCAACTTCAATTGTCCGATTTGAACAATGATGGGGTTCAAGATTATATTGTTTGTAATTACGGCCATTATATCGGCAATTTGGTTTGGTGGGAGGGGAAAAAAGGAGGAGGAGGTGCTGGTAAATTTCATGAAATTAGAAATACACCAGGTGCTCGAACGGTCATTCCATTTGATTATAACAAAGACGGAAAAATGGATTTGATTGCTTTATTTGCCCAAGGAAATGAATCCATCATTTTATACAAAAACATTGGTAACGGAGAATTTGAGGAACAATATCTATTGCGTTTTCCGCCAGTATTTGGCAGCAGTTTTATTGAAATTGCCGATATGAACAACGACAATTTGCCTGACATAATTTATGCAAATGGTGATAATGCTGATTATTCCAAAGTATTAAAACCCTACCACGGTATCCGAGTTTTTTTAAATGATGGCCAATGGAATTTTACTGAAAAATGGTTTTTTCAAATGAATGGCGGTGCTAAAACTGCGATCCGGGATTTTGATGGAGATGGAGATTTGGACATAGCGGCAATTTCTTTTTTTCCGGATAATGAAAAGCGGCCAGAAGAAGCGTTTGTTTATTTGGAAAATATGGGGGGATTAAATTTTTTAGCACGTGCAGATAAGAATTCAACGAAAGGCAGATGGATGGTGATGACGACAGCGGATTTAGATAAAAATGGAAAAGAAGAAATAATACTTGGTTCAGCCTTGCCTTTAAAAGGAAAAAATGCAGTGCAATTAATGGTGATTGAACATAAATAATAAGTACCTGGGCAACTTATAGGCTTTTGGAGGTTGTTTAAATTGTTGTCAAGTTTAAATCGAATGTGGATGAAGAAAATAAGGGTTTACTCATAACATATACGCCCAAGCTGTCTCATACCCTTGATGCGATTCGCAATAATCCAACAGCGCCTTATAAAATTTATCATTACCAATCGTGGCACTATCACCTACTATGACTAATAGTTTTCTTGCTCGGGTCATGGCCACGTTCATACGACGATAATCATTCAGAAATCCGATTTCAGATTTAGAATTGCTTCTAACCAAAGATATGTAAACCACATCCCGTTCTTGTCCCTGGAATCCATCTATTGTGTTAATATCAATTGATAGGTCACGTAATTTAGCGTCATCTGACACGGCGTCCTGCATGTGTATCACCTGTTCTTTATACGGTGAAATCAATGCAATGGAAGGCAGTTCAAAGCTTTCATGCCCACCAACCAGCTGGTATAAATGCTCGCAAAGCAGCTGAAACTCATCAGGGTTATAGCGGCTCTGCGACTTTTGATTGAATTGTTCATCGAAACCCGTGCCAGCCGTATCAATGAAAACAACGGGAGAAGGATATTCCATCTCCAAATGGTGGTCAGCCACAGATTCGGCAGCAGTCAGTTTTCCATTGTAAAACCACTGGTTGGAAAACTCCATGATGCGTTGGTTCATGCGGTATTGCACCGTCAAGAGGCTGGTTCGGTGGTTTCTTTGCAAGCATTTTTCAATCATCGTGATTGAAAAACCGCCACGCCGAGCCTGTTCTGATTTTACCGTTGGAGGTAATTGGAATGGGTCACCAGCCAACACCACCTTGCTCGCTCGGGTAATGGGAATCCAAGTTGCAGGCTCCAGCGCCTGTGCAGCCTCATCTATCACCACCGTTTTAAATTTACGGTTCCCAAGCGCTTTGTGCACGGAGCCGACCAGTGTGCAGGTGATGACTTGGGCGCTGTCCAAAATATTTTCCACCAATTGGTCTTCAAGGTGATTCGCCCAGCCGGAGAGCTCCCCGGCTTGCTTGAAAAGATGGCTGCGTTCCTGCCGTTGTTCGTGCCCAAATTTGCGCTTGAATTTTAAAGCTTGCCGACGGGTCTCAGCAGCTTCCTGCCGCACCTTTTTTATGTGCTTACTTTCAGGATGTGCTGCAATTTGCGCTTCCAGCGTATGCTGCACAATTTTTTCCTCCACCCTCGAAATATTGCCGATGCGAAGCACTTGCAAACCCTCATCAGACAGGCGTTCCGTCAATAAATCGGCGGCAGAATTGCTCGGTGCGCAGACCAGCACCGTGTTTTCGGTTTTGCAAAGCAGCCGAATGGCCTGCACCAGTGTTGTGGTTTTGCCCGTGCCCGGCGGCCCATGTACCATCGCCACATCTTGCGCAGCAAGAATTTCGTTGACAGCGTCGTTTTGTGCCTGGTTGAGTTGGGGCAAATGGATGCTTGGCAGCCGCGAAAACGAGGCGGGTTGTTTACCATAAATAATGTTCCTCAGCTCCGCTAAACGGTCGCCTTTTGCTTCCTTCACCTTTTTGAGCGCCTTTTCCATTTCGAGATAAGTGCGTTCATCAAACTCCAAATCAACGCCCAATGACCCAAGATTCAACCATTCCGGCAGGTCTTTGCTGTTGAGCACGATTTTCATTTTACCTTTCGAGATGGAGTGGATGATGCCCGTTTTTTCAGGATGCTTCTCATTTGGAACGGCGGTAAAAAAACGCACGGGTTGCCCCGCCCGGAACTGATGAGGAACTGTGGTGGCCTTCGTACGTGAAACCGTCAGATAAGCTCGGTCACCGTAAGTGTAGCCAGATTTTTCAACCTCGACTGGATGCCACGAATAGCCCTCTGCCACCCGCTCATGTAGTGGAAGGCTTTGAACAAATGCCTGAAATTGCTCAAAATCCTTTTGTTTTTCGATTTTCAACAAATCGGAAATCTGTTGAAGTTCGGCTGCAATGGCGTCGGTCATCACGGTATTTTTTATCCGAAAAAAGGCAAAGAAAAGAAACTTGCTGGCCGCCCCGATAATTCTGACCAATTCCTGACATGATTTTATTGGCCGGAGGCAGCAGGAGGGGCTATTTTGCTCGTTGTTTCAAAACTATTTTACTTAACCTTTTTTTAAAAATGAAAAGAACAATACTTGCATTTTACCTGCTTTTGACACTTTCACTGTCCATGTCGGCCCAAGACTTGGTTCAAGTTTCTTACGGCCCGAGCTATAAAAACCAGACCTATTTTCGGCTTTCCGATGATGCTGTAGCGAGCCTCGACAACAATTCCTGGGACATCGCCTTCACGACTTTTGGCAACGATGATGCGGGCATCCACCTCAATGAATCGGCAGTGACCTTTGGTGCAGAAGCCATGCTTTTACTTGCACCAACAGATAATTTTGATGACCCAATTGATGTCACCGACTTGAACGAGCGGCTTTTTAACGACGAAAAATCTTGGGATTTTGGTGCTTTTAATAGCACAAGGGAGTTAAACGACCCGAATGATTTTGGTTGGGGAACGCTTGATGCTGCAACAGGTTTCATCATTGGGAACAAGGTTTTCGTACTCCGTTTTAAAGATGGTACTTATCAAAAACTGCAAATCGTATCGCTTGCGCAAGGCGTTTATTCTATTAAACATGCAGACCTGGATGGCGCCAATGAAATATCGCTGGCTATTGACAAAGCTGATTTCCCAAATTCGGATTTTGCTTATCTAAAATTGGGTACTGGCCAGACGCTGCCTTCTATTCCAATTGATTGGGATTTAGCATTTTTGCGTTATTCCGCTCCCAATGATGATGGAGCTGGCGGTGTAATTCAAATCATGTCGAGCGGGGTGCTTACAGCGCCAGGAGCGGAAGTGGCACAGGCCGATTTTGTTGACCCGGATGAAGTTGAATTCATGGAATTTGAGGATTCCCTCAGCTCGGATATTGACATTATTGGTTCAGATTGGAAGGTCTTCAACAATACGGCTTGGTTGTTGGCTAACGACCGGGCCTATTTTGTTAAAACATCAAATGGCGCAGTTTGGAAACTGATTTTCCTTGAATTTGGTGGTTCTTCCACTGGCAATGTCGTTTTCAGCAAAGAGATGGTCGTGGAAACTGGGGTAGGGGAGACCAGCAATTTCGACGGGCTGGTTTTTTACCCAAATCCCTGTTCCAGTGAGGCAAATTTGCTTTTTTCGGTAAAAAAGGCGGGGCAGGTACGAGTGCAATTGTTGAATATTTTTGGACAAAATGTTTGGTCAGGAACATATCAAGCCAGTTCCGGTTTTAACGCAGCACGGCTTTCGCTTGATGATTTGCCAGCAGGGCAGTATTTGGCAACATTGACTGTGGAGGGTGATGTTTTGACGACCAAAATTGTGAAACAAAATTGATGGCATAGGTCAGTTATAATTTTTGGCTCAAAAAATGAGTTTAACTGCTTTGAAATTCAAGCACTGTAGCGACGACACCCAGAAATCATTCATCTAAAGCATGACAAGACACCGTTACTTTCAAGGATTTTGTACAATTCTTGCGTTACTTGGCTGTTTGCCTTTTGTGAAAAGCCAAAACGACGACCATTATTGGACGCAGCAATTCGGCTCAAAAGGTTTGCTGTTGAACGGTGCCGTTATTGCCTCCACCGAGGACGAAACGGCCGTTTTTTACAACCCTGCCGCCCTTGGCAATGGAGAGGACTTTGGGATTTCGCTTTCATTTTTCACACCAACCTATTCCTCGCTCAAACTGAATAACTACTTGGGCAACGGCTCATCTGCCCTAAATCGGAAATTGGGATTTTCCTCCGACTTGAGTGCCGTGGGTTTCAGGCCGTTCAAAGACAAGCGTTTTCGAGCTGCGATTGCCTCTTTTGCAAGGTACAAATCTGGGTTGGGGCTTCGGGAACGGAACGTGGGCATTGTTGAAAACGAGCCGACTCAGTTGTTTATCGGAAACTTGGATTTTCAGCGTAGATTGTATGAACGTTGGTTTGGCGGCGGCTTGGCTTTCAAATTAAATGAAAATTTATCGGTTGGTGCTTCGCAATTTTTCACTTTCCACTCAGAGAACACTTCACTTTCCATCCAAAAAGAACTCGTTTCTAGAGACAATCCGTATGAAATTTTAATGGGATGGCGTTCCAAATTCAAGTACTCCTTTGGAACCCGAGGTGGCATGTTGACCAAGTTTGGGTTTTCTGCAAATTGGAGAACAGTCAAGCTGGGCGCTACTTTTACAACCGATACTTATTATCATTTTTATAAAAAAGCAAGCTACGACTACTCTGACCTTCGCACTTACAGTGGCGATAGCGTAACATTGATTTCCAATTTGAGCTCCGCAGTTTTGCAAGATTTCAAGACACCTTGGTCAATTGGCCTGGGGGCTGATTTCAGTATAAAACGGACCCGGGTTTCGTTGTCCACGGAATATTTCGCTGGGATAAAAAGCTACAAACTCATTGATGACAAAGATGACCCTTTTAACGGCTTGGCGACTGGTGACCATTTGCAGGAAACCTTGGTACAACAAGGAAACAGGGCGGTACTGAATGTAGCTGTAGGTTTGCAGACGAAGATACGAAAAGACCAATCGTTTATCATGGGGTTTCGTACCGATTTCAACCAGCGGGCCATTAACCAAAAGCTCCAAACGCTGAGTTTCTTGAGCACAACGCCCTCGGTTTACCATTTTTCGATTGGCGGCCTTTTCAAAATGAACAACAACCAGTTTTCCGCAGGAATTGACTACGCTTTTGGAAGAAAGCTGACAACAGGTCGTTTGGTCGAACTCAACAACATCACCCGAGATAACCTTTTCGAGTTCAGCAGCACTGGTGGAATAAAGTCAACCTACAATTCGATACTGTTTATTTTCACCTATGACTTCATCATAAAAAGCTGGAAGGATTGGCGGAAGCGGAAACAAGATGCCAAAAGATAGGAAATTCCCATGCTAGGCTCAACAATTGGCTAATTTCTCAGGGTTCACCTCCAATTATTTTTTCTAAGAATCGAAAAAACAGCAAACTGGCAAAACCTATTGCAAGAGTTTCTGTTATCTTTGCGCTTAGATTAAATCTAAATAAACATAGAGCCAAACATGGGAGCCAGAAAAATTTATCTCGACAATAATGCCACCACCCCTTGCGACCCACGGGTTGTTGAAGCGATGGTGCCGTACTTTTTTGAACACCACGGCAATGCTGCTAGCCGAAACCACCCATTTGGTTGGGAGGCTGAAGAAGCCGTTGACTACGCCCGTGAGCAGGTTGCGAAGCTGCTGAATGCCGATGAAAAGGAAATCATTTTCACATCAGGCGCAACGGAAGGCGACAACCTCGCCATCAAAGGGGTGTATGAAATGTATTCCCGCAAGGGTAATCATATTATTACGGTGAAAACTGAGCACAAAGCTGTGCTGGACACTTGCAACAAGCTTGAAAAGCACGGTGCAGAAGTAACTTACCTCGACGTACAGCCAGATGGCCTGATTGACCTTGCTGAATTGGAAGCTGCCATCAAACCCAGCACCATCATGGTGTCGGTGATGTGGGCCAACAACGAAACAGGTGTCATTCAACCGATGAAAGAAATTGGTGAAATATGCGAAAAGCACGGGGTGCTATTTTTCAGCGATGCAACTCAGGCGGTTGGCAAAATCAAGACGCATCCACGTGAAATTGGTGTGCATTTGATGGCTTTCACTGCCCATAAAATGTATGGCCCAAAAGGCATTGGCGCACTCTATGTGAGCCGCAAAAACCCTCGTGTAAAAGTTACTGCCCAGATGGACGGTGGTGGACACGAGCGTGGGATGCGCTCTGGTACGCTGAATGTGCCGGGCATCGTTGGTTTAGGCAAAGCTGCGGAAATTGCCATGTTGGAAATGGACCAAGATGCTAAACGTTTGAGCGCTTTACGTGACAAACTAGAACAGGCGTTCATGAATGAAATGGAGGAAGTGTATGTCAATGGAAACGTGGCGCATCGAATGCCCCATGTTGCGAACATCTCCTTCAAACACGTGGAGGGAGAGGGGTTGATGATGACTTTCAACCAAGAAATAGCACTTTCATCTGGTTCTGCTTGTACTTCGGCTTCTTTGGAGCCAAGTTACGTGCTGGTAGCGCTTGGCCTTGGCGACGATTTGGCGCACTCTTCTTTGCGTTTCAGTTTAGGTCGTTTCACAAAAGAAGAGGATGTAAACTATGCCATTGAAGCAATAAAGAAAGGGGTGAACCACATGCGTGACCTCAGTCCTATCTGGGAAATGTACAAAGAAGGTGTTGACCTCACAAAAATTGAGTGGGCGGCACATTAAAATTGTTTGAACAATCAAACAATTCATCAAATTAACAATCAAACAATCTTGACTTATGGCTTATTCAAATAAAGTTATTGACCATTTCCACAACCCACGTAACGTAGGTACGCTTGACAAAGCAAGCAAAAATGTGGGCACAGGCCTTGTTGGCGCACCAGAATGCGGCGACGTGATGCGCCTTCAAATCGAAGTGGATGATGCCACTGGTGTCATCCGTGATGCAAAGTTCAAAACATTTGGTTGCGGCTCCGCAATCGCCTCTTCGTCTTTGGCTACCGAGTGGCTGAAAGGCAAGTCGGTGGATGATGCTTTGAAAATTGACAACATGGACATCGTGGAAGAATTGGCTTTACCGCCAGTGAAAATCCACTGTTCTGTTTTGGCAGAAGATGCCATCAAAGCAGCTATTGCCGACTACAAAAAGAAGAATGGCATCGAGGTAGAAGCAGAAGCTTCTGTTGCCTAATTTTTAAAAGTAAAATTTTAGAAAATGCTTTTTGTAGCAAACACCGCCAAAGAGCGGATACAGGATATTATGCAAAAACAGCACCTAGGCGAAGATTACTTCGTCCGGGTAAGCGTCACAAGTGGCGGATGCTCTGGGCTGTCCTATAACATGGACTTTGACAATGAGTCGCAGCCAAATGACCAAGTATTTGAAGACAATGGCATGAAGGTCGTTACCGACCTGAAAAGTTTTCTTTACTTGTTCAATTCAACGCTGGAATTTTCAGGTGGATTGGAGGGCAAAGGCTTCTATTTCCAGAACCCAAATGCTGCCCGAACTTGTGGCTGCGGAGAGAGTTTTGCTGTTTGATACCAAAAAAGAACTCGAAATAAAAAAGCCTCAACAGTTTGACTGTCGAGGCTTTTTTATTTTTGGGAACTAGGTATGCTTATTTTACAATGAATAAGCTAGCATCCATATCTCCATTTATTTCAATGTTTTTTGTAGTCATTATCAAAGGAATAGGGGCAAGGCCAGTGATTTTAACCACTTCGGGGAACTTGATACCATCCACTTCTTTGTAGCTAGTGATTTCGTTGGTAATCAAATTGCCTTCTTTGTCTTCGATTTCCCTGACTTTCAAATTAGTTTCCATGTCGAAATAATGCGTCTTTTTAGATCCAGAAGGGTATTCCACTGAGATTTTGTAGGCCTTTTTGCCCTCAATCATTTCGATTCCTTTCAGTTCGGTTTTCACGCCTAATTTACCGTAAAAACGCTCTGGAAAAAGATGTGCATCCACTTTCATATCCTCCAACGCCACGCCATCCATGGGGGTCTTGCTGCCCATGTTCATATTCATTCCTTTTTCCCCATCGAAAACTGATTCCATGATAACGTTGCCCATCATCGAGTTGACAACATCTATCTTATTGGGCGCCATCTGGTTCATTTCCGTCACCATTTCCATGCCTTGGATACTGGCGGACATGTTTAAATAAACCGACTTGATGCCATCCAGTTTTTTGCCACCAAGCGCAATTAAGTAATCGTCAAGCACCGTCTGAGCAGTGATGCCCATTGGCACTTCTAACCCAGTTTGCTCGATTGGATTGCCATAAACATCGTAGAATTTGACCTTTTTATCGGTGGAAAAAGTAGCAAGCTTGGCTGCCACTTCGTCCTTGTTGCCAACCACTAAAATATGGGCGTTTTGAGTGGCTAAGTACTTGTTTGCCATCGCCTTGATATCGACAGCATTAACCTGGCTCAAACGCTGAAGGTATTTTTCATAATAGTCGGCAGGTAAATTAAAGCGAGCTGTGTTCAAAGCAAACCTGGCTACCGTTTCAGGGTCTTCCAATGAACGTGCAAAATTGCCCGTCATCACATTTTTTACCATACTCAATTCCTCGTCTGGCATGGTTTCGTTGCGCAATTTTTCCAGTTCTACCAAAAACTGCGTGATGGAACTGTCCGTCACCTCATTGCGAACACTAGCATTGGCATTGAAATTTCCAATGACAGGGTCGGTGTTCAGGGAAGAGCGGGCACCATAAGTGTAGGCTTTGTCTTCCCGCAAATTCGACATCAGTCGGCTGCCAAAATAGCTACCCAAAACGGTGTTCATCACACTGGCTTTGATGACGTCCTCTGTGCCCGGTTTCAATTCAATAGGATAGGTGATGTTGACCACAGATTGAACAGCTCCGGCCTTGTCCACGAAATCAACTTGCGTGGCTTTGGGCTTTTGAGGGGTGTCGTAATTGTTGCGCTTTACTTCACCCATCTTCCAGTTGCCAAAGTATTTTGGCGCAAGTTTCTCTACTTCTTTCCGGGTGATGTCGCCCGTCACAATGAGGTATGAAATATTTGGTTTGAAATACTGCTGGTAAAACTCCTTGCACTTATCAACCGTGATTTTCTCAAGGCTTTTTTCAGAAGTGACCTCTCCATAGGGGTGCGCCTTGCCATTGCGCATCACCGCTCCAACGTTTACGGCAATGGCATTTGGGTCGTCCTTGTCTTGTGCCAATGCAGAAACCGCTTGCTTTTTTACCTTGTCAAATTCTTCAGCAGGAAAACTCGGGTTCAACAGAACGTCGGACATGATTTCCAGTAACTTGTCCTTGTAGCGGCTGAGGCAGCTACCTGTCACTCCAGCGTAAGAAGTGTTTAAGGATGCACCCATGAAATCAACGGTCTCGTCTATTTGGGACTTGGATTTCGTGGTGGTGCCTTTGCTGAGCATTTCGCCCGCCAAGCCAGTGTAGCCAGCAAAATCACCTTCCAGCATCGGCGGCACATCTACAAATATTTGAAAATTTACCCTTGGCAGTTTGTGGTTTTCCACAACGATGACTTTGAGGCCATTTTTCATCGTAAACTGCTCGGCTTTACCCAGTTCGATTTTGGGTGCTGGCCCTGGTTTTGGAGCATTTTTGCGAAAGTCTTCCTGTCCATTTGCCGCATGTGCAAAGAACAACAGCACCATTATTCTTAGAAAAAATATCTTTTTCATAAACGATTGATAATCTTTAGATTAGGTTAAAAAAACAAAAAAGTCACATGGTTAGAAATATTTCAAACCGTTTGTTATAATCCAATATTAAGGATTGGAAGGTTTTGGCAAGTAGTACAAAACTACTCGGTTGTTCTTCGTAAAATACTTTTTGGCTACTCGCTGTATGTCCTCCCGAGTCACTTTCATGTAGCGGTCAATCTCCGTGTTGATCAGGTTGGCTTCGCCAAAATACGTGTGGTAATTGGCCAAACTCTCAGCAATTCCTTGGACGGTTTCATTGGTGGTTATAAAATCGTTCTCCACTTGGTTGCGCAGTTTTTGGAACTCATTCTCAGAAATCAGTTCATTTTGAACCTTGTTGACTTCTGCGTCCATGCTGGCTTCCACGTTCTTCGGGTCAATGCCACCGTTGCAGATTCCAAAAGCAATCGAAACGCCTGGGTCTTCCAAAGAAAGCGGGAAATTACCGACAAAAAGCGCCTTCTGCTGCTCGTCAATCAGCGCTTTGTGAAGCCTTGAACTTTCACCTTGCGAAAGCAATTGCGAAAGCATCGTGACAGCATAAAAATCAGGTGTGCCTTGCGCTGGGATGCGGTAGGTTTGAATGACTGCTGGCAATTGGATGTTGTCAAAAATGGTATCCCGAACTTCGCCGCCCAATTCTGGCTCTACAATCTTGGGGCGATACGGGTCTTTTTTCATCGGAATTCCAGCGAAATAGGTGTTGACCAAGGTTTTTACTTCGTCAATTTTGATATCTCCTGCAATGGAAAGTGTTGCATTGTTTGGAACATAAAAATCTGCGTAAAACTGCTTGTAATCAGCTTCTTGCGCAGCATCCAAGTGCTCCATGTAGCCGATGATTGGCCATTTGTAGGGATGGTTGCGGAAAGCCCGCTTCATGGATTCCTCCAGCACTGTGCCGTAGGGTTGATTGTCAATACGCTGGCGGCGTTCCTCTTTCACCACTTGCCGCTGGGTCTCGATGCCGACTTCTTCCACTTTTGCTTGAAGCATCCTTTCGGATTCCAGCCAAAGACCCAGGCCGACTTGGTTCGATGGCAACACCTCATAGTAAAAGGTGCGATCCCAACTGGTATTGGCATTATTGGTGCCACCTGCCTTTTGGATGTAGTCGTCAAATTCGCCACGGGCGATATTTGCGGAACCTTCAAACAACAAGTGCTCGAAAAAATGCGCAAAACCTGTGCGTTCTGGTTTTTCATTTTTGGAGCCAACGTGGTACAAAACCGATACGGCCACAATCGGCGTCGAATGGTCTTCATGGAGAATTACATGCAGCCCGTTGGGCAAGTCATATTCTGTGAAGTTGATTTTGTTCGTCTGGGCAACAAGGCTGGAAATGCCCAAAACTACCCAAAGCATGGTAAAACTTTTTTTTATCATCGTTGAACGTTTAAAATTATTTTTCATAAACAATTGAAAGTCAGGTTCTTGTATTTCTGTTTTGCCTTCATTTTGGATGTTAGGGTAAAATTCGTGGCGAAGTTGCCAAAATTCTCTCCAAATCTTGCTTTGTTTAGCCGTTTAACGCAGTTTGATAGACAAACGAAAGTCTGGAAAGGTTGTTTGGACATGAAATAGTATTTGTCCCGCAAGTTTTAATTTCCTTTGCCTTCGGCAAAACTAAACGCAAAATGACAGACGAAATTTTCATGCAGCGCTGTTTTGATTTAGCCAGATTGGGCGCTGGCAGTGTAAGCCCAAACCCAATGGTGGGCGCTGTGTTGGTATATGAGGGCCGCATCATCGGCGAAGGGTGGCATCGGGAATATGGCAAGGCTCATGCCGAGGTTAATTGCATTGCCAATGTACCTGAGTCCGACAGTCATTTAATTTCAAAATCAACGCTCTATGTTTCGCTCGAACCCTGCTGTTTTCATGGAAAAACACCTGCTTGCACTGACCTGATTTTGCGGCAGCGAATCCCAAAGGTGGTGATTGCCAGTTTGGATAAAACTCCAGCAGTTGCTGGCAAAGGGGTTGAGATTTTGCGAAAGGCTGGGGTAGTAGTTGAAACTGGAATCTGTGGTGACCAAACAATGCTGCCAAGCGATATCCGCAACGTTTTTGCTTCCAAAAAGCGGCCATTTATTCAATTGAAATTTGCCAAATCTGTGGATGGTTTCATGGGGGTTCCGGGAAAACAAGTGTGGTTAAGCAACCAATTTTCACAAATTTTGGCCCACAAAGGCAGGTCCGAAATGGATGCTATTTTGGTAGGTACGAACACTGCTTCTACCGACGATCCAGCACTTACCAATCGTCACTGGTTTGGCAAGTCCCCGCTCCGAATTGTATTGGATAGGGATCGCCGTTTACCCACTAATCTGAAGCTGTTCGATGGTTCTGCTCCGACTTGGATTGTGACGCAAGCCAAACAATCGGACGACAAATCTTCCGAGAACTTGCGTTTCATTGAATTGGATTTTGATGACAGTCTTCTTGAAAAACTAATGACCTTGCTTTTCCAGCAGCAAATCAGTTCGATGATAGTAGAGGGAGGCGCTGATACCATCAACCGGTTTTTAAGCGGGAACCTGTGGGATGAGGCAGCTATTTTCTCAACCCCTGTTCGGCTTGGTTCTGGGATTCTTGCTCCAACTCCGAGCGGGGAAGTCATTGCACAGCATCAAATGGGAACAGATACTTTAACAATTATTAGTAATGCCATCGTTGGCCGTTAAACTTTGTTTAAAGTGTGGTTTGTACACCTTCTTTCTTTTGGCTAATCTGTTCCTAGCTTGTAATTTTGCCCTCACAAAAGAAATTTTGAAAATGAAGAAAGTATTGTTTGGAATAGGAGTCATGGTTTTGGGGTTGACAGCTTTTTCTTTTAAGAAATTGGATCCGTCAGCTACGACAGAAGGCCGTGATGCCATCAAATGGATGACCTGGGAGCAGATGATGGAAAAATCCAAGACCCAGCCCAAAAAAGTTGTCGTTGATGTTTACACAGACTGGTGCGGCTGGTGCAAGCGCATGGACGCCACCACTTTCAGCGATGCCTGCTTGGCCAAGTATATTAACGAAAACTACTACGCCGTCAAATTTGATGCAGAGCAAAAGCAGGACATCGTTTTCAAGGAAAAGACCTACAAGTTTGTGAAAAATGGAATGCGGGGCTACCATGAATTGGCTGCCGAAATCACCCGTGGCCAGTTGAGTTTCCCGACGGTAGTTTTTTTGGATGAAAAAAAGGATGTGATTCAGGCCATCCCCGGCTATCGGGATACGAAGGAGTTTGAAACGATTGCCACTTATTTTGGTCGCAACGAGCACCTAAAAACCCCATGGGAAACCTACCAAAAGAACTACAAGTCACTTCCCAAGAATTAATTAGGGGAAAAATAAATAAAACGGCCTGTTGGTGTGATTCCAACAGGCCGTTCTATTTTCGCACATTCTGAAATCCATCAACTGTTCATGTCACATACCCTATTTGAATTCAATGAGTTTATCCGCCGGGTGATAGCACTCAACCTGCCAGAATCACTTTGGATTCGTGCGGAACTGTCCGATGTGAAGTCTTCCAAAGGGCATTTTTACTTGGATTTGGTGCAAAAAAAAGAGGACAACGATGAAATCATTGCGCAAGCCCAAGCCGTTATTTGGTCAAAAAATTACCGGGCACTTCAAAAGAAAATAGGCCAGGACCTTGATACCCTGCTACAGCCAGGCATGGAAATATTGTTTCTGGCAAAACCTGAGTTTCACGAGCGGTTTGGGCTGAAATTGATGCTGGAAGACATAGACCCAGCACATACTTTGGGTAAGTTGGAGCTGCAGCGAAGAGAAACCATCAGGAAATTGCAGGCACTTAATTTACTGCAAAAAAATGGGGAGCTAAAAATACCCAGTGTTATACAGCGGGTGGCGGTTTTGAGTTCGGAAAATGCAGCAGGGTTTCAGGATTTCACAAAGCATCTTTCCTCCAATTCTTTTGGGTACAGGTTCCAGGTCAGCTTTTTTCCGATTGCTGTCCAAGGGGTTTTGGTGGAAAAAGAGACAACTACCCAGCTTGAAATTCTCGCTCAAAATCCGGAAGATTTTGATGTGGTCATCATCATTCGGGGTGGGGGGGCAAGGCTTGATTTGGCGGCGTTTGACAGTTTTTTATTAGCTAAAGCTGTGGCAAATATGCCACTACCAGTGTTGGTGGGAATCGGCCATGACGTAGATGAAACGGTGCTAGACTTAGTGGCAAATACTTCACTCAAAACACCAACGGCGGTCGCTGATTTTATTTTGCACCACAACCTGAACTATGAATCGCAGGTGCTCAACCTGGTTGCGGAAGTAAAAAAAGTGGCGACGCAAGCTATTCAGGAAAAAAGCGCTAGGCTCCAATATTTATCACAACTCATTGGCTATCAAGTAAAAACCAGTTTCAATCAACAATATCAAATGCTCGATTTTATTGAAAAAGACGTACCGAGCATTTTGAAAAACTGTTTTATGCAGGCAAAATTACAGTTAGATAGTTTTGAAAATATTGTCCAACTGTTAGGGCCAGAGGCGGCTTTTAAAAGAGGATTTGCAATGGTTTTCAAAAATGGAAAGCAAATAAATGACATTGAACAATTGGAGCTGGCCGATGAAATAACGGTTCAGATGAAATCAGGTAGGTTTTATTCTGCAATCAAAAAAATAGACAAATGACAAAACAAAAATCCAAATTAAGTTATGAAGCTGCTTTACTGGAGTTGCAAGGAATAGTTTCAAGCCTTCAAGAAGCAACGGTGAGCATGGACGACCTTTCTGAAAAAGTAAACCGAGCCTCGGAATTGTTGAAATTCTGTCGAGAAAAACTCCGTGAAGCCGAGGAGAAGGTGCAAGGCTTATTCGATTAGTTTTTTGCAAAAAAAATAAGTGGCTCAAGCCTAAACCTGAACCACTCCTTGGGTAAGCACAATTAATATTGCACCTATTTCTTTGTTGGTTTCGTTGTGGCGGTACGTTTCTTTACGATTGGTTCCATTTCGTTTTTCTTCCAAAAAGGAACTCTCTTTTGCTTGTACTTTGAACTTTCCAATTTGTTTCGATTTGATTTCTCTTTTTGAGGTTTTTCAGGTTTTGTTTTGAAAACGTCATATTTTTCATCAAAATCCAGTCCATATTTATCCGTAAGGTTCACGGAAACATTAATTCCAGCAAAAAGGTACCAGTCATTATTTGCCATATCACCTCGGGGTTTGCCCACTGGATTCTCACCGAAAGTACCAGTAACCTCGGGGCTTCGGTAACTGAGGGCTGCCGACATGGGCGATGTGCTTCGCATTCCGAAAACATCTGGGTAATAGGTGCTCACATCGTCCAAGTAGTCGGTAGAAGTGAATCGAGCCCCGAATTCCAACCCAAAGTTCAGTTTGTAACTAATATTGAAGCGCATACCTAGCCCAAAAGGCACTGCGAGTGTATTCCGAGTGTATTTTTTCCCTTCCGTATGAAGCGGCTGCAAATCATGCCAAACGCCACGAATCTCGGCTTGTGGATTGAAACGGGTTACTGCCAAACCCATGAAAACATAAGGAACGCTGCCTTTTCCTGCCCGAATATTGTACTCAGAAAGGTTCATTTCACCAGTCACGGCCAATTCCGTTAGATAGGACCGAAAACTCAGGTTCCGTTCCCGAATTTCCAAAGAGCGAGCAGTTGCGTCCGTTCCACTGAGCATCCCTTTGGTCAAGGAGGCTTTCGCAGCAAAGCGCTTGTTTGCATTGTACCTGCCAAAAACGCCGAGGGCGCCATGATATTCCTGGTTGGAAAGTCGTTGACCGCTCAAGTCGCCGATATAATTGGAAGTGCCGATAAATGCACCGACCTCTGTGTATTGTGCCGCTGCGCTCAAGCACAAAGTTGAAAAAATGAGGAGTATTACTTGCTTTTTCATGATGTAACTCGTTGGTTCAAGGCCAAGATTCAAGATACTCAGCCTGTTTACACATAGAAATTAATGCAAATAAGAAGCCAAAAATGTAATTTTATCAAAATATGTTCTGAAAAACCGGCACATTTTTCCCTCATGAAGAATCACATTGGTCATTTGTTACCTTTGTGTTTCAAAATTTGGCCAAAAAAACCTTCCAAATTTGTAGTCATTTTATCATGAAAAAACTGATTGCCCCTTGTGCGTTTTGCGCTATTTTGTTGATGTCTTGTAATAGTAAAGTGGAGGATTCAGACGCCAATCAAAACGTGTCAACTGCGACAGATATACATTTTGAGCTGATGAAGCCAGCGTCCTCTGGGATTGATTTCTCAAATAACATCAAAGAAACTTTTCAAGAAAACATTATCACCAACTCCTATTTGTACAACGGTGGGGGAGTGGCCATCCTCGATGTCAACAATGATGGGTTGCAGGATGTGTATTTTTCAGCTACGCAAACATCGAATCGCCTGTATTTGAACAAAGGCAATTTCAAGTTTGAAGACATCACGGAGAAGGCTGGCGTTGGTGCTATGGGGGGCATAAAAACGGGCGTTTCTGTCGTTGACATCAATGGCGACGGGTTTCAGGACATTTACGTTTGCCGCTCTGGCATCCAGCCGACGGACTTGCGGGCAAATCTGCTCTACATCAACAACGGAAATTCAACATTTACCGAAAAAGCCAAAGAATATGGCCTTGATGACCGTTCCGCCAGCAACCACGCCAATTTTTTTGATGTTGACAACGATGGTGACCTTGATGTTTATGTGCTGAACCACCCTGTCGCATGGGCAGAAGTGAACCGCGTGAGGGCAAAACAAGCGTCCCAGGGTGGGCCGATTACTCGGATTACTACACCCGTAGATGAGTGGGAGTCGGACAAGTTTTTTCGCAATGACGGCAATGGCCACTTCACCAATATTTCCGTTGAAATGGGCATCAACAACCGTGCATGGGGATTGAGCGTTACCGTCTCCGATTTCAATGGCGACGGTTTTCTGGACGTTTATGTTGGTAACGATTACGTAGAACCAGACATCCTTTACATCAACCAACGAAGAAAGGGTTTTAAGGATGAAATTTGGAAATACTTCCGCCACACCAGCAACCATACGATGGGGGTTGATATTGCAGACTTCAACAATGACGGGAAGATTGACATTGCTAGCTTGGACATGACTGCCGCCGATAACCAACGCCAAAAGGAGCTGATGACGACCATGAAGCAGGAGCGCTACCACAGCCTCGTGCAATACGGTTACGGAAACCAGCAAATGCGAAACATGCTTCAATTGAATACGGGCGATGTAGCGGAAGATGGCAGCACCTTCAGCGATATCGGCCAAGTAGCAGGTGTTTGGGCTACCGACTGGAGTTGGAGCCCGCTTTTGGCCGACTTTGACAACGATGGAAAAAAAGACCTCTACATCACGAACGGCTACCGTCGGGACGTCACCAATCTGGATTACCTTAACTATACCGTGGATTCTGTAATGAAAATTGGAGGGCTAAACAACACTAATTTTAAAACCATTGATGAGTATTTGAAAAAAATCCCTTCAAAGCCCCTCCAAAACTACATGTTCAAAAACAAGGATGGCATCCAGTTTCAAAATGTGAGCAATGAATGGGGGATGCAAGAAACTTCCTATTCCAACGGCAGTGCCTACGCCGACCTAGACAATGATGGCGACCTCGATTTGGTGGTCAATCAACTCGATGGAAAAGCGCTTGTTTACCAAAATCAATCGGTGGGTCGGGCAGATGGGAACTGGTTGCAGGTCAGTTTGAAAGGGGAGCCAAGTAACCCAACTGGGGTGGGAGCTAAAATCCGAATTAAACAAGGCGAAGGTATCCAATACGAGGAAATGACCCCGACCCGTGGCTTCTTTTCTTCTTCGCAAGCTATTTTTCATTTTGGCCTCGGCAATGCCAGCACGGTCCAAAAACTGGAAATAAAATGGCCAAACGGCAAGGTGCAAATGCTCGAAAACATTCAAGCCAATCAACGATTGGAATTGAAAATTGCGGATGCTAAAAAAGGAGAATGGGAGCAGCTTCCCAAATCAGCACCGATTTTCCAAGTAGCTAAAAACAGCGGAATTGATTTTCGTCATACCGACGATGATTTCAATGATTTCAACCGGGAATGGTTAATCCCACACGCTTTTTCCAACCTTGGCCCCAACATCGCAGTCGCTGATGTAAACAATGATGGCTTGGAGGATTTCTTCGTGGGCGGCGCAAGAAACCAAGCTGGCGCACTTTTTATCCAGCAGAAAAACAGCAGCTTCAAACGGACTGCCTCGCCAGCTTTTGAAGCTGATATCTCCTTTGAAGACATGGGTTGTGTGTTTTTCGATGCCGATGGAGACAAGGACCTTGACCTCTGCGTGGTGAGTGGCGGTAGCACCTACGATGCAGGCTCCAGCAATTACCAAGACCGGCTTTACCTCAACGATGGCAAAGGCAATTTCACAAAAGCATCCGATGGAACGCTTCCAGCGATAACCGCCAGCGGCTCCTGCGTTGCCCCATTTGATTTTGACCAAGATGGCGATTTGGATTTGATAGTAGGCGGCATGGTGACTCCTGGCCGTTACCCAGAAGCACCACAGACCTTGATGCTTCAAAACAATGGTGGGAAATTCACGGATGTTTGCGCAGTAAATGCACCAAAATTGGCCAGAATCGGTATGGTCAACGACTTGGTTTGGGCAGATTTGGATGGTGATAAATCGGAAGAATTAATCGTGACAGGTGAATGGCTGCCCATCACGATTTTCAAAAACAACAAAGGAAAACTGGAAGACGCCACTGCCAAATTTGGCCTAGACCAAAGCAATGGCTGGTGGAATTGCGTTCAAGCAGTTGATTTTGACAAGGATGGCGACGTTGATATCCTTGCGGGAAACCTTGGTTTAAATTCCCGTTTCAAACCCAGCCAGTCCCAGCCAATCGAGCTTTTCGCTGCTGATTTTGATAAAAATGGCAGCATTGACCCAGTGATGGCCTGGTACCAAGGTGGAAAACAGTACCCAGTTGCACAGCTTGATGTTTTGTTGAAACAGATGTCAAGTTTGAAAAAAGATTTTGTTTACCATCGGGCATACGGGATGGCAACGATGGAAAGCATTTTTAAGAAAGCAGCTTTAGATGCTTCGCAAAAATTCTTAGCTAAGACATTTGCGACAACTTTTTATGAAAACAAAGGCGGCAGTTTCATTGCCCACGAACTGCCGGTTTCAGCCCAACTTTCTACTAGCAATCAAATACTAGCGGAAGATTTCAACCACGATGGAATTTTGGATTTGATGTTAGTTGGAAACAGCTTCCGTTCAGAAGTGGAATCAGGTCGCTACGATGCAGGAAGTGGTACTGTGCTTTTAGGCGACGGCAAAAATGGGTTCAAGGAAATGCCCAACTGGGAAAGCGGTTTTTGGGCGAAAAAAGAGGCAAGGGATTTGGTGAAAATCAAACTGGCGAATGGCCAAAGCATGTACCTCATCGCCAACAACAACGATATTTTGGAAGCCTATTTGAGCAAGTGAGCCATGATTTTGGTTAACGAAAATATAAACTGACACGCCAGCACCTACATTTCAAAGATTCGCACGTTTTTTGACCATCAACAAGAACCAGAGCTGGTTCGCATGGCTCAAAAGTCAAGGACTAGGTCGCCAAATTCAATCAAAAATGATAAAGAAGATTCTACCGTTAGCACTATTGCTGTTGACTTTTTCCTTCGCAAATGCCCAACTCAAAGGTGCCCTCGACAAAGCAAAATCCAAGGCCAGTGAAGTGGTGGGTGGTGGCGGCCTCAGCCAGGATGAAGCGGGTCAAGGACTCAAAGAAGCCTTGAACAAAGGCGTTGGAGAAGCTTCCGATTTCCTTTCAAAGCAGGATGGCTACTACAAAAGCCCCTACAAAATTCTTTTACCTGATGAGGCGCAAAAAGTGGTGAAAAAACTCAAAAATGTGCCTGGTTTTGAGAACGTCGAAGCTAATCTGGTTGAGAAAATGAACCGTGCAGCCGAAGATGCAGCCATTAAAGCCAAGCCGATTTTCCTCAGTGCCATCAAATCAATGACATTCAAGGATGCCATGAACATCCTGATGGGGAACGATGATGCGGCAACTCGATATTTGGAAGGCTCAACTTTCAAACAATTGTACGCCGAGTTCATGCCCATCATCCAAGAGTCACTGGATAAGGTGGGTGCTCGTGAATACTGGCGCACGGCCGTCACGGCTTACAACAAACTACCTTTGGTGGAGAAAACCAATCCCGAATTGGATGACCACGTAAACCGCAAGGCGCTTGGTGGCCTTTTTGGGTTGGTTGAACAAAAGGAGTTGGCTATCCGTAGCGATGTAAGCCTTCGGAATTCAGACCTTCTGAAAAAGGTTTTTGGGCAGCAAGACGCCAGAAAGAAAAAATAATGCTTGGTTAGCCAAGTATCAAAAGCCGTGCAGGGAATACTTCCCACACGGCTTTTGTTTTACAGGAAGTTTTTAAATTATTTGAAAAGCAGCAATTAAGCTTTGGCATCGTTTTATCATTCGTTCAACTTCAACGGTGCATCATTCTAATTTTAATGAGGAAACTTTTAATTTACTTACAAGTTGCTGGCCTACTATCAATGCTTTGTTTTGGCTGCAAATTGTCCGAAGCTGACAAGGATGTGGTGGTCAAGATTGACCCCGAGTTTTTACTTGGAATGCAGGAGGATTTGCACCAAGTTCGAGATTTTAATTTGACTTTTAGGACTATTGAAAGCCAGTCATGCCAGAGCAATACAATCAGTTTCACTGCAAGTAAGGGCAATAAAAACCTTAATTTGAACCTGATTGAGATACTCGAAACCGAAAATTGCCTAGTGGGAGAAGGCCCCGTTGAAAACAGTGCGTCCTATGATTTTTTACCGATAGGAACCTATAATCTCGAATTAATCCTGAAAAATTCCATCAAATCCACTGGAACTTTGATCGTCTCTAATGAAAAATTTGATTTGGAAATCCAAGATGGCTATGGTTTTCAAGTGGCACAATCAACGCTAATGAGAGTTCCCTCATCAATGATTTGGGGATATGTAGCCTATAAAGACAGCCAACATGTAAGTGATGCTGATGATTTTTTGAATGAGCTTAACCTCAAAACTTCAAATCTTAAGCTTGGGAAAGGGGATTATGGCTATTTTCAGGTAGGCGACGACGAGAAATTAAGCCTCGATAAAACGCCAGATTATAATAATTTTAAGACCTTTTATAGAACAGCGCCAAGCGACATATCAGAATTAGTGTCGCTGCTCGAATCTTTTAGAAGTCTGTACCCAGCAAGTCAAATGGAATTCAAAATCTTTACTTGGGAAGGCGAAACTATCTGAATCTATTGAGCAATCAATTCTGCCAGTTGCTTTTTCTTGTCCTTCTTTTTGCTCTCTTTCACCTCAAAACTAAATCCATGTGCCTCTAGTTGGTGGTACCTGTCTTTGTTGAATTTATAAAGCTTGGCAGGGCGGTGCGGCACACCTTCTTGCAATTCATCCAAGTCCATCAAGAGGCTCATCGAAAGTATCTTTTTTCGAAAATTCCGCTTATCTAGGTCCGAGCTAAGTATCGCTTCATACAAATGTTGCAATTCTGTCAATGTGAATTTAGGGGGCAACAACTCAAAGCCAATAGGTCGAACCCGAACCCGATGAATAAGCGCATCAAAGCAAGTCTTCAGGATGATATTGTGGTCAAATGCAAGCGATGATTGAAGCGAATGGTGCACATTGTGCCACTCCACATTTTGGGCGAATGAAGAAGCCGTGAGGGTGAAATCGCTGATCTTTACCAAAGAAAAATAAGCAATTGTGATGACCCTACCGAGCGGGTGACGGTCAACGGCACCGAAGGTGTGCACTTGTTCGAGGTAAACTTTTTTCAATCCAGTGAGTTCTTCGAGCACACGATACGCAGCCGTGTCTAGGTCTTCGCTGGGGTAAACCAAATCCCCAGGCAATGCCCAAAGCCCTTGAAAAGGCGCAGCACCTCGTTTTATCAAAAGCACCTTCAAGTCACCATCGTCAAACCCAAAAATCACGTTGTCCACCGAAAAGGCAGACTTAAAAAAGTTGTTATCACCATTCATATTTTCCTGTCAAATTGTCCGGCGGTGAAGATAGCGGCTTTGTAAAAATTACCAAAGAAAATGCTGTATATCAAACACTAACGCCAAACAGCTTCTGCCAATCCCATCTAAATGGCCGAAATCCAACGATTTTTTTACCTTAGCCTCCACAAACTGATGAGAAAGCATGAACCTGGAAAACGCAAGAACAGCACTCAAAAAATACTACGGTTACGACAGTTTCCGGCCATTGCAGGCGGAGGTCATTCAAGCTATTTTTGATAAAAAAGATGTACTTCTTTTGATGCCGACGGGTGGCGGCAAATCCGTTTGTTTTCAAATCCCAGCTGTCACGATGGACGGCACATGCGTAGTCGTTTCCCCCCTTATTTCATTGATGAAAGACCAGGTGGAAGCCATGCGGGCCAACGGTATTCGTGCAGCTTTTCTTAATTCTTCGCTCACTTATCAAGAGCAACAAAAAGTCGAAAACGACCTATTCAATGGCCATCTCGACTTGCTCTATACCTCCCCTGAAAAAATGGCTTCGCAGGAGTTTTTGCCTTTGTTGCGTTCCGCAAAAATCTGCCTCTTCGCCATTGATGAAGCGCATTGCATCTCCGCTTGGGGGCACGATTTCAGGCCGGAGTACCGCCAGTTGCGCTTTCTAAAAAAGACTTTCCCACAGATTCCAGTTATCGCCCTCACGGCCACTGCCGACAAGCTGACCCGCAAGGACATCGTCGTGCAGGCCGAGCTGCAAAACCCGCAAATCTTCATCGCCAGCTTCGACCGGCCCAACCTCAGTCTCGAAGTGCGGCCCGGCAGAAAGAAAATAGAGCAAATCATTGAATTTATTGAAAAAAGGCCGAATCAGCCGGGCATCGTGTACTGCCTTTCCCGAAAAAGCACGGAGATGCTCGCTGAAAAATTGAGGGAAAATGGCGTCAATGCTGCTGCCTACCACGCAGGCCTTGATGAACGCACCCGGCCCAAAGTGCAAGAGGATTTTATCAACGATAAAACAACCGTCATTTGCGCCACCATCGCTTTCGGAATGGGCATTGATAAAGGGAATGTGCGCTGGGTCATCCACTATAATTTGCCCAAAAACCTGGAGGGCTATTACCAGGAAATTGGCCGTTCAGGCCGTGATGGCTCCGAGGCCGACACCCTGCTTTTTTACTCAGCGGGGGATGTTGCAATGTTGCGGGAGTTCATTACCGAAGGGGACGGACAGCACCGGGAAATCCAATTGGCGAAGCTGGAAAGGATGCACCAGTACGCCACGGCGCTGATATGCCGAAGAAAAATCCTGCTCAACTATTTCAACGAAACCATGCTCGAAAACTGTGGGAACTGCGACGTTTGCAAGAACCCGCCCAAGGATTTCGATGGCACGGTCATCGCCCAAAAAGCGCTCTCTGCTGTCAGCCGACTGAGTGAGCAAGTCAGTGCCGGGATGCTGGTAGATGTGCTTCGAGGTTCCAAAAGCTACAACCTCGTCAGCAATGGATACGATAAAATCAAGACCTACGGTGCTGGTAAAGACCTGAAACAAGAAGAATGGTTTTTTTACCTCGAACAGCTTGTAAATCAAGGACTTATCGAAATTGCCTACGACGACCACAGTAAAGTTAAACTCACGGAAGCCAGTAAATCCGTGCTTTTTGATGGACAAAAAGTAAAGCTTGTCCGGGCGGAAATCATCAAGGAGCGGAAAGAAGAGGCCGAGGCAAAAACCGTTACTCGAACCAAAAGAACCACTGAGCGGCAACGTGTCAGGGATGAATTGTTCGAGCATTTGCGCCAGCTCCGCATTGATTTGGCGAGAAAAAAGGGGATGCCACCGTACATTATTTTCGGGGATGCAACTCTGGAGGAAATGGCCGCCGAGCGCCCAGCCACCGAGGCCGATTTGAGTCAAATCAGTGGGGTGGGAGAGCAAAAACTTGCAGAGTTCGGGCGGGTTTTCCTCGATGCTATTCAAGACTTCATTTTGGCAAAAAAAGACGAAGGAATGCGCATCGCTGGCTCCACTTATCTCGAAACCTTTCAACTCTATAAACAGGGCGCTACGGTTGACGAAATTGCTACGCAGCGAGGCATTCAGACGACCACCGTCTTTTCACATTATGCCTATTTGTATGAAAAAGGGGAGAATATCAATATCTGGGCATTCATGAACAAAGTCGAAGCGCAACGAGTAGCCGAAGTGCTGCATGGTATGGAGCCACCTTATAAATTACAGGATGTTTTTTTGGCATTAAACGAAGAGGTGGAATATGGGAAGATACGGTTGGGAATTGCTTGGTACAATAAGCACAGAAAAGCATAGCATATAACTATGAATTCAGTCCCCATAATATCGCAGTTACTACGAGTGCTAAAAACAACCATTCCATTGCAATTGCTAAAATCATAATGATAATAGCGAATGGTATAATAGGAAAAAAATACCATTCCTTGCTGCCAGCAAAGCGTATATTAAACAAATGAAAAAGGCGGTGCATGGCCTGTTCGCATTGCCATGCAAAGGGAATTTTTACAGCAAATACTGGTATTGCCCAACCAAAGGATTGCTTGCCTACCTGTCTAGCCCGGCGCTTATAATTGCCGGATATACCCAGTTTTACTAGCATGACAAAAGGGAAATGCAAGTACAAATAAAGCCACTGCCGCTGGCTGGTCCCGTTTCCAGATTTTAGATTTTTTCGCAAAATGCTATTGAAATGTTGCTTGAATTGTTACGGCATTAAACGTGGTAAGTTGCTATTACTTTATCAAATCAATGAAATAATTGCATTATTTGTCTTCAAAAAGTGATAGTCACCTTCTTCAAGCTCAACTTTTGAACCGAGCCAAGAACCTACTCAACAAGCCCAGCCACCGTGGCGTCGCTTGTTTCTGCTCTGCAATGGGCGCTGAATCTTCCCCCAAATTGCTTGCATAAGTTTCCAAAAACACCTTCCTCACATTCTCCCGAACCATGCCCCGCAGAGGGATTCTTGCCATCAGCCCATAAAGTGCTGCATTGCCCTCTCCGCTAGCTTCGGGGTGCGCTTTTGCCCAAGCAACAGCAGCTTTTAAATCGTCTAGATAGTCAGGAATCACTGGAATATTGTAAGGAAAAACCGTGAGGTGGATGCTTGGCGGCAACTGTTGACGGTCAACCACCCAGCCTTTTTCCTCCATAAAATCGGCGACGGCGTAGAGGTCTGGTTTGTTGCTTTTAGTGGTAAAAGCCAGCATGTTCATGCACGGCTGACCGATGATTTGCAGTTCCGGCAATGCTTCGATTCCTGCCCGTAACTGCTCAAAAGCAGCCATCATTTCACGGACATTTTTCAAATATCCAGCCTGCCCCAAATGCTGCAAACCTGCCCACGCCGCAGCAATGGTACCGCCGGGTCGGGTGCCTAGCATAGATGCAGTTGCAAAAATGCCACCACTGTATTCAGTGTTGATAAAAATTTGATTTTCAAAGAGTTGTGCGTTTCTGTATAAAACGATAGATGCCCCTTTTGCGGCAAACCCAAACTTGTGCAGGTCACAGGACATGGAGGTGACTGCCTTTACCCGAAAGTCCCAATCTGGCAGGTTTTTGCCTAAACGCTCCACCCAAGGCAGCATGAACCCGCCCACGCAGGCATCCACATGAAACAGCAAATTGTGCTTTTCGGCAAGCTGGCCAATGGCGGGTATCGGGTCGAGTATGCCGTGCGCAAAAGCCGGAGCGGAGGCTGCCAGTAGAATCGTGTTTTTGGAAATCAATTTTTCTATCGCTGCCATATCGGCTTCCATATTTTCATGGACTTTGGCTTTGCGGAGCGACAAACCGAAATAATGCGCCGCTTTGTCGAAGGCTGGATGGATGGTTCGGGGCGCTATGATTTCAGGTTTTTTGATGCCGGGGCGGTGCTTCTTGGCCCATTCCCGACAGGCATACATGGCCAGCAGGATGCTCTCCGTGCCGCCGGAAGTCATGGTGCCTACCGTGTTTTCATCGCCATTCAACAAGTCGGCGGTCATGGCTACCACCTCTTTTTCCATCTTCAAAATGCTCTTGAAAAGGAAGGGATTGATGTAGTTTTCGGAGAAATAAAGTTGATGGGCAGCCTTGAGCAGTTCGTTGTGTTCTTCGTCAATGAAATACTGTAATGTCCAAGTCTTGCCAGCCTTCCAGTCGGTATCGGTAGCCTTGGCTGAGTGCATTTCTGAAAGAATTTCCTCAGAGGATTTGCCCTGCTCTGGCAGGGCTTTTGGCTTCTTTTTTTCCATTAATCAAGACTGATTTGTTCCTCATTTCCAGCTTTCCTCCGCTGAATCCAAAGCATAAGTGCGAGGCCAATCACAAACCAAATGAACAGGGCGCCGATGGCACTGCGCATGCTCCCTGTCAGGTCATCGAGGACGCCCCAAAGCACCAGCCCGAACATCATCGCCAGTTTTTCACATACATCATAGAAGCTGAAATAGCCTGCGTTATTCTCTGTTTGCGGGATCAGCTTAGAATAGGTGGAGCGGGAAAGGGACTGAATGCCGCCCATCACCAAGCCGATGAAGAAGGCTGCAATGTAGAAATCCAAAGCTGATTTGATGAAAAAAGCGCCAAGGCAGATGCCAATCCAAGTGACGATGGCGATGGTAAGTGCTTTGAAATTGCCTATTTTTTTAGAAATCCAAGAGAAGATAAATGCTCCAAGTATGCCCAAAAACTGAAGCAGCAAAATCGTCACAATCAATTGTGTGACAGTGAGATGCACCTCTTTTTCACCGAAAGAAGCCGCCATGAACATGACGGTTTGTACGCCCATGATGTAGAAGAAAAAACTTAGCAAAAAGGTGCGCAATTGAAACGCAGACTTGAGGTAATTCCAGACTTTTTGCAATTCGTGGTAGCCGTTGAGGAGGTTGTGTTCGCTGGTTTGTTTTTCATAAATACCTTTCGGAAGTCGGCTGAAAGTGATTTGCGAAAAGCCCAACCACCAAAGCCCCGTCATCAAAAAGGAAATGCGGGGCATGAGCGTGGAGTCCGTCACGCCGAACATTTCCTTGTTCATTATCATGAAAAGGTTCATCAATAGCAACAGCGTCGAACCAAAATAACCATAGGAAAAGCCCTTGGCGCTGGTCTTGTCCATCAGGTCTTCGGTGACGATGGCGGGCAGGTAGGAATTGTAAAAAACGATGCTGCCAGCATATCCGACGGTCGCGATCAAGGTGCATGCCAGGCCCCAATGCAGCATTTCAATGGAGTCGAAAAAGAAAAGACCGATGCAGGCGAGCGCCCCCATGTAGCAGAAAAACCGCATGAATGCTCGGTGGTTCCCGATGTAATCTGCAACTGAAGAAACGAACGGGGACATCAGCGCCACGATGCCGAAAGCGATGCCGAGGTTGATGGAATAAATACCAGTGTTTTCGAATTTCATGCCCAACACTTCCACGATGGTGTTGCCATTGACCTTCGTAACCGTGTTGTAATAGACCGGGAAAATGGCGGAGGTGATGGAAAGGACGTACACCGAATTTGCCCAATCGTACATGACCCAAGCGTTGATGGTGCGCTTGTCGTTCTTGACGATGCTTGTGTTTCGCTGGCTTGACATTTTTTTTGTTTTGAAATGGGCATTTTGTTGCTGCGCAAAATTGCTAAAAAGCCTCGGCCAAAAAGAAATAAAGTCCTTTTTGTTTTCGGCCCAACCCGTCCGAGTTTTTGCTCAGACCAAAGGCATAGTCCACCCTGATATTTACCCGGGATGATTGATTGAAAAGGATGCGAAGGCCACCGCCCGCAGCCAGGTTGAAGCGGTCGAAAGCAAATTCATCGGCTTGATGGAAGGTCTGAGCACCGCTCAAAAAAGCGACCAAGCCCAGCCTTTTCCAGACCTGCCAAAGCTTGGAGGGGGAGCCTTCCTTCCAGAATGGAAAGCGATACTCGGTCTCGAAAGCCACCATGTTGTCGTCTTGGTAAGTGCCTCGAAAATAGCCCCGGACGAGCTTGTGGCCATTCGTGCGGGAGAGCGCCCGCATGGGGGTTGGTTCGTCGGATTGTTGGAGACTAACCATGCCCCGCAGGGCCAGTGTCTGGTTTGAAAAAGTATTAAAATAATGCCGAGCATCCAGCAGGAAACGGGAATATTCAAAGTCGGCACCGAACAATTTGTGGTAGTGCAGCGCATTGAACTCAACCAAACTGCCGTGCAGCGGATTGGCCACAAAATCACGGGTATCGTAAAGAAGTTGAATACCCGCACCGGAGCGCCAGCCGGAAACGGGCAGGTCGGTCAAACGGCTGGAATCGGCGTTCAGGAAATGGTAGGAATCCGGGACAGGCACAATGCTGGCCATACTTTCCATGTCGTATTGGAGTCCGAAGTAGAACCCTTTGCCGATTTTGCGCAGCACCGAAGGCGAAAACTTCCAGCGGTTGGCCTTGAAAAGTAGGTAATTCAAGGTGTCTGGCTTTTCGTCGGTCACCTGAGCGATGCGCATTCCGGCGTCGTTCCCGATACCGTAGTTCCGGTCGGTGTAGTGGTTGAAGATAGCCTCGCCACGTGTCCGCCATTTGTTTTTGCTGGTAAAAAACTCCCAGCGACCTTCCACCAGTACCTGCTTTGCGGTGGTGTAAACAGCGAAGAATTCCAATTGTGAAAGGGGCGTTTCGGTGTCATTTTTTCTGAAATCAAAATATTTAATGCCGATGGCGCCTAATGTGAGCTTGGTTTCGGGGGAGAAGCTGATGGCAGGGAATATGTCCAATTTCTTCGGCTTAGGTGCTTGAACGGTGTCAGTTTTTGAAGCTTGCGGGGTTTGACTCATCAAGCTATTCGATAGAAAAAGCATCAAAATAAATGATACAACTTTTGTGAACGAAATTGCTACTTTCATTGGATTGTTTTTACGCACGAATTGCCATCAAAAACGTTGTTTTGCAATGAAATAAATCACTGCTGCTTCGGGTACCTAAACATTTTGGATTTTAGATGTATTCAAGCAGGAAGCTAATCATGGAAAGGTGAGAAACTTTTTGCGAAGCACCAAAGTATGGCCTCGAATCACAACAAAACCGCTGATTTTACGATATATTAGTACCGGGTGTGTAAAAATTCAAAAGCAGGCATCATCGTTCAAACCTTAATTTTATGGCAAAGAAAAAAGTAGTTAAACGCATATTCATTGGCCTCGGAATCTTCATCGTGCTCTTCATCGGGGCATTGGTTGCGATTCCTTTTTTGTTCAAAGACGAAATACTCGAAGGCGTCAAAAAACTGACGAACGAAAACCTGAACGCCAAGGTGGATTTCTCCTCTGTGGACATTTCGTTGCTCCGCAGTTTCCCCAGTGTCAGCATTGGCTTGAACGATTATTCCGTCACGGGAATTGAGGATTTTGAAGGGGTAAAACTGGCGGCCGGTGAGTCCTTCAGCATCACGGTTGACTTTTGGTCGGCATATAATTTTGGCAAAGTACCGCTCGAAATCAAATCCGTGACCCTCGATAAGCCAGAAATCAACGTCATCGTGCTGTCAAACGGGAAGGCGAACTACGACATTGCGAAGCCAAGCACTGATACGACCACAACGGCAACGGCCTTCCAAATCAAGCTCCAAGAATACGCCATCAACGGCGGTAATATCACCTATGATGACCGCCAAGGTGGCACTTATCTGAAGCTCACCGACTTCAATCACAGCGGCGAAGGCGACTTCACACAAGACGTTTTTGATTTGACCACAAAGACTTCCATCGGTGAAATGACTGCCGAATCGGGTGGGGTGGGGTACTTGAAAAAAGCAAAGGTGAAACTCGATGCTGGCTTCAATATTGACATGCCCAATTCCAAATACACTCTGAAAGAGAACGACCTGAGAATCAATGATTTGCAGTTAAAAGCAGACGGCTGGTTGGCCATGCCCGGCGAGGATATTGACATGGATTTGACTTTTAGTGCGCCGCAAAGCGATTTCAAGTCCTTGCTTTCCATGATTCCTAATGCCTACACGGCTGGTTACGATAACGTAAAAGCCAGCGGTACATTCAAGCTGGATGGCATGGTGAAGGGCAAATACAGCGCTAAACCGGAGGCTTATCCCGCCTTCAATATCAACCTCGAGGTGAACAACGCCGATGTGAAATACCCAGACCTGCCGCTCGGCATTTCCAATATCAACACCAAAGTAAAAGTGAACAGCCCCGGCAGCAACCTCGACCAGATGCTGGTGGATGTGTCAAAATTCAGTCTGAAAATCGGCACCAATCCACTGGAAGGTTATTTCAAGTTGCGCACGCCGATGTCCGACCCAGACATTGACACCAAAATAAAAGGTGTGATTGACTTGACGGAGCTTTCAAAGGCTTTCCCGATGGAGGGGGTTAAATCCCTCAGCGGCATTATCAACTCAGATATTGCGGTGAAAACCAAAATGTCCACCATTGACAAAGGTGACTACGCCAACGTGGACATGAGCGGCAATGCTTCAATCAAAAACATGAATTATGTGGCCGATGGAACGCCAACCGTGAACATCAGCGCCATGCAGATGGACTTCACGCCGCAGTACGTCAACTTGCCAAGTTTTGAGATGAAATTGGGCAAAAGCGACCTTAGCGGTAGCGGCAGGATTGACAACTTGCTCGCCTATTTTTCGCCAGATAAAACCATGAAGGGAAGTCTTACTGTTCGCTCCAATTATTTCAACGCCGACGAATGGATGACGGAAGACCCGAACGCCACCCCAGCGTCAGCTTCCGCTGCTCCAGCGGCAGATGAAGAAGTTTTCAACCGTTTCGATTTTACGATGGATGCCCAAGTTGGAAAGGTGGACTACGATGTTTATAAAATAGAAAACTTCGTGGCGAAGGGCAATTTCATGCCGAGTAAGCTGACCGTGAGCCAACTGAGTGGAAAACTGGGCGAGAGCGACTTTTCCGCTTCTGGCGTGCTGACAAATGTTTGGAACTACCTGTTCAGCAATGAAAAACTAGGTGGGCAGCTCGCACTCCGCTCCAAATACATGAACCTCAACCAGTTCATGACGGCTGAAACTGCAGCCCCGACCACCTCCGAACCAATGGAGGCCACCGAGCCGATTTTGGTGCCCGAAAACATAGACATGGTCGTGAATGCAGAAATGGGAACCGTGCTTTACGACGACATGGAACTGAAGAATGTGAAGGGTGCCTTGGTGGTGAGAAACCAAGAAGTCCGTTTCGATAACCTGAACGGCAACACGCTCGGCGGCAATATTGGATTAACGGGTGGTTACAACACGGTCAACCATGAAAAGCCAAAATTCGACTTGGCGATGAAGCTGAAAAACATGGATTTCCAGGAGTCGTTTGCGAAGTTCAACACCTTTCAGGCAATTGCTCCTATCGGTAAGTTTTTGCAGGGCAAATTCAATACCGAGCTGACAATGAGCAGCGATTTGAAGAAGGATTTGATGCCAGATTTAGCGACGCTGGCAGCGGCTGGTTTGCTCGAAACGCTGAATGGAACCATCACAGGTGCAGCGCCTTTGCAGCAAATCGGCGACAAGCTGAACGTGGATGCCTTCAAAAAATTGAACATCAAAAACTCCAAAAACTGGTTCACCGTGAAGGACGGTGCCGTGCAGCTGGCCGATTTCAAGCAGAGCTATGATGGCATAGACATGACCATTGGCGGCTCTCACAAGCTGGAGGGCGACATGGATTATCACATCGTCGCCAAGATTCCCCGCTCTAAAATCGGCAAAAACCCTTTGGGTGCTGCCGCAAATTCTGGCCTAGATTTCCTCAGCGGAGAAGCCTCGAAACTTGGATTGAACGTGAATGCGGGTGAGTTTATCAATGTGCAAATCAACATCGGTGGAACATTGGACAAGCCAAAAACCAGTTTCAAGCTGCTTGGCTCTGAAGGGGAAGCACAGTCCGTAAAAGATGCCGTGGTGGATAAAGTGAAAGAAGAAGCGCAAGCCCAATTTGACAAAGCCAAAGCCGAGGCGGAGGCCCGTGCGGAAGCAGAGCGGAAAAAATTGGAAGAAAAGGCGAAGGCTGAAGTTGCTAAACTAACGGACGAGGCCAAGAAAAAAGCGGAAGCTGAACTAAAGAAACGCCTCGATGATGAAGCCAAAAAAGCGGCGGATGAAGCTGCCAAAAAGGCGAAAGACAAACTTGGAGATGAGGCTAAAAAGAAGTTGGAAGAAGCAAATCCGTTTAAAAAGAAAAAAGGAGGAGGAGGTTAAAACCCCTTTTTTGCTATACCAAAGTCGAAAGTGACCGGACAGTTCAATATCGTTCGGTCACTTTTTTTTCCGTAAAAATCCTGTATGACCAAAAGCATCCTGCTTTGTTGTTTTCTTTTTGCTTGCGCAATAACTGCCTTTGCGCAAGTCCGTGGCATGGTGACCGATGAAAAGGGCGAGCCGTTGCCTTTCGTTTCCATCTATGTCCAGGGCACTACAAACGGCACGACTTCCAACTTCAAAGGCAGTTATTCGATTAATTTAGAGAAAGGCAATTACCTATTGGTGTTCCAATCCATTGGCTACAAGCAGCGCATTGAATCTGTGAAAATTGCGGATAAGCCCATCAATTTGGACGTGAAATTGGCGGAAGAAGCCATCGAGTTGGCGGGTGTGGAAGTGAAGGCCAACGCCGAAGACCCCGCATATCCCATTATTCGCAAGGCGATTGAAAGGCGTGATTTTTACCGAAAACAAGTCGAATCCTTCACTTGCGAAGTGTATATCAAAGGCAATGTGAAAGTGCTGGAAGCCCCAAAGCAAATACTTGGAAAGGACGTCGGCGACCTCGGCGGTAACCTTGACACCACGGGTCAAGGTATCGTTTATCTTTCAGAATCCGTCTCAAAACTCTATTTCAAGCAGCCTGACAAGCAGAAGGAAATCATGGAATCGAGCAAGGTGAGCGGCAACAGCCAAGGCTTCAGCTACAACAGCGCCCAGGATTTCAACGTGGATTTGTATAAAAACTACTCAGCGTTTGGTCGCAATGTCGTTTCGCCCATCGCCGACAATGCCATGAACCACTACAAGTACCGGCTCGAAGGTGCCTTCGTTGACGAGGGCGGGCGGCTCGTCAACAAAATCGCCGTGCTGCCAAAAAACACTTCCGACCCCGTTTTTCGAGGCTTCATCTACATCGTCAGCGATAGTTGGAACATCCAGAGTGCCGACCTTTTCACAACGGGGCTTTCTGCGCAGATTCCCTTGTTTGACACCCTTCGCATTCGCCAGAACTTCGTACCCGTAGCAAAACCTGATGTTTGGCGCATGTTCTCGCAGACTTTTTCCGTTCAGGGCGGTTTTTTTGGGTTTAAAATTGGCGGCAGCTTCACGGCCATTTACCGCAACTACGACCTAGCTCCCAACCTTTCGGACAAGTTTTTTACCAATGAAATTATGAAGGTGAACGAGGGCGCCAACGACAAGGACACCGCCTATTGGAGCGAAACTCGCCCAGTGCCGCTCACCGAGGAAGAAACGGTGGATTACGTCAAAAAAGACAGTATCCAAGTGTTGCGGGAGTCCAAGCCCTATATGGATTCCATTGACCAGAAAGAAAATAAACCCGAATGGGGCGACCTGCTTTTTGGCTACACTTTTCAGAATTCTTGGAAGCGTAAGTCCATTACGCTCGAAACGCCCATCAATAGTTTTCAGTACAATCTCGTGCAGGGCGTGAAACTCAGCCTCGGCCTGAATTTCACCAAATACTTGGACAAAGACCGAGGAAGAATGCTCAAGACGGGCGGACGCATTTCCTATGGTTTAGCAGATAAAAAAACGAGGGCATCAGGAGATTTTACCTACCGTTTCAATGCGAAGAAATACGCCCAGTTTAGGCTCTCAGGTGGTCGGGATGTCGTGCAATTCAATGAATTGGAGCCGATTACACCACTTTACAACACGTTTCATGCCTTGCTTCTCCGGCAGAATTACGCCCGTTTTTACGATAAAAAATATGGAAAGGCGGAGTACCAACAAGAGCTGACGAATGGGGTTTTGGGCTATACTTTCTTGCAGTGGAGTGACCGCTCACCATTGGAAAACCGCACTGATTTTAGCCTTTTTTACAAAACCAAGCGGGATTTTCAGCCCAATGTTCCTGTCAATGACCATTTGGATGAAATGTCGCTGGCGCAAACTCAGGCCATGGCAGCTGGCGTCAGCATTCGCCTTCGTCCCGGACAGGAGTATATTGATTACCCGAACCGGAAAATCGTGATTGGCAGTGACTTCCCAGATATTTGGCTGCACTACCGAAAAGGGATTTCCACATTTGGCAGCGACGTGGACTATGACCGACTTTCAATTGCTATCTCCAAAAGCGATATAACCCTTGGCATTGCTGGGGTAATGCGGTTCAGGTTGGAAGCTGGCAGTTTTGTGAACAACAAGAAGTTAGCATTTCAAGATTATCGGCATTTCATGGGGAACGAGACCCATTTTGGCAACAAAGACTATTATATGTACGCCTTTAAAATGTTGCCATATTATGCCTACAGTACCAGTAAATCCTGGGTAGAAGGCCATTGGGAGCATGATTTTAAAGGCTTGTTGACCGATAAAATTCCAGGCTTAAAAAAACTGGGTTGGAACTTGGTCGCTGGCGCTAATCTGCTTTATACCTCAAAAGAAAAGGACTACGCTGAATTTTCACTCGGCTTTGATGGCATAGGCTTTGGGCGGTTGTTGAGGTTCGATGTAGTCACCGCACTTCAACACGGAAAGTACCAAGGGATTGGTTACGTGGTCGGCATTTCATTGCCGCTAAGTGAACTGCAACTTTAAGGAATCCAAAATCCTCAATCTTCGGCTTTCCAGTCAGATACAGACAAATAAACCACGATGATGCCAGCAATTATCATGAATATCTTCGCCAAAAAACCAAACAGGGCACCTGGATAGTCGAGCCAAACGAGAAAGCTAATTTTTACCCCTACCAAACTGAGCACTAAGGCAGAAAAGCCAAAAATAAAAAGTAAAAATCCGGTGGTAATCCAAGCTGCTTTTTTCATGATTGCTTTTTTTGTGGGGCAAATGTAGTTAGGTTTGGTGAAACCAATTTTGAACAACGAAAACTTGAAAAACGAATAAAAGTTGAATCAACACATCGCACATATTGCCTTGGTGGTCAAAGACTACGACGAGGCCATTGCCTTTTACACCGAAAAACTCCATTTCAAGCTGGTGGAAGATACCCAACTCTCCCCGACAAAACGCTGGGTGGTTGTCGCACCGCCGGGAGAAGGTAGTTGCCAATTGTTGTTGGCGAGGGCAGTGGGGGAGGAGCAGGTTTCTCGGATTGGCAACCAAACTGGTGGGCGGGTTTTCCTGTTTTTATACACCGATAATTTTCAGTGGGATTACGATAATTTGCTGGCGCAAAATATTCAAATCGTTCGACCACCATCAGCGGAAGCGTACGGCACGGTGGCCGTATTTGTGGACTTGTACGGGAATCTTTGGGACTTAATTGAGCCAACAAAATAATCCGAGATAAAGGATGCATATCAATATCGGATTACGGCTTTTGTGGTATAACCAAACGACTTCGTTCTTTTAAATCCTCCAAATCATTATCTTCATTAAATGACCTTTCCCCTAACCGTAAAACCATTTCTGCATGTTTTTGGACGATATTATATTGTGCTTTGTTTTGGGCGAATGTATGAATAGTTGCGAGTGCTTCCATTAACCTTATCACCACCGCAGGGCTTCCGCTTGCATATTGCCTTATTTTATTGAAAGCAGCATTAATCATCCCTTCATAGGTGAGCACATCTGTTACAACCCGCAGTTCGCCCGCCTCGTCATAGCGGTATTTCAAAGGGAAATTGACCTTGGTTAAATAGCATAAAGTTGATGTCAAATTATCAATACAAGCCATTGCCGTATAAGGGTCGTTGATGCCTGGAGAAAGTGCTCTGGCTGCTATTTCCACCATTTGATGAATGGAATATTCTGCGTCCTGCATGGGGGTTCGCACCTTCCCAATCACATAAATAGATTGCAGTTTTTCTACCGCACCATCCACCATTTTTTCATTAAAATATATTGCTGCAATTTCAATCCCCTCCACGATATATTCTCCCGGTTTGAAATGAAGGAAAATCAATTGATGTTGTTCTGTGGCTAATTTCAAGACTGCATCAATATCTATCAATTGCAAGTAGCCACTTTTGGGAGCAAGCACCGTTTTTTTATTGAGATAATTGCGCTTAATTAAATCAAAATCTGGTGTAGATTTCTCCACTGACGTCCCTTTGTCATCGTCTGGAAATAGCGTCTTAAAACTTTTGAAAAGCGAATCGTTGATGTCAGAAATCACCTTGTCAGCCTGAATACTGATGGCAATATGGTGGATGAAAATAATCAACAAAATAATATTTGCGATAGCAGCCATGATGGCAACAAACACCGACAGGACAGGTACGAATTGTATCGAATCATTGTCCTTGACGGTGTTGAGCACCACCAAGCAATAAACATAAGTAGCGATGTAAGTGCCAAGCACCACTTGATTAATCCGCTCGTGCATGAAATTTCGCAAAAGCCTAGGGCCAAACTGCGAAGATGCTAAAGTCAGCGCCACCAAGGTGATGGAAAACACTGTACCCGCCACCCCAATCATGGCCCCAGAAATCGTGGAGAGCACACTTCGGGCAGAGTTCGCACTACCAGTGAAAATATACTGGATGATGCCTTCTGGCTGGAAATGGTTAATATTATCCAAGTAAATCAAGCTTACAGCAGCCACAACCGCTAAAGCAACTATAAAGATTGGGATAAACCAAAAACTTGATTTTAAATCCCCTAATATTACTCGTAGCTTGTTCATGCTTTTTGAAGATAAAGGTTTTTGCGACGCATTGTTCAAGCGCATTTGGACAAAGTTACAATAAACTTTTTCTAGCTAAGTCACCAAAATAACCCTAATAGAATGTCTCTAGAAGGCCAAATAAGAAATTAGGAGGTAACATCATCAACCATTAACCACAAATAACATCCCTAGTGCGCGTAAAAAATTTAAACCCTATTTTTCAAGCTATTAAATCAGGTTGTTTGGCAGCGTTCCACAATGACAATAAATAGTTTTTAGCTTTACGGATGCTGCAAGACTTGGCATCTTCAGCCAACTGATTTCAAATCTTTATTTCAAAACCTTTTACGACCTTTGAACCGAAAACCTTTTTTCACTAAACTAAATTTTTTAAAATGAAAATTCTTAAGATTTCTTCACTACTTGTATTTTCTTTGCTCGCCCTAGCTTCCTGTAAAAAGGATGACAAGGAAACTGCCAAGGATTTATTGACCAGCGACACTTGGATTCAGACAGACTATCGCAGCGATGACAATGGCGATGGTGAATTGACGGCCGATGAATCCAGCATTGATGCTTGTGAAAAAGATGATGCCACTAATTTCACTGATGATGGCAAATATACTTACAATGATGGCGCTAACGTATGTGACCCATCTTCTCCAAACGAAGGTTCAGGTACATGGACTTTGTCTTCTGATGAGAAGAAATTGACTATTGAAGAATCTGGTTTTTCTTTAGCGTTTGATATCGTGTCCTTAACAAAATCCGAATTGGTGTTAAGGATAGATTTCTTAGGTTTACAAGAAACGACTTTCAAGCATTGATACCTATCAACGTTTGACTAGAGAAAAGCATCCTGATTATTCAGGGTGCTTTTTTTTGGCCAAGGGTAAAAGAAATTCTAGCCGTCGTCTTAGATAAAATCATTTGGCAAAAACCGTTATTTTTGCCCCATGTCACACCCACAACCCACCAAAATAAAACTCATCGAATGCCCCCGTGACGCCATGCAGGGGCTAAAGGAATTTATCCCGACGGAGACCAAGTCGGCTTACATCAACCAATTGCTGAAAGTTGGCTTTGATACCCTCGATTGCGGCAGTTTTGTTTCCCCGAAAGCCATCCCACAGATGCGGGACACAGCGGAGGTTTTGGGACAACTTGATTTATCAGCAACCAACACCAAACTGCTCGCCATCGTTGCCAATCAACGGGGTGCGGAGGACGCCGCCAAGTTCCCCGAAATCAATTACCTCGGCTACCCGTTTTCCATTTCCGAAACCTTTCAAATCCGTAATACCAACGCTACCATCGAAGAATCCTTGCAGCGGGTAGAGGAGATACAAGCCATTTGTTTGCGCAGCAACAAGGAAATGGTGGTGTACATCAGCATGGGCTTTGGCAATCCCTACGGCGACCCTTGGAACGCAGAAACAGTCGTAAAATGGGTGGACCGCCTCTCCGATATGGGCATCCGAATCCTCCAACTTTCAGATACCATCGGCGTCTCGAACCCAGCCAGCATCAAGTACCTTTTCTCAAACCTGATACCGTACTACGAACCCAAGGGCATCGAAATCGGCGCCCATTTGCACACCGAGCCGCACAACTGGAAAGAGAAAATCGAGGCTGCTTGGGAGAGCGGTTGCTCCCGTTTTGACGGCGCCATCAAAGGTTTCGGCGGCTGCCCAATGGCCAAGGACGACCTCACTGGCAATATGCCCACGGAGAACTTGGTGCATTTTTTCAAAAATCGAAACTTGGAAACTGGTGTGGACGAGGCTGCTTTTGAAACTGCGATGTCATTAGCGCTGCAAGTTTTTCCGCATTGAAATTTGTTATTGAGATATTGGGGTATTGAGTTATTGGGGTATTTTGTGCGCTGATAATAAACCAATATCTCAATGACCCAATAACTCAATAACATGTCAAACATCAACCTCCTCCTCGACAAATACGGCGAAAGCCACCAAAACGC
>JBGSWN010000062.1:0-26318 GCA_041752395.1 Saprospiraceae bacterium | reverse complement strand
GCCGACTCGACGGGGTACGGCACGAGGATTTGGCCGCTTTTGTGGGGCCGCCCAGTGCCTTGGTCTTGCAGGCTGATGTCCCAAAGGCCGTTCAGGCTGACCCAATCGAGGCGGGTCATCGTGGGCCGTGGGTATTCGGGGAAGGGGTTTTCGGGCGTCACTTTGTCGGTCCAAGGCGTGGTGAGGCTGCCCTGCACGGGTTGCCATTTTTGCTGCGCAATGGCCGTAACTTGCTGTAAACCAATGATTAAGGTGAAAATAAAAGGTAGGTTGCGAAATTTCATACTGTGAAAATTGTGGATGAATAGTCGGGCGAAGGTAGGCAGTTTTGCCTACCTGCTTAACGGGGATTGGGGCGGCGGGTTGCCAATTCTTGGTAGTAGTAAGGGCGGAAAAAGGGGTTTTCTTGTCGGATTTAAAGATTGCTTTAGTGCGCTTTTAGCCTCCGGTGATTTGTTTAGCAATCTCTTTCAATTGTTTAAATGGCATGTTCGCCAAAGTTTCTTGCATGTCCTTTGCTGGTTCTGCCTGGGTTAGGTTGTTCAAAGGATGGTCTGGCGATAATGGTTGGTCTTTGTCTGGTGTGAACAAAACCAAGTCACTGGGTTCGCAAACCAACGTCCTGCAAAGCAGCTCGATGTGGTCCAATCGGAAAGTTCTTGTCTTGCTATTCAAGATGGTGTGTGCTCCATGTGCTGAAATTCCTGCTTTTACCAAGAATGTGTATGGCTTGTCGATACCACGGGCTTTAAAAATTGGTGCCAAGTTCAGTGTTAACATGATGATTATTTCAAAAAGTAAAAAATAGGTTGCTAAAAGTAATAAACACGTTTCAAAAAGTAAAAAATATCCTGCTAAAAGTAATAAACATGTTTCAAGAAATAAAAAATAGGTTGCTAAAAGTAATAAATATGTTTTAAAAAATAAAAAATATGTTGCTAAAAGTAAAAATCATGTTTCAAAAAATAATAAACATGTTTCAAAAACTCCAAAATAATTTGATAAAAATACAAAATAATCTCATGAAGTCATCACGCAGAATTTTAGGAGACAGCTGTTGGCCTGTCCGAAAGAAAGCAGCGCCGATATTGGAGAGAAAAGAAATGGAGAGGTTTTTCAGCCTATTTCAGTGCAATGTATTCGACCAGCAAGGCATTGTAGTCAATGCCAGATACTGCTCAGGCGGCAGGCTGAAGGAATTTCGTATGACGATGAACAACCAAGTTGTCTCCTTCCAACAGCGCTTTGCCTTCCGCCTAGGACAGGCTCTTCACTTTTGAATCCGAAATTTTTCAGATTTTAACTCAATATTGTGTTCTACCCGATAGGCTGGCAAAATCCCCGTTTTGGAAATGATTCTTTGGCCCAATTCCCCAGCGATGAATGCCGAAAAGCCTGTGCCTAGGCCCGTGCTTGTTTCCCGGTTAATGATGAACAGTTGGCGGGAAAATGGGTAGGTTTCTGCTCCAACATTGTCAGCATAAGGCTTGTAAAATTCTTGAGGTTTTCGGGTATCACAAGGCGAAATGGCGACTACTTTTACTTGGCTGCGCAACTTCCGGCAGAGCGGGTCATCGTAATCGCTGAGCCAACTGTAGCCAACGATGCCGATTGCGCCTTGGTGGGTTTGCACATAATCCACCACTGATTCCGTGGTTTTCTGCGCAAAGGAATTGGTGGGCAAGTCTTTCACGCCACTTTTTTCCAAGGCAAACCGAACCGTACTGGAAGCTTGGTGGTCAAAAACCAGATTGATGGCGCCGCTGGAATTGCTTGGCTTGAAGCCGCTCCAATCCGTTATTTTTCCACTGAAAATCTCAAGCGCCTGCTCGCAGGTCAGGTTGGTGTCGGGGTTGGACGGATTCACCAGCAACGCAATGGCGTCGTTGGCAAAAAGTGCCGTCCGTGGGTACAGGTTTTTGTTATTGAAAAAAGCAGTTTCGGAATCGCCCAACTCCCTTGCAGCCAAAATCACTTGGATACTATCCTTCTCAAAAGCCTGAAAGGCCCGTAGTTCTGGCAAATAAGTCATCTCCACTTTCGCATTCGGGTAAGTATGCTCAAACGCACGGACCAAGGCATCTGCAATCGGATAAAGGGTTTCATCCACCACCACTTTGCAAACGCCGCTGGTGGGTGTGCTCTCAGGCGTAGTTTCACAGCCTGAAAACACGACTAGCATACAGCCGAAAATCAGTAAAGTTTTTCTCACTCAGATTGATTTTCTGCCCTGAAATCCTTGATGGCCCGTGAGCCCCTGAACAAACCGTAGGCAACACATGCCAGACCGAAAGTCCAATCAAAAAGCGGCGTTTGGAATGGTTGTTTTATCAAAACAAATGCGGCCACCGCTAAATAAGCGGCGCAAATTGCCAATCGAAATATCAGTGGAAGTGAAGTCATATTTAAGAAGTTGCTTCGCAACAATTCCCAATTTTAAAGGGAATCGGATGCTAAACTAGTTCAGCGTTTGCCCAATTTGCTTGACAATGCTGCTGTCGGCAAAGTTGAAATCATCAATGATGGCATATTTTTTCACGCCGTTGATGGCCATTTCATCCAAGACGTTCACGAGGTTCCGGTAGTCGGATTTAGGCAGTGGTTTTATCAAAACAAAGAGTTCGTCTTTGTTGCCCCAAGCCTTTTCCACGGCCTTTTGCCGCATCTTTATTTTCTCCCGAAAGCCCTTGCGGGAGAAGTCGGTGCTGTCCACAAGGATATTCGGGTCATCCTCGCTGGCGGTGTAGCAGTATGCCTTGTCGTTTGTACCAATCAAGACGGTGTAGGTCTTGGTCATTTTGACTTCCGGCACGTCTTGCTGTTCGTTGTCATCCTTGGCTGGTTTGTTCACCTCCATTGCCTTGGGCTTATTGAAGGTGGTGGCCAGCATGAAAAAAGTGATGAGCAAAAAACCGAGGTCAACCATGGCTGTAAGGTCAACCCTGGTTGACATTTTCTTCGACCGGGATTTCTTTTTCCCTTTCTTTTTTGCCCCACTATCGTTGGTGGTCATTTCTGCCATGACTACTTCTTTTTTATGCGGCGGGCTGTTTAGTTAACTGCAAAAACAGCCCGACAACGTTATTCCTTTGCTTCGCCGGAACCCCTGGCCGAAGTAATCAGATTGAATTTGTTCACTTTCCGTTCCTGCAAGGTCTGTATCACTTTGTTCACCTTTTCGTAGTCAGTGTTGGCATCCGCCTTGATGGCAATCCGCAGCTCTGGGTTCGATTGGCGAGCGGCGAGCACCATTTCACCGAGTTGGTTATTGGTGCTATCCATCAGGATACCGGGTTGTGTCACGGCGTTGCGTTGGTCGGCTTTCATGCTCAAAAACTGTGGGAGCTGCTCCACGGGCATACCAAATGCGTCCAGTGTTTTGAAGGCGTTCACCTGTTCAGCGCTGAATTCTGGAAGGTTGTAGCGCTCCTTGAGTTTTGACAGCATGGAAACCCTTGTGTTCTGGTCGTCAACGCCCATGAAAACATTGCCTTTTTCCGACACTTGAATTAGGAGGATATTGGCGTCGGGAATAGGAATCTGGGCAGTAGAAGCCGGGATGTTGATTTGGGCAAGTTCCTGCGGCCTGAATTTCGTGGTCAGCATGAAAAACGTCAGCAGCAGGAATGCCACATCGCACATCGCCGTCATGTCAATGGCGGTGCTTTTGCGAGCTATCTTGGCTTTTGCCATGTCAGATAATTTTTAAAAACAGTTTGAAAAACTGGCATTTCAAAAATGAAAAGCCGTGTACCTTTTCAATTAACTGTTTTCGATTACGCACCCATTAGTTTGTGCTTCGCCGCAAAAGTCTGTGTGATGCTGTTGCCTGCTTCGTCAATGGCGTAGGTCATGCCGTCTATCCTCGACGTGAAATAGTTGTAGAAAATAATGGCAAAAGCAGAGGTGCTGATGCCCAGTGCTGTATTGATAAGCGCTTCGGAAATACCAGAAGACAGGGCCACGGCATCCGGTGAGCCCGTGGTAGCCAAGGCGGAGAACGCCTTAATCATACCGATTACAGTGCCCAAAAGACCCATCAGTGTGGCGATGGCGGAAAGTGTGGCCAAGATGACAAGATTCCGCTCCAGCATCGGCAGTTCGAGGGCCGTCGTTTCCTCGATTTCTTTTTGGATGGAAAGCACTTTTTGGTCACGGTCCATGTGCGGCTCTTTCTCCACTTCCTGGTATTTTTCCAAGCCAGCACGCAACACGTTGGCCACGGAGCCTTTCTGGACATCACATTCCGCAATGGCGCTTGTCAGGTCGCCTTTGGAAAGGAAGTTTTGGATTTTGCGGATGAAATTCTGGTTAGAGCTTTTGCCGCCAGCGGCAGCCAAAGTGAAAATTCTTTCGAAAAATACCGTCCAGACCAACAGGAATGCAGCCATCAGGATGGGAACAAGGATGCCGCCCTTGTACATCATGCCGAGGTAGTCGCCTGGGATTGGGTGGCCTTTTGTGTTGCCACCTTCAAAATGCGAAGGGTCGCCGAGAATGAAATTGTAAACCAAAATCCCAATGACGATGACCGAAGGAATCACAATCATTGCGAACATTGAACTGAACTTGTTTGACGAATATCTAGAATTTTCCATTTTGCAAAGTTTTATTAATAGGACGCAAAGGTAGTACGGACGACCTATCAGAATTGATTGCGTTTTACCGTATTTTTTAACCAAGCCTTTTGAGTAGGTCTAAAAAAAACTCGTGGAATTTTTGAAATGCACTGCAGTTATTATGAATCACAGCTCCTGTTTCGCACAAACTACTATTTTTTGCCCCTGATTTTTACCTTTGCTCAAAGTCATTTTCAAATCAATTTCGATGAAATTCAAAGCAAGCCTAGTACTGTCCTTTTTAACAACCATTTTTTACCTAAAAACAACGGCCCAAACCGTGCCTGTGCCAGCCCCGGCGCAGACGCAGCCCATCCTAATCACCAATGCCACGGCGCACCTAGGCAACGGGCAGGTCATTGAGAAGAGTTATATCGCTTTTGAAAATGGTAAAATCACCTTCGTTGGAAACATGGCGGCGGGTCGGGGATTTCCCGGCCATTTGGTCATTGATGCAGCAGGCAAGCAGGTTTACCCCGGCTTCATTGCGCCAGATACTGAGCTGGGCTTGCAGGAAATCGAAGCCGTGCGTGCCACCGCCGACGCCGCTGAGATTGGGAGCATGAACCCAAATATCCGTTCCATCATTGCCTACAATACTGACTCCGAAGTTACGCCGACTGTGCGCTCGATGGGCGTTTTGATGGCTGAAATCACCCCAACGGGCGGGCGGATGCCAGGGCAATCAAGCCTTGTCCAGTTGGATGCCTGGAACTGGGAAGATGCCGCCTACGCCACCGATTTTGCCCTGCACCTAAACTGGCCGAACGCCAGCCGCTACAATTGGCGGGAGGGGCGGATGGAGAAAAACGAGGATTTCGAGAGCGATTTGAGGGAACTGGAGGATTTTTTCAAACAGGCCGAAGCTTATAATTCAGTCAATAATTCATCAGAAAAAAACCTGCGATTTAACGCAATGCACGGTCTTTTTGATGGTTCAAAAAAGCTGTTTATCCACACCAATTCGGCCATTGGGATGCAGGAGGCCGTGCTTTTTGCGGAGCGATTTCAACTAAAACCAACGATCGTGGGCGGGAAAGACGCTTGGATGGTGACCGGTTTTTTGAAGGAACACAACGTACCTGTCATCTTCGCCACTACGCAACAATTGCCAAGCAGAGAGGACGATGATATTGACCAACCATTCAAGACACCGGCCATGCTGCAAGCCGCTGGGCTGCGCTGGTGCTTTGCCCACGAGGGCTTCTGGAAGCAGCGAAACTTGGCGTTTCAAGCTGGGCAGGCAGTAGGTTTTGGCCTTGCTTACGAAGATGCCGTGAAGGCACTGACGGGCAGCACTGCCGAGATTTTGGGCATTGGAAAAACAGCAGGAACGATTGAAGTGGGAAAGGATGCCACGCTTTTCATCAGCGAAGGCGATGCGCTTGACATGCGCACGAACAAGGTTATGAAGGCATTCATTCAAGGCCGGGACATTAACCTGGACAACAAGCAGGAGATGCTGTATCGGCGTTTTCAACAAAAATACAAAGGCAGGTAGGGTTTATTTCGGTAAAACCAGCGAAAAGGTTGAACCCTCACCAAGCGCCGATTTCACGGTAATATGACCGCCGAGCCGCTTCGCAATTTTCTGGCAAATGGCCAACCCGATGCCAGTTCCCTCGTACTCGCTCTGGTGGTGGAGCCGCTTGAAAATGTCAAATATCTTCGCTTGATTTTCTTCCGAAATGCCTATCCCGTTGTCGGCAACATGCACGATATGTGCCTCAGGCGTTTCCTCCGCCGTCACCCGGATATAAGGCAAAGTGCCCGGCTTTACGAATTTAATTGCATTGGAAATCAGGTTTTGGAACAACTGAACGTACAACTGTTGCATCCCAATTTGCTTCGGCAACTCTCCCCGCTCAATGACCGCTTGCGTCTCCACAATCCTAATCTTGAGGTTTGCCAAGCTCACATGAAACACATCGTTGAGTGAAACCTCCGTCATCTCTTCCTGCGTCTGGTTGACCGTTGAGTACCTGAGCAGGCCATCGAGGAGGCTGTTCATGCGCTGCACGCCTTCGTTCACGTATTTGAAATAATCAAGGTCAGCTCCTTTGAGGTAAGGTTTGGCGGATTTTTCAATCATCTGGGTGAATGACCCAATCATACGAAGCGGCTCTTTCAAGTCATGGCTGGCGATGTAGGCAAACTGCCGAAGGTCGTCGTTCACCCGGAGCAGTTCCTCGTTCTGCCGGGTGATTTGTTCCCCTTTTTCGATGAGTTGCGATTGGTATTCGTTCTCCCTGGTCAGCAATTCTATCTCTTTTTGTTTCTCCCGGATGGCATGTCGAATTTCCATGTCAAGGTTGTAGCGGCTATGCTTCACCTTCGCAAATTCTTCTTGGATATTCGTGTAGCGCTCATGGTAATCCAGTGCTTTCTCGAAATCTCCATTTCGCTTAAAAATCATGGACAGCAACCTGTAACCCTTTATTTCTGCGGTATCGTCCTTGATTTGCTGGGCCAATTCAATCGCTTTCATTGCCATGTCGTAGGCTTCCCGACTGTTTTTGTCTTCAAAAGCAAGCCTGCTCAAATTGAGCATGTTGATTTGTTTGCCATTGATGAAACCCATCTCATCGAACATGCGCTGCGCAATGATGGCATCCTTCCCAGCAGCTTCAAATTGGTTCAAGGCAATTTTCGTCCGGCTCAATTGCGCCAGCGAATAAGCCATCAAGTCGTGGAAATCATGTTCCTTGGCCAATTGATGAGCATCTTCAAAATAGCCGATGGCTGTTTCGGCTCGTTCGGCTGTCAGGTAAATATTTCCCAGGTTATTGAAAACGACCGTCTTGGTTTTGATGTCAATGACATCTGAATGCTCCAGTAAAATATTCTCGTAGCGCCGGATGGCCTCTTCGTAATTGTAGAGGTGGGCGTAGAGGGTACCGATGTTTATTTGGATTTGGACAATCATTTCCCGAAACCCCATCGCCTCGCATTTGTCGAGCGCTTCCAAGAAATATTGCATTCCAATTTTGTAATTGGACTTGACCCCGCAGACCACGGCGATGTTCCGCAAGGCTATCACCTCTTTTTCCAAATCACCTCTTTTGCGGCTGGCCTGAAGCAGTTCCTGGCTCGTTTGCAAACAATGAGAATAATCCTGTTTGAGTATATACGCTTGGGAGTACAATTTGTACATCTCAGCCTTTGCCCACAATTGCTCGCCATTCACAAAGAATTTGAGTAAATTTTCAATCTCAATTGCCATGTCCAAGGTGCCATTCGGGTCATTTTGAGCAAAGCTAATTTGTCCAAAACCAGCATAGGTCTTGACCAGTTGGAGCAGTTTGTTGTGCTGCTTCGCAAGTTTGTTAGCTGCTTCGTAACAATGCTTGGCCAGCTCAAATTCTCGCTTGTTGAAATGGATTTTGCCTTCGACAATGAGTATGTCCATAGAAATTTCAAGGGAAGGGCTAGCTTGATTGCGGGTGGCTGCTTGCTGAAGAGAAGAAAGGGCTTTGGTATAAAAAGAAGGCTCATTTTGGTACCTGCCATTGGTGTTATAAATATTGGCCAGCAGGACGTTTGCGTCGGCAAGTTGAATGTCATCGGATGAACCGCTCTCCCCGAATTCGAGGGCGATAAGTGCAGTATTTAGTGCTTTCTTCAGTTGTCTCCCCTGATAATATTTCAAGGAATCTTCCAAAAGCAGGTTAATTTGCTTGTTCATTTATTCATGGTCTACCAGAGAAAACCTAAAATCCTAATTGGGTTAACCAAGATTTAAGCTTGTAAAAGAAACGGGGTTCGATAATAGCGGGATGCCAATTAATTTCAAATAACTTGCCAAATATTGTCAGGTCTTCTTACCAATCAATTCTTGATATTCCAGCATCAGCTGATTTACAATACCTTGCTCAAATTTCAACCGTTTTGTGATTTCTGAGCCTTGTTCTACCTTGCAGCCATGAACTGGGAAATTTATCCGCTTTTCTTTTTAATCGCCGCCCTGTATGCCTCTGTCGGTTTTGGCGGAGGTTCCAGCTACATCGCCGTCATGGCGATGTTTGCCATCAATTCCATGCTCATGCGCTCTGGCGCCTTGCTCTGCAATATAGTTGTTGTCACGACGGGTACGTATATTTTTTACAAAAACGGTTTTTTAGACTTGCGGAAAGCCCTGCCGCTCACACTCGCAAGTGTGCCGATGGCCTTCTTGGGCGGCTATCTTCCCATCAAGGAACGAACATTTTTCATCCTGTTGGGCAGCACCCTCATCGTGGCGGCACTCCTCACCTGGTGGAAACCAAAAAGCAATCCAACGCCAGATGAAAATGCGAGCAAAACTGCTAAAAAACAGCTGTTTAACCTAAGTGTTGGCGGCGGCATCGGTTTTCTTTCCGGTATGGTCGGCATCGGTGGTGGCATCTTCCTTGCACCCGTTTTGTACCTGACCCGTTGGGCAGAAGCCAAGACCATTGCAGCAACGGCAAGCCTTTTCATTCTCGTCAATTCCATTTCGGGCATTTTGGAGCAAATGGCAAAACCCGATTTCCACATTGATTGGAGCTTTACCATCCCGCTACTAATTGCCGTATTTTTGGGTGGCCAACTTGGCTCCAGGCTCGGCGCAGTAAAGCTCTCCGCTATCTGGGTGAGGCGTGCCACTGCGCTGCTGATTTTCTACATCGGCGTGCAGCTTTTGGTAAAACACCTGTGAAAAAACCAATCAAAAATCTAGCTTGAAATGAAAATTTCCATCCTCTCATTTGGCATCGCAAAAGACATTGTCGGCCAGCGTTTCTTGGACTGGGAACTGCCGGAAGGTGCAGCCGTTGCTGACCTGCGGGCTTCGCTCACCGCCCAATTTCCGGCACTGAGTAAATTAACGAGCGTTCGGCTTGCCGTTAACAGCGAATATGCCGAAGAGGGCGTTTTTTTGTCCGAAAACGATGAGGTGGCGCTGATTCCACCCGTCAGCGGTGGGTGATTCGATTGCGGATTTGCGATTGCAGGAGTTACCGTTGGTTTTTTGATAAAATTAGTATACTACGCTACAACAAAAGATAACACTTTGGAAAATATTGACAATGAATTGTTTGTGGTATTTCAAAACCCCGAAGGGGTTGAACTTGAATAGCCCCGGATGAAATCCGGGGTGGATGTAGGTACGGGCCACAACCCCAGCGGGGTTGAATTTCGTGCGCTTTGAAACATTCAACCCTTTTAGGGTTGTTTCCACCACACCATTTTAACCCCGGATTTCATCCGGGGCTATTCAAGTTCAACCCCTTCGGGGTTATACACGCTGAAAGTCAATATTTTATGAAATACAAATTATTGTTGTAGAGTAGTTTATAAAATTAGGCTTACCATGAAAATAGAAATTGAGCTTTTGACGATGCCGCTTGATGTGCAGCACTGCATCAACTTCGTCAGCTCCGACGACAGTGGGGGCATTGACGTTTTTATCGGAACGGTGCGAAATGCCACTAAAGGAAAGGCCGTGCTGCGCCTCGAATTTGAAGCCTACGAACCCATGGCCATTGCCGAAATGCGCAAAATTGCGGAGCAGGCCAATGAAAAATTTGGGACAAAAAGAATTGCGCTCCACCATCGGACGGGCGTCCTTCAAATTGGCGAAGCTGCCGTTGTCATCGCCGTGAGCGCACCACACCGGGCCGCTGCCTTCGATGCTTGCCGCTACTGCATTGACACCTTGAAAGAGACAGTTCCAATTTGGAAAAAAGAGATTTTTGAAGACGGGGAGGTGTGGGTGGCAGCGCATCCTTGAATAGGAAGTTGGCAGTTAGACCCCGACCATGGTCGGGTTCTAACTGCCAACTTTATCTACTGCCAACTGAAAATTTTCAAAATACCTCCCCACATGCAGCCCGTCCATCAAAGCGTGATTGGCTTCCACAGAGACGGGCATTTTTCGCCGCCAATTTTCTTCAAAAATTTTACCGAAAACAATCTTTGGAACGCTGTCCTCCCGGCCAAAACGGCGGGCATGTTTCACTGCTGTGAAGGATACCCACGGCATGATGGAATAGTGGTATTTATCGTGTTCATCATCGCCAGGGTCGAGCTGGCGATTGCGGAGCTGCTCGTCAATTTTCGCCCGGCCATTTGATACAAAATCCAGCAGTTCGGACTGCATTTCCAGATAACAAAAACTGAAAGTATCGTCGTCGTGAAGAACGGTGAGGCTGGGATGGATGAGGTCGTAGGTGCGCACCTCGCCTCCCACCAGCCGCATACGGAATTCTTCGATGGAATTGGCTGCCAAGGTGGAACCGTGCAGACTGGCGAGTGAAAATGACAGCTTGTTTTTTTTACAAAAATCATAAAGCTCCGTCACGTCCACATTGGCACTGACGTTGAAAAACGGGTCATCGAATTTGCGGAAGAAATGGAAAACTTCACGGCGTTTCCAGGTGGTGGTATCGAGTGTTTTGTACATTGAAAATTTGTTATTGAGTTATTGGGTTATTGAGCAATTGGGGTTATTGGGTATTATTTGGATTGTTGAGCTGGTCTTTTAATTTTTTGATGTAAATATTAAGTTTGTGGTGGAGCGTGCTCAGCTTTTCAATTAGCGTATCATATTCAACTTTTGTCATTAAATCACGATTCTGCGATTTTACAGCCCAGTTTTTTGTTTCCAATAACGAGCCTCTACTGTAATAACAAAACTGCTTTCTGTCCTTGAAGAAATAGCGTCCATTTCCTTCGGCAATATTGGCGAATATGGAATCTGCCGCTTCGACAAATTGCGCACCAACCGTTTTTTTGGGGAAATACTCCCATTTAAGTAATTTACCCCAAACATGTTCACCTACTTCTAGAGCAAGCTGGTATATTTCCAAGTCTTCCAATCTGGTTGTTTTCTCCATAGCATTTGTATTGATAGAATTAACACCCTAAAAAATAACCCAATAACCCAATAACTCAATAACTCCTCCTGTGCGGAATTTTTACTTTAATCAAAACCAGCAACCCAATCAAAAAGAACACCGCCAGCGCCATCACGCTGACCCGCATTCCACCGGAAAGCTGACCGGTGAAAGCAAAACTGAACGAGCCGAGCGCCGTCGCTCCTTTTTCCAAAACATCGTAAAAACTGAAGTAGGAAGTGGTGTCTTTCACGCCTTCTGGCAACAGCTTGGAGTAGGTGGCCCGTGACTGCGACTGTACGCCGCCCATGACCAAACCCACGGCAGAAGCCATGACGTAAAACTGTATTTTCCCCTCCACAAAATACCCGCCCACGCAGACGATTGTCCATAAAATGAGCATGACCATCAGGCCAGATTTGTTGCCGATGCGGTCGGAGACTTTGGCAAAAACCCAAGCACCCACCAGCGCCAAAACTTGCAGCAGCAAAATGACAACGATGAGTTCGTTGGACTCCATTTCCATTTCAACACTCGCAAAAAGGGAGGCGAGGGCTAACACGGTCTGAACCCCGGCGCTGTAAAAAAAGAAGGAAATCAGGAAGCGCTTGAGGTCGGGCAATTGTTTGGCCTGCCGCCAAACCTTGTTGAATTCAGCGTAGCCTTTTGACAAAATTTTGAGGTCGAAAGGTTGGTTGCCATCCTTCGGGAGGCGGGTGAAAGCGTACTGCGCAAAGCCCAGCCACCAAAGCCCCACGGTCAGAAAAGAGATGCGAACCGCCAGTGTACCCTCCACAGGGAGGCCGAACCAATGCGGAAAAGTGATGACTATCAGGTTGATTATCAACAAGATAACGCTGCCGATGTATCCGAGCATGAAGCCTTTTGCGCTCACTCGGTTGTAGTGCTCCTCCGTCGCAATGTCCGGCAAATAGGAATTGTAAAACACGATGGAGCCGCCAAAACCCGCCGTGGCCACCAGAAACCCAATGACGCCCATGGCGAGCATCGGCCCTGCCTCAATATTTTCCCCATCAAAAAAGAACAGCGACATGCAGGCCAACGAGCCTACCGTGGTGAAAAACCGCATGAACGCCATGCGCCGCCCACTGCTGTCTGCTATGCCGGAGAGGATGGGCGAAATGGCAGCGACGAGGAGGTACGCCACGGCCACAGTCAGCGAAAACAGCGTGGTGTTGTACATTGAAACACCGAACGGGCTGACTTCTTTCGCCGTGATGGCTTCAAAAAAAGCGGGAAAAATGGCAACCGCAATGGTGAGCGAAAATGCCGAATTGGCCCAGTCGAACATGGCCCAGCCGTTGATTATCTTGGGGTCGTTGAGTTGAAAATTGGGTTTTGCGATGGTCATTCTATTTTGTTTTGGCGAAAGATAGGGCGATTTACGATTTTGGATTTACGATTTACGATTGCGGCAACAGGCAGCCGATTATTTCTCGTTTTTTTCAAATATTTTGCGGCCTCAAAGTCAATTCAACGTCTCGATTGTTTTACTAAAAAGGGTGATTAAAGTAGGAATTGGAAATTGGGAATTGGGCTGATAATCAAACACTTATGCAATATTTAATCTAAACTAATTTCACGAATGTACTTAGCTGCCCCGAAATCGTAAATCGTAAATCGTAAAATCGTAAATCGCACAATGTTAAACATAGCCCTACTTTCCCGAGGCCCCGGCCTTTACTCGACGCAAAGTTTGTTTCGGGCAGCTCGCAGAAGAGGGCATTATGTTCGGGTCGTTGACCACGGCCAGGTCAGTTTGCTCATCGAGCAGGGCATCCCACAGGTAATGTACGAAGGCGGCAGGTTGGTCGGCATGGATGCCGTCATCCCTCGAATTGGTGCCTCGGTGACGGACTATGGTGCGGCGGTCATCCGGCAGTTTGAGTTGATGGAGGTTTACACTGCTACCCGTTCCGAGGCGCTCATCATGGCCCGTGACAAGCTGAAATGCCTGCAAATACTGAGCGCTGGCGGCATTGCCGTACCAAAAACGGTGATGGCAGGAATGCCGGAAGCCTTGCCCCGTCTGATTGATATGCTTGGCGGAACGCCAGTCGTGGTGAAAATGCTCGAAAGCACGCACGGGGTCGGCGTGGTGTTGGCGGAGAGCCGAAATACCGCCATTTCTGTCGTAGAAGCGTTCACCAAACTGGGCCAACCCGTCATGTTGCAGGAGTTTATCGAGGAGGCGGCTGGTACCGATGTTCGGGCATTTGTGGTGGGTAAAAAAGTGGTTGCGTCCATGCTCCGACAGGCGCAGGCGGGCGAGTTCCGCTCCAACCTGCACCGGGGAGCTTCGGCTACCCCCACGGAACTTTCGCCCGAAGAGGAAGAAACGGTGCTCCATGCCGCCCGATTGATGAACCTCGAAATAGCAGGTGTGGACATCCTCCGTTCCAAACGAGGTCCGTTGGTGATGGAGGTGAATGCGTCCCCGGGCTTGGAAGGCATCGAGACAACGACCAAAGTGGATATTGCGGGAGCAATCATTGAGAATTTGGAGCGAGGGGTGGAAAAATACGTTGGGAGGAAGAAATGGCAGTGATTTCTCCTAATCTGAACTTGTTCGATTTTTGTTAGCAACTTTGCCGCTGCCCCAATTACCCTTTAAATCAAGCATTCAATGAATATTGTCATTCAAAACAACACCATCGAACCCGGACAAAACGCCATTTTGAAACTGAGCGTAGGCCGACTCCCATCCGACACCAAGATTTACCTCAATGTCCACGTTTTCCGAAGCACAGAGCCTGGCCCGGTCGTCCTGTTCATGTCCGGTGTGCATGGCGACGAAATCAACAGTGTGGAAATCGTGCGGCGGACGCTTGCACAGCGTTGGTTCGAGGGGATTCACAAGGGCACTGTGGTCGTTATTCCGCTGATGAATGTGTATGGTTTCAACAATTTCAGTCGGGAAGTGCCGGACGGCAAGGACGTGAACCGTAGTTTTCCTGGCTCCGCCAATGGCTCCATGGCTGCAAGGGTAGCGCATATTTTCACCAAAAACATCTTGCCCGTCATTGATTTTGGTGTGGATTTCCACACGGGCGGCAATAACAACTACAACTTCCCGCAAATCCGCTACACCACCGGCCACCAGCAAAGCCGGGAGCTGGCTGATGCTTTCTCTGCCCCCTACTCTATTTCTTACAAGCCCATCGCCAATTCGCTTCGCAAAACGGCACTCGATGCCAAAAAGGCAATCATTGTTTACGAAGGTGGTGAAAACCTCCGCTTCGACCCGATTGCCATTGAGCATGGTTTGGCGGGTATCAAACGCTTGCTCCATGCTCAAGAAATGCTGCCGGAAGCGCCACCGCCAACCATGCCCAATATCCACCTCTCAAAAACGAACTGGATGCGCACCGACCGTTCCGGCATCTTTCATGCGCTTAAAAAATCAGGGGATATGATAAAACCCGGTGAAATAATGGCGGTGGTAAATGACCCGTATGGAATGGATGAGATTCCTGTGGTGGCGAAAAAAGCAGGGTATATTATTGGGCATAATAATAATCCGGTGGTGGGGATGGGGGATGCGCTGTTTCATATTGGGGTGTGAGTCAGGTATGAGGTCTAGAGGTATGAGGTATGTTTTGAACGGTTACTCAATTAATCAGGGCGGATAATTACTTTTTACAATCGCTTAATCAAGTATTTATACTGCTCGAAATGGTGCAGGTAGATTTGCTTTCAAAAAAAGCAATGAAGAATTTATTTAAGGCATCCTATTATTTTGCGCTAATTGCCATTGGGCTTTTATTTGGCTGTATTGAGTCGGAGAATGATATTTCAAAAGCAAATGCAATAGGAAAGTTAGGAGTGCAAATTCCATTTGACAATCACAAAATAAATGAGGTTTTTGACCCTTGCAAATGGGTATGGGGGAACAATTTTAAATCTGAAAAGAGGAAAAGGTTCAATTTTTTTAAAGAACAAAGAAAAAGCATATGCTGCACAACAGCCATAAAGCAACCTATGATTGTTGACTCTGTGACAATTTGCTTGGATTCATTAGGAGGGTACAATCAATGGCTTATTTTTCATTTAGGCCATAAACATCAAGTTATAAAATTAGATATAGGGGAATTTTATAGTTTGAACTTTGATAGTAACTTATGTGACCCAAATATTTGTTTTTGCAATTACAATCAAGATAATTTTTTGGATTTTAGACTTGCTAATATTGGAGGTTCTGCCGGTAGAATGAATGAAATTTGGTTATTTAACCCTAAAAAGCAAATGTTTGAAAAAAGCGATATTTTATCATCTGAATACTCACTTTGCTATGATAGCAAGAAAAATGTTTATCAATCAGGTGGAAGAGGAGGAGGTGGTATGTTTCAAAAAGAAAGATTTATTATAGGAAACGGGAAGAAGAAAATACTTAAAGCAATTTATGTTGACTTAAAGCTGGATGTAAATCAAAAGTATGTTACAGTCAGAAAATTTGTCATTGGAAGGGACACTTTTATTAAAACATTTTCAAAACCAATGGACGAAGATGAATTATATGAAGTAGACCCACCATTTAGGGACTTTATACATTTTATCAGAAAGAAAGAAAACTGGATAAAGCCTCATTAATAATCACTATTTTTGATTCATTCTTAGTTTGGGTTCGCTGTTCCCAACTGCCAACTGCCCCCTGTCAATCTGCCAACTCCATCAATGGTTCCTCAAATCCACCCCCCAGTTCAACTTCTTCCGCATCGTATCCAGAAAACTATCGTCCAACAACTGCACCACCTTCACTGGAAAATTCCCCTTGCGCACGGCAATCTTATTATCCGAAGTAATGATTTCGTGGCGGGAGTCGAGGGTGCAAAGGAAATTATCGGTTCGACCCTCTACTTCAAATGAAATGGTCGCTGAATCGGCGATGACAAGTGGCCGCACGTTCAGGTTGTGCGGGGCCACAGGCGTCAGCACGAAATTATTGGAATCAGGGAAGACAATCGGGCCACCGCAACTGAGCGAATAGCCTGTGCTGCCCGTCGGTGTGGCCACCACGAGGCCATCGGCCCAATAGGTGTTCAGGTAAGCGCCATTCACGAAGGCATGAATGGTAATCATTGAGGACGTATCCCGTTTTAGAATGGTGAAATCGTTCAGGGCATAAGGAGTATCACCGAACAGCGGCGGGTCGCTTTCCAAGTGCAACGTACTGCGCTCGCCCACCGTGTAGCCACCTTTGGCCAGCAACCCGATGGCCGCTGCGATTTCGTCCTTGCTCACCGTGGCGAGGAAACCCAAGCGTCCCAAGTTGATGCCAAGGATGGGCACACCCGAATCCCGCACGAGCATTGCCGCAGCGAGAATGGTGCCATCACCACCCAAGGTGATGACAAAATCGAACGCTTTTGATTGGAAATCAAGGTGATTATCAAAGCTGTGGACTTTGGATTGAAACGTGATTTTGCCCTGCAGTTCCTGCAAATACGGCATGTTCACATAAGCCGTGACCCCGTTCGCTGCCAGCGCATCGAACAGGTACTGCACAAAAGGCAAATCGCCTTCCTTTAAATATTGACTGTAAACTACTACGTGCATAATTTAGAAGGTGAGAGAGTGAGAGGGTGAGAAAGGTGAGAGCATGAGCCAAGTAGCTCTCACCTTCTCACTCTCTCACCTTCTCACCCTCTAGAAACTAAACGTCCAGTGTAAATAAAAACCATACTCCCCAAGCCTGTTCCTACTCAGCTCAAAGTTAAAAACCTTATCGTAATACAGCACCAAATCCAAGCCCAGGGTCGTTCCCCAAAGCAGGTCGTTGGCGAGGGGATTGCCTTCGGCATAAAACGAATTGTTAACGTAGCCCAGTTCATTGTGCAACACCAAAAAGAGTTTCACGGGCATTTCCTTGAACGACTCCAGTTTCATATACGGGCCGAGGTTCAGTTTTTTATCAAAGAGCCGGTAGCGCAGGATGGATTTGTTGTAGGCATAGTCCAACCCGTCCACCACATAATACTCGTAGCCACGAATGAAATCAGGTTCGTAGCCAAGGGCTTGGCTGCCATAGTAGGGTTGTTTGTTGCGTAGCAAACCCAGTTTGCCCTTCACCACATAGCCTGTGCTCCATTTTTTACCGAAGGAAAAAAACTGCTGAAAACCCACACGAACATTGAGCGCATCCATGCCTTCGTGGATGAAAAGACCCTGCCTTTCTGCGCTTGCATCGAGCAAAAAGCCGTTCATTGGGTAGGGTCTAATGTCCCGTTTGTCGAGTGAAATTTGGTATTCGGCAGCGAGGTAGCGCTGGGTTTTTCTACCCAGAAAAAAATCGGGATTCAGTTCCGAAAGCACTTTATCATCAATGAAATTCTCGTGAAAAGTGAGGTTAAAACGGTGCGTGAGGTTGAGCCGACGACGGAGTTGTGCGCCAACACCGAGCCGAAACCGGCGCAGCAGCGGGTTGTCGCTGTCCCTTGAAAAAATCAGTTCATCGCCAAGCGTCGTGTAGCCAATTTCCTTCTCACGGGTATGCAGGAAATTGACGTTCAGCCCCAGCGTCTTGCTTTTATTGATGAACGGCAGCGTGTAAACCAGCTCATATTTTTTCGTAAAACCCTGTTGCAGCACCGCTTTCAGCACGTCCCTCCGCCCAGTGAGGTTGTTGTGGTAAAACCGGATACCGTAATTCAGGCGTCGCAGCGAGTGGTCATAGGTATCCCACCAAACGTTAAAATTCCGGTCGGCCATTTCGAGGATGGGGAAGGGGAAAATGTACCAGCCCTCCTGCACCGTGAGGAGCAGCCCCACTTCGTTCGTGGCGCCCACCCATTCTTTGAAACTGAATTTTGCGGTGGTAAAAAGGCCCAGGTTGAGCACTTTCAGTTCGTTTTGCGCCAGCCGTTCGGTCAGTTCAGCCAGTGAAATCGTATCGTTTTCCCCAAAATCCAATTCCCGCAAAATGATGTCCGGCTTCGTCCGCTTATTGCCCTCGACGTAGATGTGGCGGATGGTTGCGTAGTTTAGGGGTTGATCGGGTGAGAGGGTGAGCGGGGGAGCCGGGGAAATAGGTTCATCAGTTTGGGCACTTGAGAACAACGAAGCAGCCATTGCCGCAAGGCAAAACGACAATTTGCGGAGCAAAAAAACTGGGGTCTTCAGCAAAGATTTTAGGCTTCGATTCATCGGGGGCGAAGGTACGATTTGCATGGGTTTGAAACGATTGGTCGGATTAGGCGTTTAATTTTTCCGCAAATAATACTTTTGCCAATTCTCAATTTTCAATTTTCAATTCTCAATTGATACAAGACCCACTCATACGAATCCTGCTCCTGCCCTTTTCGTTGCTCTACGGCCTCGGCATCAGCATCCGTGATTTTTTGTACCGCCAGAAAGTTTTGATGAGCGTAAAATTTGACCTTCCCGTCATTTCCGTGGGCAATTTGACGGTAGGCGGCGCTGGAAAAACACCGCATATCGAGCACCTCATTCGGCTGCTGCGGCCCTATTTGAATGTGGCGACACTCAGCCGTGGTTACCGTCGTAAAACGCAGGGCCACCAAATTGTTCAATACTGGAGCAAAGCCGACCAAGTGGGCGACGAGCCGCTGATGTTCAAGCGAAAATACCCCGACGTGTTCGCCACAGTGAACGAAAACCGGGCGCTTGGCATCCCTGAACTCATCAGCCATGCGCCCGAAACGCAGGTCGTGCTGCTCGATGATGCCTTCCAGCACCGAGGCGTGTCGCCGGGGTTGAACATCTTGTTGACCGAGTTTAGCCGACCATTTACCCGTGATTGGCTGCTGCCCAGCGGTCGCCTTCGGGAATGGAAAAGTGCCTACCGAAGGGCCGATATCATCGTAGTGACCAAATGCCCTGACGACCTCCACGACGACGAACGGGTAAAGATGTTGGCGGAAATAAAGCCCTTTCCACACCAGCAGGTTTTCTTCAGCAACTACCGCTATTTGCGGCCCTACTACGTATTCAACCCGAACTATGTCATTGATTTACAGGAAGATATGTCGGTACTTTCGGTCAGTGCCATCGCCAATTCCGACTACCTGCGGGACTGGCTGGAGACCAAAGTCGGCACGGTGCGCACGAAGGATTACGAAGATCACCATTATTTTGACGAGGATGATTTGACGGATATTGAGCAGCAGTTTGCCAATTTGCCGGGCAGCAAAAAAATCATCCTCACCACCGAAAAAGACGCCATGCGCTTTGAATTGCTCCGTGAAAAAATCCTCGAAAAAAAGCTGCCGCTGATGGTGCTGCCCGTCGAAGTCCAGTTCGACGGCGAAGATGGAAAGCGGTTCGATGGGCTGGTGAAGGATTTTTTGATGAATTTTAAAACTTGATGGTGATTGGTGATTGGTGACTTGTGATTGTGCTCAGTACCTTGGTCAAGTTTTTTGAATCAAAATCCTCAAGCTCACCGTTTCAGCATCCAACCCTGTTAACTTTGCGGCGCACCTGACTTCCTACAATCCGAAATCGTAAATCGTAAATCCGAAATTGAAATGTATTACCAAAATATTCTCGAAACCATCGGCAACACGCCCCTCGTCAAACTGAACAAAGTCGTGGCCGATGTGCCTGGGCTCATCTTAGGCAAAATCGAAACCTTCAACCCTGGCCACAGCATCAAGGACCGGATGGCCGTGAAAATGGTGGAAGTAGCCGAGGCCGAAGGAAAAATTAAGCCCGGCGGCACCTTCATCGAATGCACCAGCGGCAACACAGGCATGGGCCTCGCCATCGCTGCTTGCGTAAAGGGGTACCGCTGCATTTTCACCACCAGCGATAAGCAATCCAAGGAAAAATTCGACCTGCTGCGGGCAATGGGTGCAGAGGTCATCGTCTGCCCAACCAACGTGGAGGCCACCGACCCTCGCAGCTATTACTCAGTAGCAAAGCGTTTGAGCACCGAAATCCCGAACAGCTATTGGTTCAATCAATATGACAACCTCGCCAACCGGGAGGCGCATTACGAGAGCACCGGACCGGAAATTTGGGAGCAAACCGAGGGCAAAGTGACGCACATCGTCGTGGGCGCTGGCACGGGTGGCACCATCACGGGCGTCGGAAGGTATTTGAAGGAAAAAAATCCGAACATCCAGATTTGGGGCATTGACACCTATGGCTCCACGCTGAAAGCCTACAAGGAAACGGGCAAGATTGACGAAAAGGAAATCTACTCCTACATCACGGAGGGCATCGGCGAGGACATCATCCCTGAGAATTATGATTTTTCGGTCATTGACCATTTTGAAAAAGTGACGGACAAGGACGGCGCTGTGATGGCCCGCCGCCTTGCGAAGGAAGAAGGCATCCTGCTCGGCTACTCCGCCGGGAGCGCCATCGCTGGGCTTTTGCAATTAAAAGACCGCCTCACTAAAGACGATGTAGTGGTCGTCATTTTCCATGACCACGGCAGCCGTTACATCGGAAAACTCTACAACGACGATTGGATGCGGGAGCGTGGCTTCTTGGATACCGAGCTGAAAATCAAGGATTTAATTGCCCAAAAGCACAGCAAGAATTTCCTCACTGTCGCTCCAAACGACAACGTGCGCCATGCTTTCAACCTGATGAAGGAGAACGACATTTCGCAACTTCCTGTCATGCAGGACGGCAAAATGGTGGGTGGCGTAACCGAGACCGAGGTGCTGAAATACCTCCTCGACAACCCGCTGCTCCACGCCGAAAAGCCCGTAACGAGCGTCATGGGCAGGCCGTTCCCCATCGTGGAGGACGATATGCCTTTCCGGCAATTAGGCAAATATTTGACGAAGGAAATACAGGCGGTGGTAGTGCGGGACAGGGCTGGCAGCCTGCACATGCTGACGCAGTATGATGTGATACAGGCGGTGTAAGTTGGTATTAAAATTAGGTGTTTGGTATTGTGTTGAAAATCAATTGCTTGTAAAATTTATTTTCTAAACTGATTTCAAGGATGTACTTAATTCTCAGTCTTTTGGGGGATGCCGATTCACTTCTATCAATTCTTTTCTCATTCGAATCAGGGCAGAACGGTTAAGCTGCAAGGCATGTACCGTTGCCCTGCCTGTCGGTGTCAATCCCAATATTTTCGTGAAATAAGCTGCATCCCAAGTGAAGTGTTCTTGCCAGTTTTGGGTTCTTGGATTGAACAATTGAACTTCCAATTAGGTAAACGGGTCAATCGCCATCGTTTTATCGTGTTTGCAACGGTTGCAGCCAAAACAAGCGTAGGCTAAGTTTTCGAGCGCTTCAGAACCATTTTTGGAAGGCGGAATAATGTGGTCAATGGTGAAAGGATGCGGTGAAAAATGTACCAAAGCCTTGCAGTACTCGCATTTATCATCGGCTCGTGACTCGACCATATCACGTGTTTCGGAGGAGATTTTAGGCTTTCCCATTGGTCATGCCCAATTCGGCCATTATTTTATCAATAGAAATATTGCGTAGCAAAGCGAGCTTCTTAATCCAACCCAAACGCTGAACGGTAAACTGCTCGTATTCATCGGTTAATGCTGAAAGCTCCTTCATTTCTTCTTCGTCAATAACGGATACTTCCATTTTTTCATCCAGCTCCTGCATTTTAGTCCATTTCGCTACCGGAAAGCCATTATTTATTTTTTCGAGCAGTGCCGATTCTTTTGTTTGCGTACTAGAAATTTGTTTTTTGGAACGAAGCAAACTGACTTGTTTGACGAACTTTTCATAATCATGAAACTCAAGATTTACCGCTTCATTTCCCAAATCGTTGAAGGAAAGTCGAAGGCTCATATTCTTCTGATTTTATTGCAAAAATAAGAAAAAATAGCTCTTTTTCCATAACCCTCCAAATTTTAGAATCGCTATTTTCACAACTCAAAACTTCTTATTGGTGAAGAAAATATGATTTGAACAGTTAGTAAACGTGCCAGCGCTTCGGTACTTTTGAGGGTTATTTACGCTGTAAACACTATTTTTTGCCAAAATGGAGGGAAAACATTTTGGCAAAAGCGACTCAAAATTTACTGAACAGCGCTATGAAGAAACTTCACCTCCCGTTGCTCCTCGGAGCAGTTTGCTTGGCATTAATGGCACAGGCACAAGACTCGTTAAAGTCCGTCAACCTGGAAGAAATTGTCGTCTCTGGCAATAAAATCATCGAGCGGAAAAGCGACATTCCGCACCAGATAGACCTGGTGCTCCAATCTCAAATCAACAAAATAAGTCCGCTCACGACCGCCGATGCACTCGCCAACAGTGGGGCCGTTTTTGTGCAAAAATCGCAGCAAGGCGGCGGCAGTCCAGTCATTCGGGGCTTCGAGGCGAACCGGGTGCTGCTGGTGGTGGACGGGGTGCGCATGAACAACGCCATCTATCGGGCGGGACACCTCCAGAACAGCATCACCACCGACCCGAACGTGATGGAGCGCATCGAAGTGCTGCAAGGCGCTGGTTCCGTGGTTTACGGAACGGATGCCATCGGCGGCGTCATCAGCTTTTTTACCCAAAAACCGACGCTGGGCGACAGCTCAAATTTCAAAGGAAAAACAAAAGGTTTCGTGCGCTACTCCTCAGCGAATGAGGGCAAAACCGCTCACGCCGCCATTAACCTCGGCAACCAAAAATGGGCCTCGCTCACAGCAGTGACGGCCAGTGATTTTGGTGATTTGCGAAGCGGCGGAAAGGACATGATGGACTACCCCAACTTCGGCGACCGCAATTTTTACGTAAAAAGAATCAATGGCGGCGACCAAGTACTGACCAACGATGACCCAAACCTACAGCGCTCCAGCGGCTACAAACAGTTGGATGTTTTGCAAAAAGTCCTGTACGCACCCGGTAACGGAACCGAGCATTTACTGAATCTTCAGCTTTCCACCACGACTGATGTGCCTCGCTACGACCGCCTCACTATCCTGTCCAACGGCCAACCCAAATTCGCAGAATGGTACTACGGGCCACAAACCCGCCAGTTTTTGAGTTACCAATTGAAAAAAGAAACGAAAAAATGGTGGGCGGACGACTTGCGGTTGACAACCGCCGTGCAACTGATTGACGAGAGCCGACATGACCGGGGCTTGAACAAAATCCTGCGCAACAATTTCGTCGAAAGCCTCACAATTTATTCCGCCAACCTCGACCTCTACAAGCAGGTAAATGGGCATGAAATCCGCTACGGTGCAGAGGTGACGCAGAACGTGCTGGAGAGCGAAGCGCATTCCGACAACCTCGAATCTGGACAAAAACAGGCCATTCAGAGCCGCTATCCAGATGGCACCTATTCCACGGCTGGCCTCTACTTTTCGCACCGTTGGGAACTGATGGACAAAAAACTCATCCTCTCCGATGGCCTTAGGTTCAGTTCCGTGACGATTGACGCCAATTTTGACCCACAATTTTATGACAGCGGCATGGCGCATGTTCGTCAGCACTCCCAGTCCCAGAACCTACATCTCGGCGTGGTGGCCAATCTCGCTGGCGGGTTGCGACTGAATGCAATGCTCTCCACTGGCTTCCGCAATCCGAACATTGATGACCTCGGCAGAACCTTTGAAACGAACGGCGGCGACCTCATCGTGGCCAATCCTGACCTGCGGCCAGAGCAGGTTTTTTACCGTGAAATTGGGCTGACGCAAAACATCGGAAACTTGGGATTCCTCAATATCAACGCCTATTTTAGCACTTTGTCCGATGCCATTGTGACCCGTGCTTTTGCCGTCAACGGGCAGGACAGCGTGGACTTTTTGGGCAGCCGATTCCGCACCTTGGCGAACGTGAATGTGGGCAAAGCCAAGGTTTGGGGACTGACGGCCAGCGGCAAATTCCAGGTGTCGCATGGCCTGGTTTTGCGAGGAAATATCACCTACACTGAAGGACGTGACCTGACCAATAAAGTGCCACTTGACCATATTTCCCCGCTATTTGGCAGGATCGGCTTAGAGTATGAGAACGCCAAGTTTTTTGCGCAAGCAAGCTACCTTTTCAATGGCATGAAAAAACTGGCCGACTATTCCCCTTCCGGCGAGGACAATCAACAGTACGCAACGCCCGACGGCACACCTGCTTGGCAAACTTGGAACATTCATGCTGGTCGGCAATTGACCAAAATGCTGCGGATACAAGTCGGGGTGGAGAACATCCTCGACCTGAACTACCGCACCTTTGCCAGCGGCATCAATGCACAGGGCCGGAACGTTGTCGTGAGCATGCATTGGGGAATTTAAGCCTTGTTTTCAAGGACTATTTTCAAAAAAAATAGCAAAGATTGTCAAGCGGTGGTGGTTTTGTCACCCGCTTGCCAATCTTGTTTTTGAATCCCAACATAATCCGACCTCCATTTGAAAAAAACTACCTTTGCCCTCCTTCATTTTATCATAATTTCTTTAGGCGACCTTCATTTTAGAAAAATTAAAACTCAACATCCTTTTATGAAAAAATTCCTACTCGCATTTTTGTTTGCTGGCGCAATGTCCAATGCCTTCGCCCAGTTGAACATGACCCTTTTGGACCAAGTGGACTACACCCAAGACCTGAACGACATCTGGGGCTGGGTGGACCCGGATGATGGCACGGAGTACGCACTGGTTGGCACCGTTACAGGCGTTTCCGTGGTGAGCCTTGCCGACCCTAACAATGCGGTGGAGGTGAAATTCTTGCCAGGTGCAAATTCGACTTGGCGTGACATGAAAACTTGGGGCAATTATGCTTACGTCATCAACGAAACGGCCAACGGCCTTATGGTTATTGACCTGACCAACGCCCCAAACAATATCACAGCCACCGACTGGGTACCGAACTTGCCTGGCCTTGGCACCTACAATACTGCCCACAATATTTACATTGATGAGTTTGGCTATGCCTACATCGCTGGCGCAAACGTGAACAGCGGTGGTATGCTGATTGTGGATGTTTTCACAACACCAGGAACGCCGATATTCGTGGCGGCAGCTCCTGCTGTTTACTCACACGATGTTTATGTCCGGGATAATAAAATGTATGCCTCAGAAATATATGCAGGCAATATGACGATATACGATGTTTCCAATAAGCAAAATATCACTTTGCTGGGAAAGCAGCCAACACCTTTTCTTTTTACCCACAATGTTTGGCTGAGCGATGACGGGAATGTAGCATTCATCACCGACGAAAAAGCAAATGCACCCATCGGTGTTTACGATGTCTCAGACCCAAGCGACATCATAGAGCTTGACCAGTTCAGGCCGATTGCCACGCTTGGCGCTAGCGTCATCCCACACAACGTGCATGTTTGGCAGGATTGGCTCATCATCAGTTACTACACGGACGGCGGCATCATCGCCGATGCCTCCCGCCCAGAGAATGTGATTGAAGTCGGCAATTGGGATACCTTCCTCGGCGGCAACGGCGGCTTCAGCGGTTCTTGGGGTGCCTACCCATTCCTTCCCTCAGGCATTGTTTTGCTCACCGATATTGGCAACGGACTCTTTGTTTGTGGAGCAAACTATGTGCGTGCCTGCTGGCTAGAAGGCACGGTGACGGACGCCGTAACAGGTATGCCGATTCAGGGTGCAAATGCCCACATCGCCAGTACCCAAGCCAATGCGGCTACCTCTGGAATTGATGGGGTTTACAAAACAGGACAAGCCCTTCCCGGCGTTTTTGAAGTGACCTTCTCCGCAAACGGCTACCAGTCGAAAACAGTGAACGCCACCTTGGACAATGGCGTTTTGACCATCCTCAATGTTCAACTAAGCCCACTTTCCCTTTTCACTTTCTCAGGACAAACGGTAAAAGCTACCGACGGCACGCCTGTCGCTGGCGCTCAGGTTGTTTTGAAAAATGGAGAAGGAACATTCTCGACCATGTCCGATGGCAACGGCAATTTCAATTTGGTTGATGT
>JBGSWN010000061.1:0-24691 GCA_041752395.1 Saprospiraceae bacterium | reverse complement strand
AAACTTTCTAAACCTTTTGATAAATGCTGGGCAAATTGCGGCAGAGGCCATTGTAATCCAGCCCGTAACCGACCACGAATTTGTTCGGAATTTCGAAACCGAGATAATCTATTTTGACGGGGAATTGGAGTGCATCTGGTTTATGGAGCAGCGCCGCCAAGGTGATCGAAGCAGGTTCCAGTTTTTGCAGTTCTTCGAAAAAAAAGTGCAGCGTCCGGCCAGAGTCCACGATATCCTCCACGACGATGACGTGCCTATTTTTCACCTCAAAATCCATCCCAATCACGGTGGAAACTTTCCCGCTCGATGCAGTGCCTTCGTAGGATGCTAGCCGCACGAACGCCACCTCGCACTCCACACCGCTCGCACGAACGAGGTCGGCAGCGAAGACAAACGCCCCATTCAGCACCCCGACGAACAGCGGGCACTTGCCCTGATACTGCTCTCGGACTTTGCTACCGAGCGACTTGACCCTTGCTGTTATTGCCATCTCGCTGATGAACGGCTCAAAGCTTAGGTCGTGGGCGGTGATGCTGTTTTTCATAAAGGCTGCTTTTGGTCGCCCAATTTATTGGGCTGACCGTTTAATAATTCTCGGTCGGCCCAATAAATTGGTCGACCACAACGGCGAAGGAAAGCCATTTTAGCCTTTTTTCAAAGAAAAAGATAGGTAAGAAAAATTAGGCTTTTGCCTCGTCAATCAATCCCTGCATGTAGTTAATCAGCATTCGGATGCCATAGCCTGTGGCGCTTTTTTGCGAAGAAAACTCGGAATCGCTGACCGCCATGCCAGCTATGTCCATGTGTGCCCACGCTGGGTGTTTTTCGATGAACGCTTCGAGGAATTTGGCGGCGGTGATGGCGCCTGCGGCAGGGCTGCCGCTGAAGTTTTTAATATCGGCTACGTCAGATTTTAGCTCCTTGTTATAATCGTCCCAGAGCGGCAAGCGCCAAAGGCGTTCGCCAGTATGCTCGCCAGCTAAGGTCAGCTTGCCCGCCAGTTCGTCGTTGTTGGAAAACAGCCCGCCAGCATAAGTGCCGAGCGTGCGGATGCAGGAGCCGGTCAGGGTAGCAAGGTCAATCAGCACATCTGGTGCGAAGCGGCGCACGGCGTAGGTCAGTCCATCGGCGAGGATGAGCCTGCCTTCAGCGTCAGTATCAATGACCTCAATGGTCTTGCCTTGGTATGAACCAATGACGTCGCCGGGCTTGGTGGAAAGGGAATCCACGGAGTTTTCCGTCGAAGGCACTACGCCTACGATGTGCATCGGGAGTTGCAGCTTGGCCACCATTTCAATGGTGCCGAACACGGCTGCAGCACCGCCCATGTCGGATTTCATGTAGTGCATATTGGTGGACGGCTTGATGGAAAGCCCGCCCGTGTCGAAGGTGACGCCTTTACCGACCAAGCCGATTTTGCCCACCACTTTTCCTTCCGCTGGCTTGTATTCCATCACGATGAAAGTGGGAGGGTTTTCGCTGCCCCTGTTCACGGAGATGAGCGCATGAAGGCCCATTTCGTGTATCTGTTTTTCGTTAAAAACCTCAACGTTATAATTGTACTGCTTGCCTGATTTTACAACCCAATCCGCCAGCATTTGCGGCGTTTTCTTGTTTGCGGGAGCGTTTATGAGGTTGAAGATTTTAGCGTGGGTGCCGGCAAATGCTTCGCCACGTTTTAGTGCCTCAGTTGCAGCAGGCAAGTGCTCCTCAGCCACTGCTATTTCGATGTTGAAATCGGTGGCAGCGTCTTCCTGTTTCTTGCTTGTTTTGTAAAGCCCGATGTCGTAGCGGCCGAGCAGGAGGCCATTTATACTGGCTTCCACCCAATTGGCGGGATTTTCTGGGGCGTTTTTATGTAAAAAACTTACATTAAGATTGGTAGGCAAATTAGCTTTGCGCTTGAAGACGAAGGAACGGAAGGCATTCAGCACGTCAATGCTGCGGGGCGCTTCGCCGAGTCCAAGTAGGTAGATTCGCTTGTTTTGCTTGTTTTCGGTAAAATAAAGCGTATGGATTTCCTTCGCTCCAGCTTTGAAATCGTTTTTTATCAAATCGGCAGGCACACCCGTTTTTTCAGCCACCATCGAAAAAATGGCATCCAAATCAGTTTTTTGTGCAATCGGCACAATGAGGGCATCTGTGGAGTAAGTTAGGCGGTGGCTGGTCGTTATTTGCATGTTATGTTGATTTCAGCGGCTTGGGGGATGAAAGCCTGCGCTGCGTACCTGTTCGTTACGTTTCAAAAATAACCTTGTTTCAATTTAATATAAAGACTTCGTCGTTTTATAAAAAATTGATTATCAATGGTTTTTATAAAAAAATAAAGCCCTGCCCAAAACAGGTGCGCAAAGATAGTTTTCTCGATAGTTGTTGTGAAAGTTTGCGTCCATTTTAGTCTTTCTAAAAGGCATGGCGCAAGCGGATAGATGCGTTCAAAGTTAGTTGGTTTTTTAAAATTTAGGCTAATTGTGGCCTGTAAAAATTCCGAAAAGCGATTTTATCCAAAACCGCCGAAAGGATTTTATTTGTGAAATATGATTCATCACATCGCCATTTTTGCTTCGGGCACAGGCTCCAATGCTAAAAAAATTGTTGAACACTTCAAACATAACCACAATATCAACGTAAGTCTTATTGTCTCAAACAAGGCTGATGCGCCTGTTTTGGACATGGCACTTGAAAATGGCATTCCGATTTTGGTCATTGACCGAGCGTACTTTTACCAGTCAGAAGATATTTTGAAAATTTTTAATAAATTTTCTATTGATTTTGTGGTATTGGCGGGCTTTTTGTGGTTGGTTCCAACGTACCTAGTGCAGGTCTTTGAAAATCGGATGGTCAATATTCACCCGGCGCTGCTGCCAAAATACGGTGGCAAAGGAATGTACGGAATGCGGGTGCACGAGGCGGTGAAAAAAGCGGGCGAAACGGAAACCGGCATCACCATCCACTTTGTGAACGAGGAGTACGACGACGGCGATATGGTTTTTCAGGCGAAATGTCCAGTCGGCCCCGAAGATACCCCTGAAGGTATCGCCCAGAAAATCCATCAATTGGAGCATCGGCACTTCCCAGAAGTCATTGAAAAACTCCTATCAGAAATTTAATCATTAAAGGCTTTTGCAATCTGTTTTTTTGCATAATTTTGAAAATCAACAGGTTGAATAAAATCAATTTTTTAACAGCATTTATATTTTTCCAAAACAACAATCATGAAAAATCCCACCTTTTTATCCCTTTTCGCAGTCTTGTTTCTTGCGTTCAACGTACAGGCACAAGACAAACTCAGCTGGAAGAAACACCTAAAACTGGCCGATCAATTAGAGGCAAAAGCCCAGTACGCCGACGCAGGTGAGCATTACCGAGCTGCTTTCAAACAAAAAACAAAGAAAAAGGAACTGGCCTACATGGCTGGCGAATGTTTCTACACCATCCGTGACTACCGCAATGCTGCGGAAGTTTGGAAAAACGTGAAGGACGACAACGCCGCTTTTCCGATGATAGGCTTCCGCTACGCCCGCTGCCTTAAGCAGAACGGCGAGCACGAAGCTGCCAGCAGCGAGTTCGTCAAGTTCCTCGGCAACTATAATGCTGCCGATAAGGCCACCGTTTCGCAGCAGGTTCAGACCGAACTGCGGGGCTGCGAATTGGCTGCCCAGTACACCATGAAGGGCGACGACCCGAACATCGTGCTGGGACACCTCAGCGCCAACATCAACACACCAGAAACGGAGTTCGGCCCAATCGCCTTCAGCGATGAGGCACTTTACTTCTCTTCCACGATGGCAAAGCGTGCCGAAATCTACCGCAGCATCAAATCTGGCGGTGCGGATTGGGGCAAAGCGCAGCCGATCGAAAACTTCCCGGTCATCGAGGGTGACCATTTTTGCAATGGTACGCTTACGCCGGATGCTTCCCGCTTTTACTTCACAATTTGTAAGTCGGAGGAAAAATGGGGCGGTCTAACTACCCACTGCGAAATCTTCGTGACCCGCCGTGTAGGCAAGACTTGGACTTCGCCTGAGCGCCTACCAAACTATATCAACGAGCAAAACGTCTCTACCACCCAGCCGAGCGTGGTGCAGATTGACAATACCGAGGTTCTCTATTTCGCCTCCAACCGCAACGGTGGCATGGGCGGAATGGACATCTGGTACACGACCCGTGAAACCAGCAGCAATGCCAACGACTTTACCTTGCCTATCAATGCTGGTTCTCGCATCAATACGAAGGGCGACGAAATCACGCCATTTTATGACAAAATTGAAGGCAATCTTTATTTTGCCTCCAATGGCCAAGTCTCGATGGGCGGCTTCGATATTTTCAAAACAAAAGGTGCAAAATCGCAGTGGCAAACCGCCGAGAACATTGGCACTCCGCTCAACTCGCCTGCCGATGATTTTTCCTTCGTAAAAACACCATCCGGCAAAGGCGGCTTCATCGTCTCCAACCGTAGCTACGGCATGGAAAAAGTGAACACCACCGACGAGGATATTTTCGGATTTTCTTACGAAACGCCCGTGGTGCAGTACACTGCCCGTGGCGAGGTTTTCAGCAAAGCCAGCCGTGAGGTGCTTGATGATGTGGAAGTTGCCATTTACGAAGTGGATGATAAAGGCCAGCGCCGTTTTATGAAGAAGGTCTCTTCGCCAAATGGTCACTATGATTTCCCCGTGGAGCCTTCCCGCAAGTATGCACTCGAAGCTACGAAGGATGGCTTTTTCGCAGCTTCTTACGAATTTGACAGCAACGACTACAATACCTACAACGACTTTGGCGCACCACTTTACATGGAACCTTATGGCGTGGGTGGCGGCAATGAGGAGGAATCCATGAAGGAGGATGCGCAGAATCTGGCTGTGGCTGAAAAGCCAGAAATGCCAGCAATCAAAGAAACACCGAAGAAGGAGGTTGCTCCTAAAAAAGAAGTCGTGAAGCCAGAGGTGCCTAAAAAGGAAGTGGCCACAACGACTACGACCAAAGCGAAAACTGATGCCAAAATGGCCGCTCCACTGACTACTGGCACTTATTACAAAATCCAGATAATTGCCCTCAAGAATGTGGACATGAACCACTCCCGTTTCAGCAACGTGAAGAACATTCGCCGCATCGACAAGGAGTTTTTCGCTGACCGTAAACTCTACCGGGTCATGGTCGCAGATTACGCTACCCTCGAAGAGGCACAGGCGGATTTGACCAATATCCGTAGCTCAAACAAGGATTTTTCCGATGCCTTCATCGTTGAGTACAAAGACGGTGAGCGTGGGGAGACGGTGAAGAATTAAAGAAGTTGGCAGTTCGACAGTTGGCTCCGACCTTGGTCGGGGGCAGTCATTGCCAGCAACCTCATTCATATTAGCTTTCCATAAAAAAAGCGCCGTTGCAATTGCAACGGCGCTTTTTTTATCAATGAAAATGGAGCTTAAGATAATAGCACGGAACTAGACTGCCCCCTGCCAACTGTCAAACTGCCAACTAAATCAAGGCTTCGCAGCCTTCTCAAAATCGCCCGCCTTCACGTACACGAATTTCGATGGGTCCACGTATTTCTTCATGGCAGCGTTGATTTGCGCTGGTGTCAGTGCCATGATTTTTTTCTCCAAATCAGCGTCCCACATCATCGTGCGGTCGAGTTGGAGGTAATTGTTCAGCGTACCTGAAAGGCTGCGGTCTTCCGCCCGGTTCATGCCCATGCTTTGGATATAGCCCGACTTGGCAGCGGCCAGCTCCTCCGCCGTAAAACCATCGGTGCGCATCTTGTCAATCTCCTCTTTGAAAGCCGCTTCCAATTTGGTCGCATTTTCTGGCGCATAAATGGCAAATGCCTGGAACATGCCCGACTTGTCCTGGCTGCTCGCACTTATGCGAGAACCCACGCCATAGCTCAAACCTTCCTTCTGACGGATGCGAACAGCCAAACGGGAGTTCAAAAACCCACCACCGAGCATGTAATTGCCCATCACAAGTGCCGCATAATCTGGGTCGCTGTCGCTGATATTGAGCGGCATACCCGCAATGAACACGGCGTTCGCTTTATCCGGCGTGTTAATGGCCTCACTATTCGCTTTCACCTCCTTGTAAGGCGAAGGCACACGGGTGTAGCCGCTTGGGCTTTTCCAATTGCTGAACTGCTCCAGCGTCACCTTCTTCAAGGCTTCTTTGTCGAAGTCGCCAACCACCGCCACGGTAGCATCCGATGTGCCGTAGAATTTCTTGTAAAATGCCTTCACGTCTTCCAACTTCAGGTTTTTCACAGCCTCGGCCTCCTCGTCCAGCGTCATCACGTAGCGGATATCCCCTTTCGGATATGGGTTCATCGTGCGTTGGAAAGTAGTGAAAGCAAGTGCCTGCGGATCGCTGCGCTGCGATTCGATGGCAGCCAATTGCTCCTCTTTCAGTTTGTCAAATTCTTCTTGCGAAAAAGTCGAGTTCTTGAGCATATCACCAACGAGTTTCATCACTTGCGGTAGGTTGTCGTGATCCGTCTCGATGTTTACACTGGCAGTGCTGCCGCCACCAAAAATATTCACCCGAGCTTTCAGCTTGTCAAGTTCATCCTGTAGCTGCTGGTGGTTCATCGTCTTCGTGCCTTTGTCGAGCATCATGGCGGTGAAGGAAGCGGCCACGTCTTGGTTCATCAGGGTTTTTTCATCCCCAAACCGAAGCGTCATGCGGGCCGACACGCTGTTGCCCCTGGTTTCCTTCGGTAAAAAAGCAAACTCAATGCCCTTGTCGGAAGCCTCGCCACGAGTGGTGCGCTTCTCAATGTTTTCAGGCGCTGGGTCGAAATCTTCGCCTTCTGCAATCGCTTCTTTACCCTTGTAATTCGCCAGCAAAGTGGCGAGGTTTGGCGCATCGGGTATCTCCGAGCGGTCTGGATTTTTGTCCGGCATGAAAAGCCCAGTCGTCCGGTTGGACGGCTTGAAGTATTTTTTTGCTACCGCAACCACGTCTTCCATCTTCACTTCCTCCACATTGTCCCGGAACAAGAATGCCAAGCGCCAGTCGCCCATGGCGATATAACCGCTGGCGCTCAGGCCCACAGACGAAGAGCTTTTGAAGCCAAGTTCCCAATCTTTCAGAATGCGCACCTTCGCCCGTTCCACTTCCTCGGCGGTTGGTGGGTTGGTGGTGAGTTCATCCAGCACTTTCAGCATCGTAGTTTGGGCGTCCTCCAGTGAGTTCTCTTGCCGAACATCCGCATTGATGTACATGAAGCCGCCTTCTTTGAGCGCTGGCGCAAATGACCAGACTGTGGCCGCCTTCTTCGTCTCCACCAGTGCTTTGTAGAGTCGCCCTGCGGGGTCGTTCGTCAGTATTTCATCCAAAACAGCCACGGCAGCATACTCAGGGTGCGCCCCCGGTGGCGTGTGGTAAAGGCAAGAAGCCACCTGCACATCACCCGTGCGGCGGAGCGTAACGCTGCGCTCGCCGTCCTGCGTCGGGTCTTTCGTGTAGGTCGGTATCAATTCACGGGTTGGTTTCGGTATTTTGCCAAAATACTCCTTGATGAGTTCCAGTGTCTTTTCTTGGTCAATTTTTCCAGCCACCACCAGCATGGCGTTGTCCGGCTGGTAGTATTTTTTGTAAAAACCTTGAAGCCTTTCAATCGGCACGTTCTCCAAGTCGGCACGAGCGCCGATGGTCGAGTTGCCGTAGTTGTGCCAGAGGTAGGCGGTGCTCATCACCCGCTCCATGAGTACGCTGGAAGGATCGTTCTCGCCACTTTCAAACTCATTGCGCACCACCGTCATCTCGCTTTCGAGGTCTTTCTTCGCAATGAACGAGTTCACCATCCGGTCACTCTCCATGTCAAGCGCCCATTTCAGGTTTTCGTCCGTGGCGTTGAAGGTCTCGAAGTAGTTCGTGCGGTCGTACCAAGTAGTACCGTTTGGCCGGGCGCCGTGTTCGGTCAGCTCCTGCGGGATATTGGGGTGGTTGGGCGTGCCCTTGAACACCAGGTGCTCCAGCAGGTGCGCCATGCCCGTTTCGCCATAGCCCTCGTGGCGGCTGCCCACCGTGTAGGTGATATTGACGGTGATGGTCGGCTTCGACTGGTCTGGAAAGAGCAGAAAGTGAAGCCCGTTGCTCGTTAAAACGTACTCGGTGATGCCCTCCACGGTCGTCACTTTCTCGACGCCTTGCGGTAATTTGATTTCCTTTTTGGCGGCAGTTTGTGCGGAGGCTACCGTGTTAAAACAGAGTGCCAAGCCAAGTGCAGCCATGCGGAAAAAGTTGTGCTTTCGAATCATGATGAAATTTATTTGGTTAAACATTTTTTGAAAAAACGGAAATATAGCGGGAAGATACACAGATGGTCAAGTTCGGCGGGACAAGGCTGCCAAAAGACTGGATTCCTTCGACGAATGGGCAGGTGGACGACAATTTTCCCAAAACAAAAAAGCCCTGCCAAAACGGCAAGGCTTTCTTTTTGAAACGACAAGGTATTGAAGGTTTAGGCGGGTGGGGTTCAGTTTTGCCCTCATGGCCAACCCTTCCGAAGCCCCGCTCACGCGCTCACCCGCTCACCTCTCTCACGCGCTCACACCCTAAAGATTAGGCTGTGGCGTCATGCGCAGATATGGCTTGATGCGGGTATGTCCCTTCGGGAATTTGGCTGGAATGTCCTCGTCCTTAATGGCTGGCACGATGACCACATCCTCACCGTTCTTCCAATCCACAGGCGTTGCCACGCTGTAGTTGGCCGTGAGTTGCAGGCTGTCAATCACCCGCAGGATTTCGAGGAAATTGCGGCCTGTACTTGCGGGGTATGTCAGCGTCATTTTCACCTTCTTGTCCGGCCCGATGACGAAGACCGTGCGTACGGTGAACTTCTCGGAAGCGTTCGGGTGAATCATATCGTACAGCTCAGCCACCTTGCGTTCTGGGTCGGCAATGATGGGGAAGTTCATCGTCACGTGCTGCGTTTCCTCGATGTCGCCCAGCCAACTCATGTGCGAGTCAAGCGGATCCACGCTCAGAGCGATGGCCTTGACACCCCGCTTGTCAAATTCACCCTTGAGTGCAGCGGTACGGCCCAGTTCGGTGGTGCAGACAGGCGTGAAATCTGCCGGGTGTGAAAAAAGCAGCCCCCAGCTATCGCCGAGCCACTCGTGAAAATGAACGGTACCTTGGGTGGTTTCAGCGGTGAAATCGGGGGCAATGTCCCCAAGTCTGATTGATGCCATGATTTGAAAGTTTTTTTGTTAAAAAATGGATGTTTCGATTGGTCTAAAACAAAAAAGCCCTCCCATGTAGCGGAAAGGCTTTTTTGCTGATAATCAATTAGTTGCGCCAAAATCAACAAGCGAGTATCGCCCCTCCGTCGAATGAAGTGGAACAACAACAGCTTACTATTTTGATGCTCTGATTTTTCATTGATTTAATATCTTTATCTAAGACAAAACGATAGTGAAGCTTGTTCAAAGGTTACACCGTTTTTTATCAAAAAGCGCTATTTTTAATATAAAAAAGGGCAAGCCCCAAGAAAGCAGCTTGCCCTTTTCCTTCAAGTGAGGATGTTACCTGAACAGCGTCACATCCCCTTCGTAGAGTTCCACTTTCCCGTCCACAAATTCGATTTCCGCAAACCAAATGAAAACTGCCGTATTCAAAAACTCATCCCGATGCTTCCCATTCCAGCCGTAGGCGGGGTCGTTTGGTGGGAAGTTGTAGTATTGGAAAACAGTCTCTCCCCAACGGTCGAACACGAGGAAAGATTTCACCTTCGCCACCTGCTTGCCGGCGTAAATCATGAACACATCGTTTTGGCTATCTCCATTGGGCGAGAAGGCATTCGGCACGTACACCGGACGGTCCTTTTTCACAAAAAGCGTCAAATCGTCACTGGCCACACAACCATTGCTTTCCACGGTGATGGAGAATAACGTCTGGTCGGTTGGCGAAACGAAAGTGTTCAGGCAAGTGTCGCAGGAAACCAGTTCCTTCGGAAACCATGTGACGTTGTCCAAGCTGTCGGCGGGCAAGGTGACGAGCGCCTGCAATTCCGTCGTATCGCCCAGCCGGATAATGTTGCCACCACCTTCGATGACAGCTATCAGTTCCACATTTAGCTCCTGCGGCTGCGTGATGTCAATCGTCAGGCTGGCCTCACAGCCAGATGCATCAATTACCGATACCTCGTACACGCCCGGCGCCAGCGGCTGGAAAGTGCTGTTGGCCGCATAAGTGCCGCCGTTGAGCGAGTAGAGGTAAGGCGGCTGGCCTCCGGTTACTGAAGCAATCGAAATCGCCCCATCATTTTCACCAAAGCAGCTCACTGGAATAATGTTAACCTCAATAGCGGGGAGGTCTTGACTGGCCGAAACCACCACCATGTCCGTTGCGGAGCAACCAGCCAGCGCTGTGTTCGTCACGGTTAAAGTGTAAGTGCCAGGCACCGCAACCACTGGGTTTGGAATGTCCGGCGTACCAGGGAAATTGCCATTGGCAGCATTCCAATCGTAGCTGATATTTGGGCCTGTGGAGGTGCCGCTGCCGCCCAGTTGCACGGAAGTTCCGTTCACATCGCAGGTAAGTTCCGCATCCGCTCCAGCATCGGCCACGGGTGCAGCCACCACTTGAATTTGCTGCGTGGCATCGTAGCTGCAATTGGCATTTTCATTGTAAACATAGGTTATCGTCTGTGTGCCTACACCTGCTGTATTTGGATTGAAAACGCCATTGGCACTAACGCCCTGCCCGCTCCAAGTGCCTGTGCCATTGCCGCTGCCGCCCGTCACGTTGGCGGTTAACTGAACCGTTGCCGTTCCAGCTACCAAGCAAATTGGGTCAACGGGCGTCAGGTCAATTGTCACTGTTGGGCAATCTTGTGCGATGCAGGTTTGCTGTACCGTTAAAGGTGGGCAAGCCGTGTTGCCGCTCACCGTCAGCTCAATGGTCACGGCATCGTTGGGTTGCAGGCCGTTCACGAGATAGCTCGTTTGGGAGGTTTGGCTGCCAGTTTGTCCCGCTAAAACCGTCACTTGATAGTCCGTTGCATTGGGCACTGTACCCCAAGTGAACTCGATGGACGAAGTATTCGTCGTGCAATCAATATCAGGTGCAGTCAGTTCCGGGTCCACCTGCACACTGTGTATGATTTGCGAAGAAGTACAACCCGCCTGCGTCACGGTTAGCGTGATATTGTAGTTGCCCGGAGCAGCGAAGCTGACTTGGTGCGGGCCTTGGCCAGTGCCGGGCGTAGCCGTTCCACCACCGAAATTCCAAGTGTAGGTAGCACCAGTAGGCGCGCTGCCGGCGTAGGTCACCGTTGCTGCACCTGTTTCACAAATAATCGCGCTTGCGTTAAAATTCGCCGTCGGCGTTGGCCGCACTTGCACAGTGCCAGCGGCTTGGTAGGTGCAGTTGTTTTCTTCGTAAACAACTACCACTTGGTGCGTGCCCACCCCAGCCGTTGCAGGATTGAAAAGGCCGCTGGCGCTAGTGCCGGGGCCACTCCAAGTTTCCGTGCCGCCACCCGCATTGCCCGTCACGGTAGCTGTCAGTTGCACTGTCGCAACACTTCCGAGGCAGATTGGCCCCACTGGGTCAACACCCACAACCACAGGCAGGCAGTCTTGCGCAATGCAAGTTTCCTGCACCGTCACTGGTGGGCATGGGCCACCGTTCGAGACGGTAAGTTCAATAGTCGCTTGGTCGCCGGGCATCAGTCCCGTGATGTCGTAGGTGTTTTGCGTAGTCTGCGAACCGGGCGTACCGGAAATCAGGCTCACTTGATAGTCCGTTGCTCCGGCCACGTCCGCCCAACTGAACTCGATGGTGCTAAGTGTCGTGTTGCAGTTTATCACAGGCGCAATGAGCGGTAGTTCCACCTGAACGGAGCTGCTGAATGGTTCAGAATCACAACCCTGTGCGGAAGTGACGGTCAGCGTGATTTGCTCCGAGCCTGCATTTGCCCAATTGACTTGGTGCGGGCCTTGGCTAGTGCCCGGCGTTGCCGTTCCGGTGCCAAAATCCCAGTCGTAAACCAAGCCTGCCTGAGCAGTGCCCGAGTAGGTCACGGTAATATCTTCCCCCTCACAAGCAGCGGTCACTGCCGTGAAATTTGCCACTGGCTGCGAGTACACATTTATCACAATATCTTGGGTGTAAATGCAGTCGCCTTCGGTGTAAATGGCGGTGACGGTATTTGCGCCAGCCACTGCCTGCTGTGGATTGAAAACGCCAGCTATGCTCACCGCTGCCCCGCTCCAACTGAGCGTTCCACCGCCAGGCCCGCCAGTCGTGGTGGCTTGCAGATTGATGGAAGTGGTAGTTGCATCAAGGCAAATATCCGCCACAGGCGTAATACTGATGGTGACGGGCGGGCAGTCCTGCGCAGTACAGGTTTGCTGCACCATCACAGGTGGGCATGGACCGCCGCTGGAGACAGATAGCGAAATGGTTGTCTGGTCGCCGGGCAAAAGTCCATCAACAAAATAGGAATTGGGTGGGACTAGCGCACCCGGCGTACCGGAAACTACCGTCACTTGATAATCGGTGGCGCCTACCACATTTGGCCAGTTGAACTCGATGGAACTTGTAGTGGTAACGCAGGTAATCACTGGCGCAATGAGCGGCGGCACTACCTGTACTGTATCGGTGAACGGCAGTGAAACGCAGCCCTGCGCCGTCGTCACCGTCAATGAAATCACATGAGGGCCAGCGGTCGCCCAGCTGACTTGGTGAGGGCCTTGTCCATTGCCGGGGGTAGCATTTCCACCGCCAAAGTTCCAGGCGAACTGAAGACCTGGCGAAGCCATGCCCGTGTAGGAAATGGAAGCATTTGCATTGACGCAAACGTTAGTGGGAGCCGAGAAGCTGGCCACCGGTTGCGCCAGCACATTTATCACAATGTTTCTGGTGAAAACACAATCGCCTTCCGTGTAAGTGGCAGTGATGGTGTTGGCGCCGATATTGGCCTGCTGCGGGTCAAAGACTCCAGCCGGGCTGACTCCAGGGCCTGTCCAATTAAAACTGCCGCCACCCATGCCGCCCGTTTGGGTGGCTTGCAGCGTGACAGGCATTGCGTTGGCGTTGAGGCAGATGGCTGGTACTGGCGTGATGGTGATGGTCACCGCTGGGCAATCCTGCGCAATGCAAGTGGCTTGGGTGGACATATTTCCGCAAGGGCCGGGGTCGAGGGCGGTTACCTGAATCGTTACATCGTCGCCGGGGCTCAAGCCCGTGAACAGCATGGAAGTATCGGAAGTGGCTGTGCCAGTGCCACCATTTACCACAGTGACTGTGTATCCATTTGCTCCGGGAATATTGTTCCAAACAAACTCAACGGAGTTGGTCGTGGAAATGCAGGTGATTTGCGGAGCGGCAATTTCATCCGAAACCACCACGGTTTGGGTAGATGAACTGGACTGGCAGCCATCCTCCATTACCACCAGTGAAACGGTGTAGGTGCCAGCACTTGGCCAAGTCACTTGCAGTGGGCCGGGGCCCGTGGCAGGTGTGGCCGTTCCTCCATTAAAATTCCAGCTGAATGTGGCGGAGTTGGAAGCATTGCCTGTGTAGTTGACAGTGGAGAAATCGGTGCTGCAAATCGGCGTCGTTACGGTAAAATTGGCAGTTGGCGTTGGGAATACATTGATTTCAATGGACTCGTTGTAAGTGCAAGTGCCTTCTTCGTAAGAAACATTGATGGTATTGGTGCCAGCGTTGGCGTTCGCCGGGTTGAAAACGCCAGTGGTGGGGTTCACGCCTGGCCCTGACCAAGTGTATGTGCCGCCGCCTGCACCGCCTGTTTGCGAAGCAACCAATTGAATAGTGCCAGTGGAGGGGGTAAGGCAAATGTCAGCCACGGGGTCAATCGTCACGGTCACGGGTGGGCAATCTTGGGCGGAGCAACTGATTTGCGCTGAACTGTTTGGGCAGGCATTGCTAGAGATAGCTTCCACTGAGATGGTCACTTGTTGGTTGGGCATGAGGTTGTCCACGAAGTAGGTGGTTGGGTCGAGCTGTGTGCCCATTGGGCCACTGACGACCGTCACGTTGTAGCCGGATGCCCCAGCAATTGGGTCCCAATAAAATGTGATTTCACCGGGGGTGGAAATACAATTGATGTTTGGAGGGGGTATTTGGTTGCCCACAGTCACGGTTTCGGTGGCTATGCCCGACTGGCATCCCGCTGCGCTGATTTGCAGGGTAATGGTCTTTGTGCCGCCGGTGCCCCAGGTGACGATATGCGGGCCGGGGCCAGTGCCTGGCACTGCAGTGCCCCCACCGAAGTTCCAGTTGAAAGTAGCACCCAGAGGAGCCAAACCAATAAAAACCACAGTAGATGAGCCGGTGACACATATCGGTGAATCAACAATAAAACTGGCCACAGGGGCTGGGTTCACCGTCAAAGTGACTGGCAATTCATCATAACAAATACCGGTGGTTCCCAACACGTAATAAGTGGTGGTGATAGTGGGAGAAACATTGGTATCAAACAGTTCATTGGCTGGGGTAGCAGGGGTGCCAGAATGGTAGGTCAGAACAGGGTTAGTATTGTTGAGGTCAATGATGTTCAAGTTGGACAAATCAAAAGATTGGCCTTCGCAAATGGATGGGGGTGCGCTATTCAGTTGCAGATTGGGTGCCAGAGCGTCGCCAGTTATGTCCACGGACGCTTGTGCGGTGCAGGGCGGATTCAAGGCAGGGTTGGTGACTGTCAAAATATAGGTACCTGGCGTACTGGTCGTTATCAAAGGTTGGTTGCTCATGAACCCGTTCGGCCCTGTCCATTGAAACAAAGCACCACCCGGAATGGAGCTGAGGCCATCCAGTGTGATAGCAGGGTTGGAGCAACTGAGTGGAGGCGGAAAAGGTGGATTTATCAATGCGACGGTAATGACTTCATCGAAAAGTATGGTGATAATACTGTCGCAGCCTTGCCAGCTAGGCAACGTGTAGGTAGCGGGGTTGGGTGGGCAGTATTGTTGGTTATTGACGAAAATGCAATCACCTTGGCATATCGTCACCGTTTCAAAGGTAGTAATGGGTGGAATATTGGTGATAGCTACGTTGACCACGCTGTCGCAACCCAAATAGGAGGCGAGGGTGATACTTCCCGAAAAACATACCGACTGGAAGCCGACCTCAATACAATCCCCGATGCATAGCAGTGTGTCAATAAAAGTTGGCGGAATGGCAGGGCCAATGGTCACCATCATGCAATCATCGGAAAAATCGCCGCAGAAAGGTGCGGCACCCGAGTTGAACTGGTTGATGGCGTTGGTCAGGTTCATGCCAATGAGTGTGTTGAGCAAGCCTGCATTTGCAATGGCATAGGAAAACCCGCATAAGCTGTAAGTCCCGGGCGGAAGGCTTGACATATTGGGCGTGGGGTTTACGGATTGAATGAGGCCGTTTTGTGAAATGATCCAACTATAGTCATATTCTGCGGGACTGGGCATTTGATTTCCGCCAGTGTAAAGGGGCGTAATGTTCAAGTTCAGGCTGGGGTCGCCCAAGCAAGCCTCCACATCAGGGTTGGTCAATGTGCCGCCATTGGCACTGCAAACCGTGCAGGAGGAAACCCCACAGGCAAAAGTCAGGGAAAAATTATTGAGTGACCCCACGTCTGATGCACAAATATCGTTGACGGTTAGTGTCCAGGTGCCGTTGGCGGGTTGCCCAGAAACGTTGAAGTCGGTGAGGTTACAGTTGGGTGCTTGACTAGCCCCTGTAAATGGATCGGTAACGCCACCACAAGGCATGGTCCAGTTCCCAACTAAACAACAACTTCCGCTCTGGCATGGTCCGTTATTGCAAATATATTCTGTGTTGTTGGTCAGCGGGTTGCCAGTACCCGGCACGATGCACACCTCGGCATTGTCAGAATTATTGCCACAGCCGCCAGTGCCGTTGTTGGCATCGGCCATCACCATGTAATTGACACCGCTGGGCGAAGTGAGCGTAACGCAGAGGTCGCCGACCCAAGTATGGGTGATAGAGAAACAGACCGAAGTCAGTGGGCATTGCCCGAGGTCGTTTGGGCCGTTCACCGTCACGTCGAGTGTTCCTTGAAAAGTGCCGTTGTCTTGAATCGGGACCGGACAGTTGCCAGTGGTCACACAATCGCAAACCTGCGCCAAGAGTTGTGTCAGCGTAGCCGTGCAGAGCAGCATGGCTGCTAAAATGTACTTTTTACCATTCATTTATTTCGTTGTTTCTTGCTTGCCATAACTGGGTGGGCAAACCATTTTGAGCAAAGTAAACAGGCTTGTTTTCTGAAAATCAAATGTTCCAACTAGATAGCAGAAACAAGGAAAACAGAAAATCAAGTTATTGATAATCAATAACTTATGCAATTTTTAAAACTAAACAGGCTTTTCCTTTTTGGATATTTTCACTTAGTCAAAGCGCAAATGAGGTAGGCGCAAAATGCTCAAAAGGATTATAATGTCGGAGTTGGGAGGCTTCTCGTTGGCGTGATGGACTGGCAAAGTTAATTCGCCGAAACTGTATTTACTGGCAAAAACTCGACATAATTCAAGATTTGCCAAGATTTATACTAAAATCCATTCTGTTGGCAAAATTTCACTCAGTGCCGCCCATTTTTTTCATAAAATCGGGTAATTGCCGCAAAGCTGCCAACTCCCGCTGCCGCACCCGGATTTCCTCCGCCGGGATACCAAAATAAGCCTTGCCACCCTCCAAATCCTTCGACACACCAGACTTGGCGCTCACCACTGCCCCAGCCCCAATGCGAACCCTTGCCGCCACGCCCACCTGCCCGTACAGCACCACGCCATCTTCTAAAATCGCCTTGCCGCCTACGCCCACCTGCCCGGCCAGCAGGCAATTTTTCCCAATCACCGCTCCGTGGCCCACATGCACTTGGCAGTCCAGTTTCGTGCCCTCACCTATCACCGTATCACCTGAAACCCCCCGGTTTATTGTACAACCTGCCCCAATATCCACGTGGTCGTGCAGTACAACCCGCCCACCAGAGCGCCATTTTTTGAAACCTTCGGCGTTTTTTTGAAAATAAAAAGCATCTGTGCCAATGATGGCCCCAGCCTGCACCGTCACATGGTTGCCGATATGGGTAAAATCGCCGATATAGGCATTTGACTGGATGTAGCAGTTGCGCCCGATGACCACGCCATTTCCGATGACTGCCCCCGGCTCCACCACGCTCGATGGATGGATATTGGCGCTCTCGCTGATGCTGGCATTCAATGGCCGGAAGGGCCGATGCTCCCGCACCAGCGAGTCGTAAGCCTCGAACGGCTGGTCGCAGAGCAGCAGCGCCTTGCCCGGCGGGCAGTCGGTTTTTTCGTTCAAAAAAATGATGGTCGCAGCCGATTCCAGCGATTTTCGGAAGTATTTTCGGTTGTCCACGAAGGTGATGTCACCCGGCTCCACCTTGTGGATTTCGTTGATGCCCGTGGCCAGCAGCGACTCGTCGCCGATGAGCGTAGCGCCCGTTTTTCGGGCAATTTCAAGGACAGGGATGGGCTTCGGGAATTTCATTTTACAAGTAAAATTGAGCTTGGCGAAATCCCGTACCGAAGGCCGGGAAGGAGAAAGTTTAAAGTAAAAAGTGCGGCTTCAAGGACTGTAGCATGAGTTTCGCTTCGCAAAAAGTCAGCAACCACTTTAGCTTCGGAAACTTTCAATAAGTTTGCGGCGTTAGCAAGGCGAATTTACAAGCCACAATTTGGCATTCTCATTTTTCACAAAAAAAATTTGAAATTATGACGCTGGAAGAACGCATCATGGAAGACCTCAAAGAAGCCATGCGCAACAAGGACGAAGCCGCCAAGCGTGGCATCCGGGCCATCAAAGCCGCTATTTTATTAGCAAAAACCGACGGCAGCGGCAATTCCGTGGAGGGCGAGTTGGAAATCAAGCTCCTCCAAAAACTCGTCAAAACCCGCAAGGATTCCCTCGAAATCTACGAGACCCAAGGCCGGGAAGACCTCGCCTCGGTGGAACGGGATGAAATCGCCGTCATCGAAAAATACCTGCCACAGCAACTCGGTGAGGCTGAACTGGAGGCGCTTTTGAAAAATATCATCACTTCGATAGGTGCCACCGGCCCGCAAGACATGGGCAAGGTCATGGGTGCTGCCACCAAGGAGCTCGCTGGCCGTGCCGATGGCAAGCTGGTTTCGATGACGGTGAAAAAACTGTTGAGCTGAACCCAGTTATTGGGTTATTGAGTTATTGGGATATTTTGGAGAACGATAACCCAATAGCTCAGTAACTCAATAACATAACCCTCTCCTTTTATACGAAAACAAATTATTTGCTGGCGCAAAAAGCCCGTTTTACCTTCCCTTCCGCTTATCCGTTTTTACATACTAAAACAACCCTGAGCCATGCTCAACTGGCGTGAAACCCCCTTCGTGCGCCTACTATTGCCGTTTGCAGTAGGCATCCTTTTGGCCATTCAAATCAACCAGCAAATCCCCGGCTTGCCCATTGCTTTTTTGGCACTGGTGGTACTCCAACTCCTTTCGCAAAAACTGCGTGGCCTCTACCGCTACCGCTGGATGCCCGGCCTCCTCCTCAACCTGACGCTGCTCGTGCTTGGCTACGGCCTCACTTGGCAGCACGAAGAGTTGAACCATGCCTCCCATTTCAGTAAAATCCACGTGCCGGAGGAGGCCACGATGCTAGTTGGCAAAATTTCCGACGCTCCCGCTTTGAAGGAAAAATGGGCGAAAATCGAACTGGAAATCAGCGGCACTGGGCCCAATGCCGACAGCCTGTCACCCGCTTCCGGCAACCTGCTGCTCTACCTTGAGCGGGACAGCACCTCTGAGTTGTTGGCCTTCGGCGACGAACTCGTTTTGCAGGGAAAAGCCACGACCATCGAGCCACCCGCCAATCCCCATGCTTTCGATTACGGGCGTTATTTGCGCTTTCAAAACATTCATTATCAAGCTTTTGTAAAAAAAGGAAGCTGGGCGCTGGTGAAAAAAAATGGTGGAACTTCTGTTTTCGGCACGGCCATTTCCTTCCAAAAACGGTTCACGGAAACCTTGCGCAAGCACCTGAAAACCGAGAACGAATTCGCCGTGGGTGCAGCGCTCATCTTCGGCTACCGCAGCGAGGTGCCGGAGGAAGTGCTTACTGCCTACTCGCAGACCGGGGCTATCCATATCCTCGCCGTGTCGGGCATGCACGTCGGCATCCTGTTCCTCATTCTCAACTTCTTTTTCAAAAGGGTAAAAAGCCAAAGCCACTACTGGCGCTGGATGAGGGCAGGGCTTTTACTGGCTGCTATTTGGTCGTTTGCGCTCGTGACCGGGGCATCGCCTTCGGTGCTGCGCTCCACTGCCATGTTCAGTTTCGTGATACTGGCTGATGCGATGGGCCGCAACAAAAACTTTTATAATACCCTGACAGCCAGCGCTTTCTGCCTGTTGCTCTACGACCCGTATTGGCTCCTCAGTGTCAGTTTTCAGCTTTCTTACCTCGCCGTTTTGGGCATCGTTTACTTCCAACCGAAGATTGCTGGGCTTTGGGTCATCGAGAACAAACCCGGGAATTACCTCTGGGAACTCACTTCCGTTTCCCTTGCTGCGCAATTGATGACCCTACCCCTCACACTGCTGTATTTTCATCAATTTCCGATTTACTTCTGGCTATCGAGCCTCGTACTCGTGCCGCTTGCGGGATTTGAAATGGGGTTCGGGCTGCTGCTCCTGCTGCTCGACCAGTTTTGGGCAATAGGCGCCAACGCCGTTGGCTGGCTGCTCTGGGTGCTGCTCAAAATCGGCAACGAAACCGTGCTGTTCATCCAGCGACTACCCGCTGCTGTAGTTTCTGGCATTTGGATTGGAGGCAATATTTCACTGCTCTTATTCCTCGGCTTGGGCAGCCTGATGGCGGCCATTAGCTTCCGCAAATTCCGCTGGTTGTTGGCTTCGTTGTCGCTGATGACGGTGGTCGGGGTGAGCTTCGCCTTCTCTGAATTTCGGCACTCGGAAAACCGCCAACTCACCATTTACAGCGTGTACAAGCACACGGCGATTGATTTTTTTGACGGCGAAAAAGCCTGGTCGCTGCTTGACACGGCGTTGGAAGCCAAGCCGCTCAAATATGCCGCCGAGGGCAACCGCTTTGCCAATGGCATCAATGACTTGGAAATACAGCATTTGGAAGACACAACCACGCTTGTTGGCGACCATTTTTTCTACGAGAATGGGCTGGCGCAATTTTACGACAAACGTCTGTTCGTGGTGAGTGGCCCAGTGGCTTACGAGGGCGAGGAAAAGGTGAAATTAGATTTTTTATTGCTGCGCAACACGCCGAAAGTCGAGCTGGAAGACCTGCTGCAAATCTTTGATTTTGAACTGCTCGTCTTCGATGCCAGCAACAAAAAATGGCGGCTGGAAGATTGGAAGGCCGAGTGTGATTCGCTGGGTGTCAGCTATTTTGATGTGGGTGAGGAGGGGGCGCTGGTGGTGGATTTTAAGGAGTGAAACTTCAAGTTTCGAGCCGTGAGCTACGAGTTTCGAGCTGGCCACTGGCTGACTCGAAACTCGTAGCTCACGGCTCGAAACTATTCTATCTCAATTTCTTCACCTCCTCAAACAACACGTCCTCATCCCCCGGCACATACTTTCGGGTGTGGTAGGCGATTTTACCATTTTTATCCAAAACGAAGACTTGCGGCAGGCCGTTCAGTTCGCCGGGCATCACCATGCGGAACTCCCGGTTCATGTCGTGGTAGGCAGGGAATTGCCAGTTGCCCTCGTCCACCCTGCTGACGAACTGGGTGAAGTTCTTCGGAAAATCGGTGCTGATTGCGTAGAAATTGAAGTCGGCCTGCTGTTTCCAGCCGTCGTATTTGCCCTTGATGGCGTTCAGTTCCATGCGGCAGGGGCCGCAGGTGGTGAGCCAGAACATGAGCACGGTGGGCTTGCCGTTTTTCTCAAAAACCTTGGCAGAGTTTAGCGTATCACCCTGCGCATTGCGGAGCGAAATATCGTAGGGGAAAGTGGATTGAATTTGGTTGGACGGGCGTGTGGTTTCCACGTAGTAATTGCTCTGCCTTGGCTGGATGACGATGGGGTCAGCTGTTTCGGCTTTGGGAGCAGCAGTTTCCGTATTTTGGCCGCAGGCCGAAAAAAGGGTACTGACGAAAATGGTTGCGATGAAAAGCTTGCGCATGGGTCGGATGGTTGTAATTGTTGAGTTGAAAAATTAGTGCGGCAAAATTGCACCAAAACCCCGAAAGGGGCAAGGCGACGAACTTCATTGGGCAAACAATCGAGCCATTTTTTTAATCTGTGCTGTTTTATTGAGACCGCTGGTAATTTTTTGCGCCAGCAAAAAAGATGCACCTACGTTTGTCAGTCCATTTTTCGGTATGCTGTTTTTGTTACCTTTGCGACCCTTTTTAAAGGATGGAATTTTTGAAGGATGGAAGGATTGAATCGGCGAGCATTGCTTGCTGCCAAAAATCCTTCCATCCTACTTGCCTTCAATCCTTCAATCATAAATAGCATGAGACTCAAAGATTTAGTAGTAGTGACGGGCATACCCGGTGTTCAGAAAATGTTGGTCAACCGCAACAATGGGATGGTGGTGGAAGACCTAGACTCTGGCAAGACCCGATTTGCCCCAATACGCAAGCACCAGTTTTCCCCACTGGAAACCATCTCCGTCTTCGTGGAAGGCGAGGACGATTCGGTGGAAATCCGGGAGGTTTTCCAGAGCATGTACGACAAGCTGGCCGATACGCCGCCGGTAAAACTCGATGCCAAAACGGAGGAACTCCGTGCTTATTTCACAGCAGTTTTGCCCAACCACGACCGTGACCGGGTACATGTGAGCGACATCAAAAAAATCGTGCGGTGGTTTAATTTCCTCCACGAGCGTGGCTACATGGCGATGGAGGAAGTGGTAAGCGATGAGGAGGAGTAAACTTTGAGATTGGGATATTGAGTTATTGAAATATTATAAGGTGCATTTACCCAAAAATATCCCAATAACTCAATATTTCAATACCAAAATATCACCCAATTGCGCCAGCCAACAGCACCTTCGCAGCCTCGGTGTAGGCTTGGCTGTTCAGCTTTTTCTTTATCTCCTTGAAGGCGGCAATCGTGATATCAATATCTTCTTTTGTATGCACGGCGGTAGGTATTAGCCGCAGGATGATCATGCCCTTCGGAATGACAGGATAGACCACGATGGAACAGAACACGCCGAAGTTTTCCCGCAAGTCACGTACCATCACCATCGCCTCCGTTTCGTCGCCCTGGATATAAACGGGCGTCACGCAAGAGTTCGTCTCGCCGATTTCAAAACCAGCGTTTTTTAGTTCGGATTGCAGGTAGTTCACATTGTCCCAAAGGGCTTTGCGAAGCTCCGGCTTGTTGCGAAGCAACTCCAAACGCTTGATGGCGCCGACCACGAGCGGCATTGGAACCGACTTGGCAAAAATCTGTGAGCGCATGGTGAAGCGCAGGTGCTGAATCATGAATTTTTCACCCGCAAAAAACGCCCCGATACTGGCCATTGATTTGGCGAAAGTGGAGAAGTAAACGTCCACATCGTCCATGATGCCCTGCTCCTCGCAAGCGCCAGCGCCCGTAGGGCCGAGCATGCCAAAACCGTGTGCATCGTCCACCATCAGGCGGAATTCATATTTGTCTTTCAGTGCGCAAATTTCACGCAGCTTGCCCTGGTCGCCCCTCATGCCGAACACGCCCTCGGTGATGACGAGGATGCCGCCGCCGGTCTGCTCCACGAGCTTGGTGGCACGGGCGAGGTTCTTGTCGAGGCTGGCAACGTTGTTGTGCTCGAAGGCAAAGCGCTTGCCGTGGTGCAACCTGACGCCGTCCACGATGCAGGCATGTGATTCGGAGTCGTAAACGATGACGTCGTGACGGTTCACGAGGCTGTCAATGGCGGAGATGACGCCCTGGTAGCCAAAGTTGACGAGCATGGCGGATTCTTTTTTGACAAAATCGGCCAGTTCCGTCTCCAATTGGTCGTGCAAAGTGGAGTTGCCGCTCATCATGCGGGCGCCCATCGGATAGGCGAGGCCCCAGTCAGCAGCGCCTTTGGCATCGGCCTCCCGAACCTCGGGGTGGTTGGCCAGGCCGAGGTAGTTGTTGATGCTCCAGCAGATGACTTCCTTGCCCTGGAACCTCATGCGGTTGCCGAGGTCGCCTTCGAGGCGAGGAAACATAAAATAGCCATCGGCCACGTCACGCCACCTGCCGAGTGGGCCTGGGTTCCTGAATTTTTGAAATAAATCCATGTTTGCGAAGTTTTCTTTTTTATGAAAAAAGCTGTGCCGGACGGGGCAAAAAGGCGGGCTTGCGTACAAGTCCAGTTTTTTGCCCTTGTTGACACAGCTTTCCTAGCGAAGTAGAATGAGCGGCAAAGTTAGGAATTCTTTGCAAAATGGTGGTCATTCCCTCACATCGGCCCATGTCATGAGCGAGCAGAGGCGGAAGCGGAGGTCGTCCGCACAATCTGCCATCATCTGCCAATCGGATGGGAAGCTGACCCAATCACTGCCACGGCAACCGGAAGTTTCGCTGACCCTCGAATCGCCGGAGTAGGTCTTGAAGGTTTCGGTAAAACTGCTGGTTGACCAAATGGGCTGGTTGAAAATGAGCCTACCAGTGCCGTATTCGAACACCTCGAATCCAGTGGTCATTTCAGCCCGCTTGGTGGCCACGTTGTCGCAGATGGTGGCGGTGGCAGTTTCGTAAATGGGCTTGTAGGTAACTTTCCCACTGGTGTCCGTGACGGTTTCTGTTCTCACCAAGATTTCCTCGCTCACCGTGCGGCAGTTTCGGTCAATGCTTTCCGGGAAAACCCAAGTGGAGCGGATGGACGCCCTAGCGAGGAAATCGTAATCGGTATCTGGTTGGAAATTGCGGTGAACGACCTGCCATTGGCCACCGACATTTAGCCCAAAAACATTCAGGTGCTGCAAGGCGTAGTTTCCATCGAAACCACCCCAGTTTTCCATTTCCAGCAGCACATAAACCGTTCCCAGTGGCAGCGCCTCCTTGGCCAGTTCATCGCCTGCGGGGTCATTCCAATCATATTTTTTCTTTAGGTAAAAAATACGGTCGTAAGCCGCACGGGCACTAAGTTTTTTGCCCAAACGGGCCGCAGCCATATTATCTTTTATTTCTGTAAAATAACGCTCGACAACCTCCAATCGGCTTTCCTCGGCCATTTCCCGAAGGGGCAAAAGCCTGATGTAAGGGCGGTAGCCGTCGTCGCTGACGAGGGGCATCAATGGCGCTACCCGCTCCTGCCGTTTCAGCATCCGCAGGTGGACGGCGTGGATTTTTTCCCAAGCAGCGGGCGAGTCAATCGCTTGCAGGCTGTCAATCAGGTGCTGGTCAGTTTCGTTTGCTTGCGCAAAAGCGGCCTCAAGTTTCTTGACGTGCTTCGTCTTCTGCCGCTTGCCGTCGAGGCGGTTGGTGGCAAAGCGGACGTTGCTGTCGAATTCGTTCTTTTTCAGGCGGATGTTGGAGCTGGTGCAGCCAACCAACAGTAACAAGGGAAGTAGTAGGACGGAAGTTTGAAAGTAGCGTAGCATGGCCTTAGATTTTAAGTGTGAACGATGTAGTGGCCAGGAATTCTTTTTTTCTATGCGGTAAAATTAAGGCGGGAAAATCAGGAAGTAAAGGGGCGGGGCGTTAGGGGGATGTTAAATTTGGAATTACGAATTACGATTGTTGATTTACGA
>JBGSWN010000060.1:0-2101 GCA_041752395.1 Saprospiraceae bacterium | reverse complement strand
AGCATTGACAATATCCCATTGCGCTGCGAAAATTTGAGCGGCTTCTTTGCGCCCATTATTGCTGGGAACGGGAACAGCCCGACGGGGAATTGTGTGAGCGGCGTAAAGATTGGAGCAGAAAAAAGCACTTGGAATATTTACCCAAATCCAGTTTCGTTGGGCGTCTTAAATATCTCCTGCAATAATTGTCCAGCAGCGGTTGCCAGCTTCCGTTTGATGGATGTCACAGGCCGATGTATCGCCAGCGCCAGCGGCAATCCTACTCATTTTACTTGGAACCTGAGCGGATACCCGAGCGGGGTTTATTTTCTTTCTATCGAAACTGACAATGATTGGCGAATGGTCAAGATTGCACTTTGAGAAGGGGCACCTCGTCATCTCCCCTCTTCTTTTAGGAGAGGGGTCGGGGGTAAGGTATCCGCCTCACTCTCCACAAGCCCGTTCGCTCACCAACCTAAAACCGACTTCATCGTCGCTTTTGTTGGCATTTTTTGAGTCCCGGTTATAGGTTTGGAATGGCTCCATATCCCAACTCCCACCTCGCAGTACCCGGCGGTTGTCTTTACCTTCCACCCAAGCGGAACCATCGTTTGGAGCGCCCACATAATCGTCGTGCCAGCGGTCCTGCACCCATTCCCATACGTTGCCGGACATGTGGTACAAGCCCAGCGAATTGGCCTTCAGGTCGTACACCGACACTGTTCTTTCCCTATCAATGCCAGCTTCCTCAGTGCTTCTGCCGGGCAGGTCTTTGCTGCTGAAATTGATGTTTGTTGGATTCGCCCGACCAGTGCCATCCCCGAACCGAATCTGTTCCATGCCCCGCTGTCGGGCAGCGTATTCCCATTCCGCCTCCGTAGGCAAGCGGTAATTGCAGCCGGGCTGCAGTTGGTTGAGTTTTCCGATGAATTTCTGCACTTGGTTCCAGCTAACATTCTCCACCGGACAAAGGTCGCAGTCGTCGAAATGACTGGGGTTCTTGCCCATCACGGCTTTCCAGAGCGCCTGCGACACCTCGAACCGACTGATGTAAAACTCCGGCATCTTCACTTCATGGTAAGGCTCCGCACGGCCCGTGCACTGGCCTTCCTTGACGGCATTGCAGCCCATTTTGAAGGCACCGCTTTTCAATTTCACCATGGTGGTAGGAAGCCAAGCCAGCGGGTCTTTGACGGCGTTGTCTTGGTCTTTCCAGCGGGAATTGGCATCAGGTTTTGTGCTAACTGGGACAACAGTCCCGCCGGTTCCAGTGGTAGTGCTAGCGGGTGGTACCGAGCCGCCAATACCGACATTCGTAGCTGGTTTGCTACCAGTAGGCTTTATGACGACGCTTGAATCCTTTTTTTCCGCTGGTTTTTCCTCCGGCAAATCATCCACCGTGGAGGCAGGTGGGTCGGTTTCATTGCCACCCCTTTTTTCATCGGTGGTAACATCATCCGGTTTCAGGTCAATGGGGGTTATCCCATGCTCGGAGCGATAGACCTGCACGGCGGAATCCAAGTTGATTTTGGGCAAAAATTTAGTCACCAAATCCCGTGCTTGCTGGTCAAATTGGCTGTGCTCGTATTTTGCTAAAAACCCGATAAGCAGCGCTGGCGACTCCGCTCGGCTGGCCTGTTCGAAATCGCTGGCTTCCTTTCCCCCAATACCACCAACGCCCAAGTCCGGCGGGAAGATTTTTGGCCAAAGAAACCAAGCCAGAAGGCCTAGCAGCAAGACGACAACGGCGACTTTCACCCAAGGTTTTTTCTTCGGCGGCTTACCAGCAGGCTTTTTCGAGGGGTCTCTCAGGGCGAACAAAATACCCGCCTTGCGCAGCGTATGGTCGCCCGCTTCCTCCGGCACCGGTTCGCTGATGACGTTGATGGTCCGTTCGAGAACGATGTCCTTTTTGCGGTCCTTGCCGTTTTCGTCAACGATGATGAGGGAGATGATGAGGGCCAGCGGGTAACTCCCAATCTCCAAGGGTTTTACGAAGAAAATCCACTCGGTAAACTCGTCCTGTTCAAGAAATTGTTCGGGCGTGGAGCGGCTGGTTATTTCAAAATACTCGCCGTCGCCTTCGTCGTCAACGAGTTTCACTTCCATGTTCTTGGAGACT
>JBGSWN010000059.1:0-3364 GCA_041752395.1 Saprospiraceae bacterium | reverse complement strand
CGCTTTGTTTCACCATCGGGTGCTGGTCGGTGAAGGAATCAATCTGGCGGTGCATTTTTACGCCTTTTTGTATGCTGGTTGGCAGCTTGGCCACTTCCTTGTTCTTGATGAAATCGGCGAGAAAATTCCCTACGAGCAGGTGTTTTCAAAAGTGAGTGTAGCTTTGTGAGAGGTCAGGTGCAGACTTGGCAAATCGGATAATCATCATCAAATGAAAGAACATGCAAGCACAAGACTTTATCTATTTACTGCGGTCAGAGACCGCCACCATAGTCGTATGAAGGCAGCGCCTTCAACGAGCGTCGCTTTTTGGGAAGACTCTGGGCCAGTGGGGCAATATAAGCACCCAAATTTTATTCTGAATTTTCAAACAAGCTAAAACATACAATGCAGGCTCACCACCTTGAACCTAATTCATTGAAAATCAATCATTTGTCGATTTTCGTTTTCTAATCTCTAAAAAACACATGCCCAAGTGAAACACTCGCTTGCCCATTCCAGATACAGGAATGCCCCAGTGAGACACTGACTTGGGCATTCCATTTTTTTAAAAGGCATTTCCTAGCGGTAAAAACCGTGTTAACACTGTAAATATTTGCCTAAAAAAGAGTCCAAATACTAATTTTAAGCTCGCAATGCCCATTTCTGTTACTCGTTTGCCACAGTGAGTCTTAAAAGGGGCATTATTTTTTTGAAAAAAATTGGTTACAGGCTGATAAGGCTGTTTTGGCAAAGCGAAAAGGGTAGGTATTTGCCTGCTATTTGCCAATACCATGATAAATATTTGACACTAAGAAGCATGGCCAGTTATATTTGCTTGGAGTCTTAAAGCCATGCCGATGTGTCCCAGTTAACTATTTTAAAATATGAAAAAACTGATTCTCTTTTTATTACTGTACTCCAAATTTTTGGTTGGGAAGTAGGCTTTAATTTTAGAGCTTGGAATTAGCAGTGTCGAGCATTAGATATTGAAAGCTAATCATCATCAAATGAAAGAACATGAAAGCACAAGACTTAATTTTTTTACAGCGGTCAAAGACCTCTACCATAGTCCGTGTGAAGGCAGAGCCTTCAACGAGCGTCGCTTTGTGGGAAGACCCTGTGCCAGCTGGGTTTCATTACTCGTGGACGGAAAGCAAATTGGAACAGCAAAAGTTCTAATTATTCATTAATTAAATGACACAAAACGGGATAGTTCTAAAAAGAATTATCCCGTTTTTATTATTTGCCATGAAATACTGTATAATATTCTCATTTTTATTTGCCATAGCAATGAACACCTATGCCCAAAACCATGATTCCAATTGGGTATTAGGTTATCACGGACAAAGTTATCACCCGTTGCAGAATAATATTATTATTGATTTCTTTACAACCCCTCCAAGCATTAATGGATTGAGTCTATCCACTGGAATGAGTTTTAATGCTACAGATGCCAGTATTAGTGATTCTACGGGCAATCTTTTATTTTATTCAAACGGCATTTATGTTGCCGATGCTTCACATAATATTATGGAAAACGGCGACAGTATTAACAATGTTGGAATAACTCATCAATATGATGAAACGGGACTAACAATCAATCAAGGGGCTTTAATCCTGCCATATCCGGGGCATGACAGTCTATACATGATCCTTCATGTACCAGTAGATTATGTTTCTGGTAGTTTAGGCGTAAACATCCCTTTTCTTTTTATGTCCACAGTAAACATGAACAAGAACAATGGTCTAGGTTCACTTATCACAAAAGACGAAATTGTAATTGAGGATACGCTTGGTTTTGGGAAAATAACGGCTTGCAAACATGCCAACGGCAGGGACTGGTGGTTTTTGATGCAAGAAGATGACCAAATGAACAATGGCATTTACACCCTGCTGCTCACTCCCACGGGTATCGAGAACATGGGCAAACAGGAATTTAGCATACCGGTTCTGAATGCAGAACCATCAGTCGGAAATGCCCTATTCACGCCAGACGGTTCTAAGTACATCCGCTCCGACATCCGCTTTGACCCTTGGAATGCCGTTACAATCTATGATTTCGACAGGTGCACTGGGGCACTAAGCCCATTGGAGTATTTTGAAATAGAAGATACCACATTTTTATACGGTGGAGTAACTGTGTCTCCCGACTCCAGGTACCTGTATTGCATCACCACAAACATTATTTACCAGTTCGACCTTACTGCACCAAATATAGCATCAACAAAGAGCATCGTGGCAGTATATGACGGCTTTGTGGGCTTCTTCTTCCCTACCTTGTTCGGCACCCCGCAGCTTGCCCCCGATGGCAGCATATGGATAGCCTCCACTTCCGATACCACCATGCACGTCATCCGCACCCCGAACCAGCCCGGCACTGCCTGCCACGTGGACCAGCACGCCATCCATTTACCCAAGATCAACCAGAAGTCCATCCCCAACTTCCCCAACTACCGCCTCGGCCCCCTCGACGGCAGCCCCTGCGATACGCTCGGCCTCGACAATCATCCGCTGGCGGGCTTCACCTGGTGGCCAGATGAACTGGCCGTTACCTTCTCCGACAACTCCTACTACCGACCGGAAACTTGGGTGTGGGACTTCGGCGAGCCTACAGGATCAAGCGGCAACACCAGTATGGAGCGAAACCCGCTTCACAGCTACGACACACCCGGCGAATACTACGTCTGCCTCATCGTATCCAACGAATACGACAGCGACACCATCTGCCATTGGGTGCAGGTGGATACACTCACCACCATGGTGGACGTCACCGCCCTACCCGATGCCCCCGTCAACGGCGTCGCCGTGCACCCGAACCCCGCCAGTGAGCATGTCAGCATCACGCTTCGCTATCCGTTGGGCAAGCCCGGCGAGTGGGTACTGTACTCAGCCGTGGGTGAAAGGGTGCTCAGTAGGGCCATTCCAGTCGGGTCAGTTGCCGTAAGGGAAGTTTCATTGGCAGGATTGCCGCCGGGGCTTTACTTTTGGAGCGTGGAGGGTGAGGGCCGCAAGTTGGGTAGTGGCAAACTAATCATCCTCCAATAAAACCTCAACCACCCACCAACCAAGGGTTCACCTCCGCCACCACATCCGGGAAGAAGACATTGAACTCTTCATCAAATTCGTGGTAGTGGGCATTTAGGCTTTCCACGGCATTTTCAAAAAAATGGGGAGCGCTGCTGCGCAGTTTCAATCGGCTGAAGGTGAAGCGCAGGCCATCCTCCGTGCCATAGCGCAGTAACCAGTTATCGGCAATCATTCTGGGCAGGCGGTCGTGAAGGAATTCGGGCATGATGGGTAGGTGCCGCAGCAATACCTCATAGACATCGGCGGCAAACAATTCCAAGGGCTGGGTGGCGTACCGCTCCCAATTTTTCGCCAG
>JBGSWN010000058.1:0-17098 GCA_041752395.1 Saprospiraceae bacterium | reverse complement strand
GCCCACGGTGAAGCCGTCCTTGCGGGGCATCATCACGTCGAGGATGCAAAGGTCGAAAGTGTCCCGGTGGTAGCTTTCAATGCCCTTGATGCCATCGCTGGCGAGGGTGACATCGTAGTCGTTCATTTCGAGGTAGGAGCGTAGCACGTCCCCGAAGTTTTGGTCGTCCTCGACCAGCAATATTTTACCTCTTGTAGCTGACATTTATAATTGGGTTTTTGAATTGTTTTTCTTGAAATTAGGCTTCTGCTTTCAAAGGGAAAAACAGCACGAAACTGCTCCCCTTCCCAAGCTCGCTTTTCACCTCCACCCGCCCCTTGTGGGCTTCCATCATCGCCTTCACGTAGCTCAGGCCAAGGCCAAAGCCCTTCACATCATGGAGGTTGCCGGTGTGTACCCGGTAGAATTTTTCAAAAATGAGCTTTTTAGCCTCCTTGCTCAGACCGATGCCCTTGTCGCTGACTATAACTTCGACACCGCCCGTCACATTGCGTGTTGAAACCGAAATTTCGGGATTTTCGGGCGAATACTTGTTGGCGTTGTCCAGTAAGTTGTTGATAATGTTGGAGATATGTGTGATGTCGCCCTGAACAATGGGCTGCGTGGCATGCAGGTCAGCGCTCACAGAGCCGTCCCTTTTTTCCACCTGTAGGCCGATGTAACCGACCGCTTGGGTGATAACGTCGTGCAGGTTCACGTCACTGACCCGCAGCTCCAAATCCTGCCTATCCAACTGTGCCATTTGCAGCACCTTTTCCACTTGGTTGTTCATCCGCTTGTTCTCCTGCCGGATGATGTCGGTGAAGCGGCGGATTTTGTCGGGCGAGTTGATGACCATCGGGCTGGAGATGCTGTCAGAAGCCAGCGAAATAGTGGCGATGGGCGTCTTGAATTCGTGGGTCATGTTGTTGATGAAGTCATTCTTCATCTCCGACACCTTCTTTTGCTTGAAAACGATAGAAATCGTGTAGAAAAAACAGAACAAAATGATGCCCGTGAAAATGATAGAGCCAATCAGGTTTTTCAAAACCGAACTCCACAGGAAGCTGCTTTTTGTGGGGAAAAACACCATGAGCAAGCCCGGCACTTCTTTGTCCCGCTGAAAAAGCCCAACCCGATACTCGCTGTTGTTCAGGTTTTTGTAGCCTTCGATGGTAGGCTGCGAGCGGCTGTCCTCCACGGTGTATTTGCCGTCGGCAATGACGAAGCTTTTTTTGCGATTGTCAAAAACGCCATAGCGGAACGGGATTTTGATGCCCTTGTCCTGAAATTCTTGCCGAAGGAAAGAACTGAGCATATCCAAAGCGATGCGCTCGGTGATAGGCGCATGGTCGAGGCTCTCGGTAATGCTGACGAATTGGGAGAGCTTTTTCGCTCGGTCGGCTTGGCATTTTGAGCAGTTGCAGTCGTTGTTGTTCATGGCCAATTCAATGAACTGCTGCTTGGTCAAATGAGCGTGGGCATCCTTTCCATTCTCGTCCTCGACGGAGAATTTGAGGCTACCTTTTTCCAATTCTTGGCGCACTTCCGACTCATAAAAATCTTGCGCAAAACCATTGTCCACATGACGGTAGGCTTCAAGTTCCTCCTGCTCCTCCAATTTGTCGGCTACTTTGTTCAGGGCAGCCACCACCTGGTTGTCGAACTGCTCCTCATTTACCCGAAGGGAGTCAGCCACCCATTTCGCTTGCATGGCAGCGATACCGATGAGCGCAGCGCTCATCAAACCGATGATTATCCAGATTACTTTTTTATTCATTTTTAAGAAAAATACAAAATGGGTGGAAATTAGGGCACTGACAATGAACGCATTTCCCACACTGCAAACATGACAAATTTAACAATGGCAAACACAACTTCGCTGCTTTAACTAAGATTTAACGGCGTTGTTCGTAAAAATAGGCTGCAATCGGTAACACCGTTTCTTTTACCTTTAGGCACGTTATTTTAAAATAGATGTTAGACCTGAGACAATAGACTTTAGACGATAGTACTCCCCAGTCTAAAGTCTATTGTCTGAAGTCTCCAAAAAGCATGAACCATTACACCTGGACATACCTCGGGGACAACGGCAAGAACTACCGTGTTGGGCTGCTCCACAGTGCCAAGAACGGGCATTTGGTAATTTATATTGGTTCAAAAATCGTTCAGATTGACTTCAAGGTTTTCGAGTCGAAGGTGTACAGTTTTTTCATCGAGGAAGAACTTGTGCACATCAACCTCGAACGGCGGGGCAACGAGATGTATTTCACTTTCAATATTGACAAGGAAGTGGATACCCCTCGAAACCGTTTTCGCCACAAACTGGAGCGCAAACATTTTTACCACCTGCTCATCTTTTTGGGAGTGCTCGCCCTGCTCGTGACGGGCGTTGTGATTTTGGGTAAAAACGCCAAAATGTCTGAGACAGAAAAGGTGGAAGCAATGCTAGCAAAGGGCAGTCAGGAAACCGTGGGGCGGGTTTTGATAAAAAGAATTGACAGCAACCGTTCCGAAATATCCTACCAGTTCGTGGCAGGCAACCAGACGATTACCGCCCAGTCGCTGCTACAATCCGAGCCGCTGATTTTGCTAGTAAACCCCATGCCGCTGGAGCAGGGTGATGAGTTTCGGGTGAGCTACTCCACTCGAAAACCGCACGTGAACCAAATGCTTTTCAGTGAACCAACGCCCCGCCAAATTGAGCTGTACAAACAACGGGCCGCCGCCAAACACAATCAACTCAACCCCGATGCCCCACCCGGCATGACGGAATGTTTTGTGAAAACGGCTTACAGCCACGATGGCATAAGAGCACTGGCCGATATTTTTTTCCAAGATTTTAAGCCTGCCTACAACTTGGAACACAACCACGAAACCTACGGCAAACTCATTTACAGCCCTGTTTTTTTGGAAAAAATGGAGGCCAACTGCGGCCACCTCAAACCACAAAACTGAGCCGCTACCAGCCTTTTTTGCTTAAATTTGCAACCTTGAAACCAGTTCAACTTACCCCAACAATCTAACAATACAGCAATACAACAATCAAAACCACCTTGGAAAGACTAGCCCAACACATCGAAGCGCTGATTTTCGCAGCCGACGCCCCACTCTCCCCCGACGACATCCGGCAGGTGCTGGAGGAGGCATTTGAGACCGAGTTCACCCCCGAAGCCGTGGACAATGCCATCTCCGAGGTGAAGGCCCGCTACGCCGTGGACGAGTTCGCCATCGAATTGGTGCAAATCGCCGGGGGCCTGCAGTTCATGACCAAGGGGGCCTACCACGCCACCATCGGTACTTGGCTCAAGCAGACGACCAAGCGGCGGCTTTCGCAGGCAGCCATCGAGACCCTGTCCATCATCGCCTACAAGCAGCCGGTTTCCAAAACGGACATCGAGCAGATACGGGGCGTTAGCAGCGATTACTCCCTCCAAAAACTTCTAGAGAAGGAACTTGTTTCCATCACGGGCCGCAGCGAAGGCCCCGGCAGACCGCTGCTCTATGGCACGAGCATCAAGTTCATGGATTATTTCGGACTGAAAGACCTCAGCGACCTGCCCAAGCCAAAGGACTTCAAAGACCCTGACCAGGAGATTGGCGAGCGAGCTCCCATCGAGGAGGAAGTGAGCGGGGATTCAGGAACGGAAATTGAACAATCGGAAGAATAGGAAAACGTTATTGGGTGATTGAGTTATTACTAAATTGCTGAAACCCAATAACCCAATAACACAATTGATTATGGAAGCTGTTGAACAAGCTTTGGTAAATAGAGTAGCGAGCAGCGGGCTGGTGACGCTGAAACTGGAGGAGTTTTTTCCAAAGGAAGAAATGGCCATTTTTGACTTGAAGGAACACCTGTTCATGGGCTTAATCCTGAAGGAAAAAGACTTTCGGGAAGCGCTCGCCAACCATGATTGGACGCAGTACCAGGGCAAGAATTTGGCGGTTTTTTGCTCCGCCGATGCCATCATCCCCGTCTGGGCGTACATGCTCGTGACGGTGTATGCAGCGCCGTTTGCCACCGATATTTTCCAAGGAACGCCGGAGGAGTTTTACAAGCATATTTTTCAAAAAGCCCTCGACGAAGTCGATGCTGCTCAGTACGCCGACCAGCGCATCGTCATTAAGGGGTGCAGCGACCATCCCGTGCCGCCATCGGCCTACGTGGAGCTGACCCGCAAGCTGCAACCGCATGCAAAGAGCATCATGTTTGGGGAGCCTTGTTCGACGGTTCCGATTTTTAAAAAAGCCAAGGTGTAGGGGCTAAACTCTTAAGTGGCACTGAACCCATGTTAATCTGTTTATTAAATGATAACTTCAGAAAAACTCAAAATATATGCAAAGTATGGCGGCGACATTGACATGTTTACAAGGAGTGGAAATGACCAAGAGAGAAGTTTACTTGACGATAATGAGTGGGCTCTATTGGATAGCTTTCATCAAGATGTTGAGCTGATTGGAAAAAAATTGGCAGCACAATCATACGTAGTAAAAGCTTTGCAAAAAATTAACCTAACATGCAACGCTGAAGGTTTTGAAATCCTAACAAGTAAGATTCCATTCTATCAGGATTTTCAGGAAGTCGCTTTAGTTTTAAAACAAGTAAGAAAATTCATTCACCCAAAGTCCAATGTTGATTGGACTTATTTTGAAAATTCCACTGATGTGTTGGGGGAATTGGATAAAAATCTTGTGAATCTAGAATACTGCGATTTCTCAGCACTTGAAAAAGTTCAAAATGAGTTTTCACCGACCGGAACTTATCAGGAATTGTCTTTGTCAAACGGGTGGGATGAAACATACTTAGAAATCGCCAAAAGGTTTGACGAGCTTTACAAAAACATTTTAGAGAAAAAATTTACTTCAAAAGGATTTAAAACTACACCACGAAAAACACTGCTTCAGAGAATTTTTAAATTTTGAAGTAAAACCAGTCCCAGTCTATGAAAAACGCATTCAAATACTACCTCGCCACCCTCGTCGCATTTGCCTCGGTGGCCATTTTCATGTCCTCCACGCCGGAGTCCAAATCAGGTGTTTATGGCGGCAACGATGGAAGTTTTTCCATCCCACATGTGCAGGCTACCGACGATTTTTGGTTCGCCGGAGAGCGCATCCCCCTTGAGAACTTCGACGTGCGGGAGCGGCTCGAACGTGAGCTTATCGTCAATTCCTACCGCCACAGCACCACGATTTTGAACTTGAAAAACAGTGCCCGCTATTTTCCTGTCATGGAAAAAATCTTGAAGGAAAATGGCCTGCCTGACGACTTCAAATACCTCGCCGTGGCGGAAAGCGACCTTCGAAACGCTTCTTCGCCTGCTGGCGCAAAGGGCATTTGGCAGTTTATGGAGGGCACCGCTGGCGAGTACGGGATGGAGGTAAACAAGGAAGTGGACGAGCGCCTTCACCTCGAAAAGTCCACCCGTGCGGCCTGTCAATATTTGAAGAAATACAAGGAAAGACTTGGCTCTTGGGCGCTCGTAGCAGCGGCTTACAACATGGGCCCGACTGGCTTGCGCAATGAAATGGAGACCCAAAAGTCCAACAATTTCTTTGACCTCAACCTCAACGAGGAGACCAATCGTTACATCTTCCGCCTCGTGGCCATCAAGCATGTGATGGAGCACCCGGAGCTGTACGGTTTTGACATGAAAAACGAGCAGATGTACCCACCGCTCGACAACTACGCCCTTGTGACCGTGGACAGTTCCATCGCCAACCTCGGCGATTTTGCGAAGCAGTACGGCGTTAGCTACCGGATGCTGAAAGTGTTCAACCCGTGGCTGAAGGGAAGTTCGTTGACGAATTCCAAGAGGAAGGTTTACGACATTAAGATTCCGAAATAGGCTATGCCAGTATTTGAGCTGTGATGACAAATGTTGTAGTAAAATATAGAGATTGGGTATTCGAAGTTGACAAAATGTTGACTGAACAAACATATGAACAAGTACCTGACAGTGGAGCTGACGGCTGCACTTGTGAAGATTGCAGAAACTATGTTGCTTTTCGGGATAAAGTATTTCCTAATGAAATACTTAAACTCTTTGTTGATTTAGGAATTGATTATCGCAAAGAGGTAGAAATAACAAGTTTTGAAAAAACAACAGATGGCTTAACAAGCATTGGAGGGTGGTTTCATTTTAAAGGCCGGATAATCAATGGGAAAGATTGCAGAATCAATTTATTGGGAGGAGGCTTTACTTTAAAACTAACCAAAATTACTGACGATTTTGAAATTGGTTTTGCAAAAGGTAGTTCCTCAACGTTTTTTGATGATAAGGAAGGATTAGTCCAAATTGAATTTGAGACAGAAATTCCATGGATTATCGATAGGGCTATAAATTAGCTTTCCGCAACTGCAAAAAAAAAGTCCCGAAGCAAGCTGAAATCAGTTTTGCTTCGGGACGCTAAGGTGAATTTTTGTTCAGTTTTGTCGAGCGAAAGCCCGGCCATTTCACCAAAAATATAAGGGATAGTGCCGATTGGGCTGGCGAATGGCTGATAGATGTTGCCTTAACAATTGGAATTGGACGTACCCTTTTTAAGGTGCAAAATACATGCCAGAAAAAATTAATTCAAAAGGCCAGTGCAATTGTCGCACTGGCCTTTTGAATTTTATGAAATGCTATTCGCTACTTGCCCACCAGCTAATCGGTGGATTCCATGCCTCGCAGCTTCACCTCGCCTTTGCGGATATTCCGCCCGTTGCGGATAATGTCCAGCGCCACCGTATCGCCAGGGCGGAAGCGGGCGATTTGCTCCTGCAATTCAGGCACAGAGCCTGTTTTGATGCCGTTCACCCCGATGATAATGTCGTTCATTTGAAGGCCAGCCTCATCTGCGCCGCTCCCAGTATCCACTGTGCGAACGAGGACACCTTCCACGTCGCCTAGGTTGAAGTCCGCAGCGATTTCGTTGTCCACATCCTTGATTCTGACGCCGAGCAGTGCCCGCTGCGCCACCCCAAATTCCTTTAGGTCACGCATGATTTTTTGTACCAAATTGGACGGAATGGCGAAGGAATAACCCTCGTAAGACCCAGTCTCGCTCATGATGGCGGCGTTGATACCGACGAGTTCGCCCTTCATGTTAACGAGGGCACCACCGCTGTTGCCGGGGTTCACCACAGCGTCCGTTTGGATGAAGCTCTCGATGGAGTACATGCCTTGCAGGATGTTGATATTGCGGCCCTTGGCGCTCACGATGCCCGCCGTCACGGTACTGGTGAGGTTGAAAGGATTACCCACGGCCAGCACCCATTCGCCTACCTGCACATTGTCGGAATTGGCGTAAAGCAGGGGCTTGAGGCCAGTTGCGTCAATTTTCAGCAGCGCAAGGTCGGTGTAAGGGTCTTTGCCCACGACGGTCGCCTTGTAAATGCGCTTGTTGTACAGTGAAACTTCCACTTTTCCGCCGCCATCAATCACGTGGTTGTTGGTTATGATATAGCCGTCCTTGGAAACGATGACGCCGGAACCGCCCGCCATCGGGTCAACGCCATTTCGGCTTTTTACCGTGATGTTTACCACGGCTTGGGTGACGATATTGGCCGTTTCCACAAAATCTTCGGGCACGTAAAAACTGCTGGTGGGCTTGGCGTTTGCTGGCGGATTTTCGAAGTCATAGCTGGCCAAATGCACAGCTGGAGTAACGTTGGAAGTTTGCGCTGTCTGGTCATCAGTTTTCAGGCTGTTAAACAGGAACAGACTAAATGCCGCATTGAGCAGCAAGGTGGCTACGATGGCAATTCCTACTTTTTTCATAAAGGCATAAAGTTTCGGGTGAAGAACAGTGGGTTGAAAGTCATTGGCTATTGGAGGTGTAAAGTGCTGATTGTCAGTATCTAATAGAATATTTCACAAAAACCAAAGCGCAGGGTGGCAATAAACGCATCCCTATAACTGATTTTTTCTCCTAAAAATTTTTCGTTGAAAAGGAAAACCGGAAGCAATAGCGGTTATTTCTACAAAACAGCCAATTTTTTCTGAACAATGCACGGTCTGGGCAGACGAAGGGCAATAAATATTTGTTAAAGGGCGAGGTTTGGCGGATTGGCGACTTGGTCGCGTTGGGTAGTCGGTCACCAATGCGCCAACCACCCAACACGCCAAGCCCCTATTTTTTCACTTTCACATAAAAACGCTTGTCCACCGCAAAATCATTCAGCGATTTCAACTGGCTAGTCGTTGTTTGGCGCTCCGTGGTGGGCCGAATAAAGCGCCATTTGTTAGGCTCAAGCTTAACGAGCAGTGGCAGGTCGAAGCCTTTGACGCAGTTCGTCCAGCGATAATTTAAAAGCTTATCACGGCCTTTTTCCTCCATGCTCACCTCCAGCACTGGGATGTCCGTAGTACGCAGGTATTGGTCGAAAACCTTCGAAAAATCAATGCCCGCCTTTTTTGACACAAAATCCTCGACCTGCTTCGTCGTCACGGTTTGGTGGCGAAAAGTCTCGTTCAGTCCCCGCAGTATCTCCCGAAAAGTCTCGTCATTGTTGATGACCGCACGGATGGTGTGCAGCAGGCTGCCGCCCTTGTAATACATATCTCCGCTGCCTTCTTGATTTACGTCGTAAATGCCAATGATTGGTGACCGGTTGCCGATGAGTGCCCGGCAGCCCACGTTGTAGGTTGTAGCATCCTCCTCGCCGAATTCACAGCCCGTGTACAGGGTTTCCGAGTAGTTCGTGAAGCCTTCATGCACCCACATATCGGCTACATCTTTCGTGGTGATATTGTTTCCAAACCACTCATGCCCAGATTCATGAACGAGGATGAAATCCCATTTCAAACCCACACCCGTATCCGAAAGGTCACGTCCACGATAGCCATTTTGGAAGCCATTGCCATAGGCCACAGCGCTTTGGTGCTCCATGCCGAGGTGCGGCGCTTCGACGAGTTTGTAACCATCTTCGTAAAATGGGTACGGCCCAAACCAGTACTCAAAACAGCGAAGCATCTTCGGGCTATCTTCCAAAAAACGGGGCTTCGCCTTCTCAAAATTGTAGTCCATCACCCAAAAATCCATGTCCAGCTTGCCTCCTTCACCATCGTAAATGCCCTGAAAATACTGGTAATTTCCGATGTACGGAATCAGGTTGTAATTATTGATAGGATTCACCACCGCCCAGGTGTAGGTCGCTGTGCCATCGCCGTTGTCGGTGCGCTGGCGGAGGCGGCCATTGGCTACGCCTACAAGCGGTAGCGGGCAGGTAATGTGCAGAGCAGCGCTGTCCGGTTCGTCGTATTGGTGGTCTTTGTTCGGGTACCAAACGCTAGGCCCCATGCCTTGGCAAGCGACGGAAACCCAAGGGCGCTCCTGTGCGTCCTTGCCCCAAATAATGCCGCCGTCCCAAGGTGGCCGCTTCGCAACGATGGGCTGGCCGTGGTAATACAGGCTTATTTTTCGGAAGCTGCCTTCTTTTTGCGCCGAATTTAGTTGGATAAAATAGGCTGGCCCATCCTGCTCCCAATTAAGGTACTCACCGTCCTGCAAGACGCTGTCCAGCGTGAGCGGCGCCATCAGGTCAATCTGCATCAAGTTTGTCGTGCTTCGCAAAACCTCATAACTGATGGTATTCCAACCGCTGATGCTTTGATTTTTGATGTCGAACGCCACGTTCAGGTCATAATGGCGGGCATCCCACCAAGCCCGCTCGGGGGTGATGGAACCACGGAGGGTGTCGGCGTGGGTGAAAGTTTGCGCCAGCGAAAACAGGGGCAACAGCAGCACAAAAAGAAGGATTCTATTTTTCATTTTAAGTTGTTTCAAATCCGCAATCGTAAATCCGCAATCCGCAATCCCTAAACCTCCCACTCCTTCCCAATCCGATAAACCGTCCCCTTGAAAAGCGCCACCACCACCCCGTCTTGGTTCGTCACTGTCACCCGGTAAATAGCGAGTTTATTGGACAAATGGTCTTCCACTGCCGTCGCCGTCAGCACATCGCCGGGGTGCGTGGCCACCGTGTGCGAGATAGACGTTTCGATAGAGACCGACTTCCGCCCGTGCGAGTTGCTTGCGAAGGCAAAAGCACTGTCAGCGAAGGAGAATGTAATGCCGCCGTGCGCTACGCCGAAGCCATTGCACATCTCTGGCCGAACGGTCATGCGGAGTACCGAGCGACCCGGCCCATCCTCCACCCGCTCGATGCCGAGCCATTGGCTGAAGGGGTCGTTGTTGAACATTGCATCCACGACCCTTTTGGCGAGGTCTTTCTCTTTATTTTCCATAAAATAAGAGATTTAGACAGGAGACATTAGACAATAGACTTTAGACCAGCACATGCCAATCTAAAGTCTATTGTCTATCATCTAAAGCCTTATTTGCTGCCGTTCAGCTCCTTGAAGCGATTCAGACCGCATTGCAGGAAGCTCGCATATTCGTCTGAATCTGGCGTATAACCGACTGGCTTGTTCAGCAATTTGCCGTCAGGTGAAATCAGCACATAGTAAGGCTGCGAGTTATTTTCGAAAGTTTCCGTCTGGAAATATTGCCATTTATGGCCCGTATTACGAAGCTTAAAAGTACTACCACTCTTGGTTGGCAGCGTCTTTTGCTCTGCTTCCGGCAGCTCGATTTTCTCGTCCACGTAGAGCGAAATCAGCACATAATCCTTTTTCAAAAAATCATAAACGTTTGACTCTGGCCAGACATGCTCCTCCATTTTGCGGCAGTTTACGCAGGCGTAGCCAGTGAAGTCAATCATGATGGGTTTGCCCATTTTTTTGGCATAGGCCAATCCAGCGTCAAAATCCTTGAAGCAATCGAGGTTGTGCGGGCATTCCTTGGGGTGGAGCCAACTGTAGCCGGAGGGTGGCGCCAATCCGCTGAGCAGTTTCAAGGAGCGAAGGGAGCCAGCGTCGTTGTCGTAAATGAAACCGGTGGCCAAATAGGCTGCAAAAGCAAAGGACGCTAAGCCAGTCACAATGCGGAGCGGGGCCAGTTTTTTGATGGGCGAATCGTGCGGGAACCGGATTTTGCCAAAAAGATAAAGGCCGAGCGCCACGAAGATGATGATCCACAAAACAAGGAACGGCTCGATTTTCAGCACGCCCCAGTGTTTTACCAAGTCGGCGTTGGAAAGGAATTTCAGGGCAAGTGCCAGCTCCAGGAAGCCGAGCACGACTTTCACGGTGGTCATCCATCCGCCAGATTTTGGCAAGGAACTCAACCAACTTGGGAAGGCGGCAAACAGGCCAAACGGCAGCGCCAATGCGAGGCCGAAGCCGCCCATGCCCGCCGTCAATTGCCAAGCACCGCCGTCTTTGGTCAGTGCGCCTGCTAACAGCGAGCCCAAGATTGGGCCAGTGCAGGAAAACGAAACCAGTGCCAGTGTCAGCGCCATGAAAAAGATACCAACTGCGCCGCCGATTCCTTCCGCTGATGAGGCTTTGTTCGCCCAGCTTTCTGGCAGCGTAAGTTCGTAGTACCCAAAAAATGAAAAAGCGAAGACCAAGAAAATGACGAAAAAGCCGACGTTGAGCCAAACGTTCGTCGAGATTTCATTCAAAATACCAGGGCTGACGGAGTCCAGCAGGTGGAACGGAACACTCAATAACAGATAGACCAACAGGATGTAAAAACCGTACATGAAGGCATTGAGCAAGCCTTTTTTCTTGTCCTTGCTGCTTTTTGTAAAAAAGCTGACCGTCAAAGGAATCATGGGGAAAACGCAAGGCGTGAGCAGTGCCAGCAAGCCGCCAAGGAAACCAAGGACGAAAATTCCCCAATTGCTTTTGCTGCTTGTTTCCTGAACGATTTCGCCGCAGGTGGCGGCGGTGGACTTGTCAACTTCGAAAATCGATACGGCAGGACCGTTGGCAGCGGTTTTCCCCTCTGCCTCAGCGCCAATTACCACGCTCGGTCCGGCTGGGTCAATTCGGAATGGAACGTCCGTCGGTGGCAGGCAGCTCTCGTTGTTGCAGGTCATAAAAGTCACGTAACCTGTCACGGGTTTGGAAGGGTCTTTTACGGTCAGTTTTTGACTAAAAGTCACCTCCTCTTTGAACTTGATGACTAACATATTATCAAAGAGCGGGTCTTTGCCTTCCACTTTGTGTGCGCTTGTTTCAGTGGCTTTGCCAACGAGTTGCACATTGTCAATCGAATCAAAAGTCAGTGAAGTAGGTATTGGGCCACCGTCGGAAATGAACTGAGAATAGACTGACCAGTCCTTTTCCATGGTCGCTTTGAAATTGACCACGAACTGATTTTCGCCCGTTTTTTCAACAGTGCTAGTCCAACTTACTGGATTGAGGATTTTGCTGCCGCTGGCATCAATGACGGGCACTTGTGGGATGCCGCCGATAGCTGGAGCAGTTTCCGCAGGTTTTGTCTGGCTGCCCTTGTCGGCTTCTGCCGTGACGGGCGTTTTGGTATTCGATTTTAACTGAAAGGAAAACTCCACTTCTTTGGGCGGCAAGCACCGCTCGTTGTTGCAGGTCATGAACTCCAAATAGCCTTTGATGGACTTCGCAAGGTCGGTCACCTTCACTTTTTGGGTGAACGTCACACTTTCCGCAAACTTGATGACGTGCATATTGTCAAAAAGCGGGTCGTCCAATTCTTTGCGGTGCGAAGAAGTTTCAACGTTTTTGCCTGCCAAGGAAAAATGGCTGCCCTTCTCGTAAGTGAAGCTCGTCTTCACGGGGCCGTCATCACTGCTGAGGTATTGGGAGTAAACATACCAGCCATCGTCAATGGTAGCAGTGTACACGAGGTTGAACTCCGTGTCGCTCAGTTGTTTCGAAGAAAAACTCCATTTAACAGGGTCGAAAATTTGACCAAAGGCCGTCGCTGCAAAAGCCAGCAGCAATGAAAGTGTCCAGAACTTCCTCATGTTGAATTATTTGAAAAGCGGGACTTGCCCGCCATTGTGGGTGTTTATAAAAAAGTGGGCAAAACTAAGGAATAAGGGATTGTTGGATTGCTTGATTGTTGTAATTGTTGTCACAGATGTTACAACAATCGGATAATTCAACAATCAAGCAATCTAAAATTATTTCAGGTCGAAGCGAAAAGGAACTTCCACGGGGGGCAAACATCGCTCGCTGTCGCAAGTCATGAACTCAACATTTCCGGCGAGGGTGGCCGCATTTGTGATTTTCACCCGCTGGGTGAAGGTGGTCTGGCCCTTGAATTTGATGATGTTCATGCCGAAAAGGTCATCGTAACCTTCATATTTATGGCCGTCCTCCACGTTCTTGCCATCCATTTTTACCGAAGCATTTTCATCGTAACGGATGCTGGTGCGAACAGGGCCATCGTCCGATTCGAGGTACTGCGAATAGACGTACCAGCCGTCAGAGATATTGGCGGTGAAGACGAGGTCGTAGGTGCCGTCGGCTACTTTTTTGGCCTCATACGACCATTTGACAGGGCTTTGCTGGGCCATTGCGGCGAAGGCCGCAAAAATTGCGAAAGCGAAAAAGGCGATTTTTTTCATTATAAAAGGGTTTGATTTTCAATTGAGCAGACAAAAATAATGCGCCACAGCTTTCAAGGTTGTGGCGCACTTCAACGATAATATTTTTTTAACGGAAAGGGTTAATTTTAGTTGGCAGTTCGGCACTTGGCAGGGGGCAGTCAGTTCGCAGTTGATTAGTCTTTTAGCCAGAGCCGAGCTTTGGGCTTCAGGACTATAGTTTATTGCATAACAAATTGATGTTTTAGCCTTCGGTAAAAATCATTTTTTAACGCAAGGTCGCCAAGATGCAAGGACGCCAATATCATTATTTATTCATTGCGTCCTTGCGTCTTAGCGACCTTGCGTTTATAGACTTCTTGAGCCGAAGGCGAAAGAAGTTGTTCAAAAGACTATAAATGACTCTAAGACTGACTGCCCCCTGCCTACTGTCGAACTGCCAACTTGAAATCAGAACCACCCATTTCCCCAGCCACGGAACGGCCACGGAATGGCAACAAGTACCAACAGCAACGCAATGCCATAGAAAATGAAAATGGCCTTGTGTTTTTTGGCTTCCTCAATTGCTTTTTTCGATTTGGAATGACCGATGGTGACGAGGATAATGGCTATCAACATCATGGTGGTGTGTTCCACGGTGAAGAAGCGGAACATGGCGTCCTTCATTTGCGAAAAATCCACCCGACCACTCATGAAATACAAAGCCAAGCCTATCAGCAACTGGACGTGCATGGAAATCATGGTGAAAAGGTTGAGTTTGCGGCCACCATCAGTGTAGGGGGCGTTGGAGCGCCATTTCAGCATGGCCATGAAAGTGGCGGCTATCAAGAGGATTAAAACGATCCAGCGCAGGCCGGAATGTGCATGTATGAGTCCGTTCATCATGAGTTTAAAGATGTTTTAGTTACGAGTTGCGAGCTTTGAGTTGCGAGTGGAAATAAGCCAACTCGAAACCCCCAGCCCTTGGCAAAGGTATGGATTGGAAGTTCGGCAGCAAGTTTTTTATGACAGTTTCGAGGCATGGGCGTAATGGTGAACTCTCGCAACTCGAAGCTCATAACTCAAAACTATTTCATCTTATACCTTTTCGAAGAACCACCAAAATGCTTTGCGACGCCTTGGCACCACTTTGTAATTGCCCTCAATGTACTTGCGGATATGTGCCATGCCTTGTGAAATTTCGTCGGTGAGCATCACCAGCTTGAGGTCTTCGGGGGAAATGGTTTTCTGCGGAACCATGGAGGCCAAGTAATCGAGCAAGGGCTTGTAGTAGCTGACGCCGATGAGCACGACGGGGAAATTGTGCATCACCTTCGTCTGCACCAGCGTCAGCGTCTCGAACATTTCGTCCATCGTTCCCCAGCCGCCGGGCAGGATGACGAAGGCGTAGCTGTATTTTAACAACAGGGTTTTCCGCACGAAAAAATAGCGGATGTCCACCGTCTTGTGAACGTAGGGGTTCGGGTGCTGCTCGAATGGCAGCACGATATTGCAGCCCACCGACATGCCGCCTGCCTCGAAGGCACCTTTGTTCGCCGCCTCCATGATGCCGGGGCCGCCGCCAGTCATGGTCGTGAAGCCCATCTCAGCGATGGCTTTGCCCACTTCCTCCGCCTTTTCATAATATTCGTGGCCGTCCTTGAAACGGGCCGATCCGAACACGGTAATGCAAGGCCCGATGAAGTGCAAGGCTCGAAACCCCTTTAGGAACTGGAAGAAAACATTGATGGCGAATCCCAGTTCCCGGTGGCGCTCTTTGGGGCCTTCGAGGTATTGGGTTTCTCCTTTTTTCAGGATGGGGATGGGGGGAGTTGTGATTTGCTCGGGCATTTATTTGGAAAAAATTAGTTGAAAGAAAAGGGCAAGTTAGGAAAGGCAGGGCATTAATTGGCAAGGCTCAAAGCTTTTACCAAATTCGCCTGACACCATAGCTATCAAACAAAACCTCGTTACTGACAATTGTAAAATCTTCGGAAAGGGTCTGTGCAATCAGTATTCTATCGAAAGGGTCTCTGTGGAGAAAAGGCAAGGTTTCAACCTGCAAAACGTGGGCAGTTGATACAGCAAGCAATTCGAATCCATTGGCTTCAAGTGCGTTTATGATGTCTTTGAGTGATTGATTTAATTGGAGTTTTCCCAAACTTCGCTTGATGGCCATTTCCCAAAGTGAAGCAAGGCTGACGTATATTGTATTTCCAGATGACTCAATAGCCTGAGATGCCCTTTTGCTTAATTGCAGGTCGTTTTCTCCAAACCAAATCAATGCGTGAGTGTCCAAGAGCAGGTTCATGCCATGTATTCTTTGAAATCCTCCAATGGCTCATCGAAGTCCGATGACAGGACGAAAGCACCTTTGAGAAAGCCTGCTTTTGGAGTTGGTTTTTGTTTGGAAGGCTGCTTCTCCTCTTTTTTTTGCCCGCCCTGAGCCTTGTGTTTGAGCATTAGAAACTCGAAGAAATCAAGCAATTCTTGCTTTAGTGCCTCCGGCAACTGGTGGTATTGTTTGAGAAAAACTTGTTCTGACATCTTCAATCAAATTTTTGTGAGGAACAATACAAATTTAGTCGAAGTTTCTGAAAATCGAAATCATGCTTGGTCAAGTTTCCGCACCATCGTCAAAATCGTCGCCAGCGCCACCGTCTCGCCCGTCTCGTCATAGACATCCACGAGCAGTTTCACGATACCCTTTGCCACGTCCTCCTCACTTTTTTTCTCTTGGTCAACCTTCTCTTTGACCGTCAGCCGCACACCGATGGTCATGCCGGGATAAACGGGTTTTGTGAAACGGCAATCTTCCAAGCCATAATTCAGTAGCACCGGGCCTTTTTTCGCATCCACGAAGAGGCCCGCCGCCTTGGAGAGGATGAAATAGCCGTGCGCCACCCGTCCGGTGAAGATGGTGCCTTCGAGCGCCGTGGCGTCCATGTGGGCGTAGAAATTGTCGCCGCTAACGTTGGCGAAATTGGTGATGTCCGCTTCGCTAACGGTATGCTTGGCCGTCACGACCGTCTCCCCGATTTCCAGTTCTTCGAAATGTTTGCGGAAGATATGCACGTCTTTTTCCACCTGCCGACCGCCTTGATGGTACTGCCCCGTGACCGCCGTGAGGAAGGTCGGGTGGCCCTGCACCGCTGTGGTTTGGAGGTAATGGTGAAGGCTGCGCATCCCGCCTAATTCGCCGCCACCGCCCGCCCTGCCGGGGCCGCCGTGGTTAAGCAATGGGAGCGGTGAGCCATGCCCCGTGCTCTCTTTGGCGCATAAGTCGTTGAGTACCAATATCCTACCGTGGTAGGGCGCCGAGCCGATGACGTAGTCCCTTGCGATGCGCTCGTCGGCGGTGACGATGCTGCTGACGAGCGAGCCTTTGCCCATGTTCACCAGTTCGATGGCGTCGTCGAGGTGCTTGTACGGCATGATGGTGCTTACCGGGCCGAAGACCTCGATGTCGTGCGAGGCGATTTTGTGAAATGGGTCATCGTTCAGCAGCAACATCGGCGAGAAGAAAGCGCCTTTGTTGCGGTCTGCTCCGATGACCTCGAATTCGCCGTCCAATTTTCCGAAAACGATGCTCGTGCTGGCGGCAAGTTCTTCCACCCGTGCCCGCACCTCGTCCACCTGCGCCCGCCCGACGAGGCTGCCCATCCTGACTCCCTCCACTTGCGGGTCGCCGATGATGATCTTCGCCAA
>JBGSWN010000057.1:0-14476 GCA_041752395.1 Saprospiraceae bacterium | reverse complement strand
CTGGTTGGATGAAAAGGTCAGCATTCAGTCAGCTTCCAAAGTGCGTTCGACAAAAGGTTTGTTGAAGCACGTCTTTGGAAGGCTTGTCTCTGCTCTTTTCATCCTGCTCAATTCACTTTGAACCCGTTATTCGCATCAATGATTTGGCAGAACAGGTCCGACTCCGCTGCCCCGTATTTGGTGGTAAAATACAGCCGCAGGTAGTGGAAGCATTTGTCCCAAATGCCGCTGTTGGCGAAAATAATGGAAAGGATGTCGTAAATCTGGTAGTTCCAGTGCCTGACATCCTCCCGGTTCGAGGCGGCCTCGATGCTTTTTAAGTAAAGGGCCTCGGCACGCTCCACGTCCCCTTTGTAATTATAATAAGACAATGCCAGTTCTGCAAAGCCAAAATCGTCCGTTTTCGCCTTTTGAAGGTATTCCTCGTAAACCTCAAAGCCCTTGTCCATATTCCCGACCCCAAAATATGCCCTGGCTAGTAATGGCAAGTCGTATAGGTACCAGTTCCTGTTTTCGTGCGACTCCAACATCAGCGCCAGTGCCCGCTCGCATTGGCCAATATCCAAATAGAACTTGGCGTAGTTCATCATATCGTAGTGACTAGTCAGGTCTTTTTCACGGCGGTGTTTCATATAGCGCCGAATCCAGTAGTCCGCTTTTTTGTAATCGCCCGCTTCGATATAAGCGGCTGCCAAGTCCTCCCACACCTTGTATGGGTAAGGGATTTTGTTCTTCAGCGCCTTCTCAAACCACTTGACCGCTTCCGCTGCCTCATTTTTGTACATATAGTACCTGCCATATTGGTAATAAACCGCATCCGCAATCAGCCATTTATCCTCCTTGCTAGGGTACTTCTTGATGATATACTCCCCCAATGCCTTCAATTCCTTACCCATCAGCAGGTTGGCATACCCGTGCATGATTTGGTCATCTTGGTGCAAACGCTCATTGTCCGCCCGCCATTCGGCCTCGAAGTCCAGTGCCTTCTGGCGCTCCTGCGCTAGTTCTTCCCCCGTCTCCATGTTTTGACGGTATTCTTCGTACCAAGATTTGATTGCTTTGATTTCCATGTGCTTGAAGTTTGTAATAGGAACAAGCAAATCTATTGCCGATTTCAATTCGGGGCAAGTAGGTGGGATGAAAATATGGCGTGAAACCACGGGTTAAAGCAGCTGTACCATAAATCAATACGAAGAAATTGTCACCGACCATTATTTGGCCACCCGCAGATTTCGCAGATTCACACAGATGCTTCCTTGGAAAATTCCCGCTGGAACACCCCGAAAGCTTTTGGGGCCTGACTTGTTCCTACTATCATTTCGTCTCCGACGATTTATCCCTTTGGGAAAGCAAACCGACTGTCATGCTTACGCCTGTCGGAGACAGGCTGATATTCGGTTCAAGTCGGAGACATTGAACCAGCGTGGCTGGGGAAGACTCTGCGCCAGCTGGGGGAATATTGCAGAACCACTAATTTTTCACTCAATGACAAACCTGCCATACAACCGATACTTGCCGTTTTCAAATAGGTAGAAATAACATCCTGCCGAGAGACCCATTGCCTTAAATGGGAGGATGTTCTCACCCTCAGATAAGTTGACCATTGCTTGATGAACGGGCCTGCCCAACACATCCGCAACTGCGAAACGGAAAGGCCCGGCAGTGGGGGATTGGACTAGGAATTCCGTGAAATCTTTAAAAGGGTTGGGCCGAACCAGTGCCGAAATCCCAACCCCTTCCGTTGCCTTGGTTGCCGATGCCTGACAGGCGTTGTCACTTGCAGACCTAACGTGGAGGTAATAATTCCCTTCCGAAAACTGACCATTCGGTAATGTTATTGGTATTGGTGATGGAAATGTGGAATTTTGGATGTTCATGGTAAATCCCAGGTCATAGACCCCCTCCGACCCTGCAGGTGGTGTGCCGGATACCGCAATACAGCCAATCGAATCCTTCAGAAATATACAATTGGGTGGGTTACAGGCATAAGTAAACGAGGCAGGCAGGCCATCAATCCCGCCCGACGTGGGCATGGAAATGGAAATGACAGGGAAGGTAAGCCCTGAAACAGTAATCGTAGAAGGCACATTCAAATTGAAATAAGTCGTGAAAGGTACTCCCACACAGGCCGTATCCGTAATACCCGTTCCCGGCTCCCCATCCAGGTAAGGTAGCGGCAATAGCAGAACCGTATCAGGCATAGAAAAGAGTGGGGTGCAAGCTTGGCCCGATACCCGGCCACAGGCAAGTAAGGCAATACAACAAGAAAATAAAAATCGTTTCATTTAAATACGATTGAAAGGATGAGCACAACAGATGCGCAAATATAAGTTCTGCATTTCAGGATTTTAACCATTCACACTATAGCTGTGGTCTCGCTTCACGTCACGTTGGTCGCAATGACAAGGACGTTGCACAGCGGGGGCAAATAATGCATGCTTACGCCTGTCAGAGACAGGCTAATATTCGGTTCAAGTTTGGAGACTGTGAACCATCGTAACTGGGGAAGACCCTGCGCCAGCTGGGTTGTTGAAACACCATCGCTTAGAAGACCCTAGCGAAGGGTGCTCTACTTCCTTATTAATCCATTAGCAATAAGACGGCGAGCTCGAGCCGATTTATCAATCCGGGTATGGGCACTGCCGGGTTCTGCTATCAAATGAAGGAAGTCGAATAAAGCTACTTTCATGCTTACTAGTACCATGTCCTTGTTGTTTGCTTTAATAGGTATCCTAAACCCTAGTAAATCGTTTGGGTCGTTAAAGACAACTAGTTGGGGGCGGTTCCCATTCTTGGTTTCAATAAAATCCTGAATTTGTTTGTACCAATCAAAGTAGGCAATATTGTTGAGCGTGTCGGCTGAGATGGAAGTATTGGGCTGAAAGCCTACCATGCCGATGAGCGGCAATTGGTTCGATAGCATGTATATTCCCTCCACCTTGCTGGCGAATCGCTCAATGGTATGTGGGGGTAGAAACGGAGGAATAATGCTATCTGGAGGACTATGGAAGTCAATAATGTCTTCAAACCCAGGGGGCATAGTGAAGTATTTCAAGGAATCCACTCCTTTGTGGAACATATCCCAAAGCATCTTGCTTCCGAGGCTGGCACTGATGATAATGTTCTTGCCTTTAGAAGGGTCTTCAAAACTAAGTGTGGCGGCCATAGGGTCGTCCGCCTCCATATGGGCCATCGCAAAGCCCAAATTGATTCGGATATATTCGTTGAAAACGGGGTTGAGGTATATTACGGCATCCGAGAAGCCATCTGTCATTACCTTCTTTTTCAAGAAAACATTCAACAACGCTCGCCTAGGGTCATCGTCCAGCTTTAAAAGCCAGCGCTTTGACGCCTCAGTGACGGGTGACCATACCAAAGAACAAAATCGCAGCACTTTTTCCTGATTTTTTGGATCCCTAAACTCCATGATGCGGAAATAGCTCTGCGCAGAAAGGTCCTGCCCTGGGTGAAGGTTCAGTTGCTTCAACCATGGCTCTGTCGGATAAGACCATTGCTTGGTCTGCACATATTCGTAGCCCAACTCACGGGCCATGCATCGGGAAAGCTTGTCGTAATGAGTATTCTTTTTTCTGCCCATGCCGTGAATCAAGAGCACATTCACCACGTTTTCTGAGTCAGTAGAATGTCGTATCCCTTTGAACTTGGCATTTGGCGGCTGTATGCGGCGAGGACTTAATATGCCACAGGAGGATGCTAAAATGGAAATGAGCAGGAGAAAGAGAAAAATTTTCATCGTGGATAAGTGTTTATACTATTTGAAATTGAAAAGAACTTTTAATTTAAGACTTACAATACTATCAAATTCCTCCCAAAAAATTTGGTTGTTTGGCGCAGAACGATGTCTAGATAACCTTTTACTTAACACAACATCTTGTTGGAACAAACGCACAAATTCTAAAACATCATCAACACTTTTACCCATTCTCTTTCCTTTTTTTCCTACATTTTTGGCAACTAGGCTCAGTCATTCGACATCTGCATTTGCGTTTGTGATTCATTGCACCGTCATAACCCGCAACCAGCAAAGTTGCCGTACGTTTGCCGCCCCTGTACCTGAATTTTGGAAATAGACTGCATTTCCAAATAAACTTATTGAAGCCTGTTACTCCCTCGTGCGCTTTTTCGGGACTGGCCAACAAGAAAATATTTTTCTTGGCATAATTCATCTGGACTTGTACGTACTTATCAGATTGTTGTAATAACTTGCGAGGCACTTGGAAGCCTAACATATCGTTGGGGTCATTGAAGAATATTTTGGGGATGTCTTCGAGTTTCTTCGTTCTGTCATCTTTGCTTGAATCATTTATTTTATTATTTGCTTCAACAAGGATATCTGTGTTTAGGTATCCTTGATAAGCAAGGAAATTCAGTTCGTCTTCGATGTCGAAGCTGGATGGTGTTGCATCAGTAAGGCCAAGCAGTGGCAGTTGGTTTGAAAGAAACACGAACTGTTTGACTTTGCCAATAAAATTATTGTAAACCGTCGGATCTAGTCTTGTATTTTCTCTACTTCCTAAAATTGGATCAAATAGTTGTTGTGGGTTTACTAGGAATTTTGGGAAACCACTAAATCGAGTAGCACGAGTGGGGTTTGTATAATAAGTAAAGATGGAATTCCGCTGCCTCAAAACATCCCACAGAAATTTACTGCCTAAACTGGTCGTCATTATCACTGTGTTGGCATTTGAAGAATTTTTGCTGATGCGAATTTTATCAGGCTCAGCAAAAGGGTCCACTGCCTCTGTATGCGTCATGGCAAATACCATGTTGAACTGCATGAAACGTCGGTACTCTTCGTTTTGGTAGAGGACCACGTCAGTAAGGCCTTCGGTTACAACCTTGGTCTTTAGTCGGTGGTTCTGTTTCTGTCTTCTGCGGTCGTCGTCTAAATTGTTCAACCAATCCTTCGACTTATTAGTTATTGGCGACCAAACAAATGAATAAAAACGGAGAATTTTTTTCGAATTTTTTTTGTCTTGAAACTCCAATATTCGCAATACGGATTGGTCAGCCAACATGCTATCTTTTTTGTATTTCAATTCATCCATCCACGGTTGGGTAGGGTAATAATAATCCTTTTCCTTTACACGCTTTAAGCCCAGCTGTTCAGCTATCTCTTGTCCGAATTTGTCAAATATCGTTTTATTCTTTATGCCCATGCCGTGCATCATAATGATGTTGAGTGTATCCTTGCCACCTTTTTTGGTGTCCATCATGTCACTTAGGCCATTGATTTTGGCATCATTAGGGCATATTGACTGGTATTTGAATGGGATGCAGGAAGATAGAACTAATACTGCCCATACTGGCAAAATGATGTTTTTCATAATGTGAGTGGTTTGTAGTTAATGATCGATGCTTTATTGTTTGACCCATAAATGAGTTTGACATTTTTGAGAATACATTTTCAGCTCTGATAAGAGCTTCACTAATATTTTATTGTGGCTTAGCAAAATTGCTTTTCCTTTATCTTTGAAATTCCTAAAAGAGAAAAAATTCTGTTCTAGCCTAATCTGCAATAATTTCGCTGAATATACTCATTTGAAGAAAAGTTGAAATATTTGCTTTAAGTCACTGCTCATTAGATTTATTTTTTTCAACCTTTTCCTTTTGACCAGAAAAAATCGCAAGGCCAAACCCGACACTGAGCCAAGGTTTCCCTTGGTGATTCCAATCATATTCTACTTGATTTATATTGCTAAGTCTATCCCAACCGACAAATAGGCCTGCTTGTACTTGTTGATATTGAATTAAATACCCTAACGAAAATGAAAATGCAGAAAAGTTGTTTGTGTTTGCTAATTTGTCTGCATTTTTTGAAACCGATGGACTGTCTAATACAATATTGGAAATGCTGTAGCCCGATATGATGGCATGCGTTAGTTGTCTCCATTTCTTATGCCTAAATGTAAATCCAATCCCTGCACCAAAATTAAATGCACCTGAAAAATCTTTATTATCTTTTTGAGGTCGGTATTTGAACGGGAAATTAATAACACCTGCGGCCAATGTGCCACCTACCACGCTTTCATCCATGGCATATTTTTCAATCAATCTTGTTTCAACACTAAAATAGCGTTGTCTATCACCGTAGTTCCTAGCGTTCACATCCTCGTCTGCTAAATTATTAAAGTCTGTTTTACTTCCCCGAAAATTGTATTTGTAAAACTCACTATTGGGTTTGATTATTCTAGCGCTATTATCTTCTTTAACTTTCTCAGTATAATCCAGTATTTGAATGATTGCCAAATTCTCCAAAATATTTATTACCCTGAATTTTTGACCAACATTTGATGTGATTACTCCTTCATCTGATTCAGTACCATCAATACTGCAATTTGTAATAATCACTGACTCACTCCATCTGTACTTACCTATCTTTACATAGCCGTTTGTTTGGCCAAAACAGATTATAGTGGTAGTTGTCCAAAGAAGTAATACGTACGTTATTGTTTTCATGATTTGCATTTGATTTGTGTTAAAAGTTCAAACATAGCAAGCCAGCGTAATAAATTGTATCTTTCTTCCAGAAAATGGTAGTCAACTAACCTAATTCTACCTCTTAGCAGACTTCCCCCCTCACCCATTCATCTTCCCCCAAACCCGCTTCATCATCAACTCCTTCACCAAGTCCCCAAAAGCCTTATCTTCCAGAATCTTCTCAAAAAACTCTTGATTCTGGTCCATTCGGCCTACAAGTTTGTCATTGAATTTGTCGTCGAAAGCATATTTGAAGGTGTCCAATGGATTGACTCTTGCTTGAACCTGCAAAATTTCATCTTTCATCAAATCCATTTCTACTTGGTCAAGCAACAGCTTATCAGCCGCTTCAAATTCCGTCCCGAAAATTTCGTTCAAGACATTGATGATTTCCGACAGCTTGGCTTCCTCGTCCTTGCTCTTTTTTAACCCCGCTTCCGAGGTGCCGCTAAGTTCACCAATTTCTCCTTTAATTAGTTCTATTGTTCCCTCTTTTATTTTCTGTAAGCGATAATACTCCAAAGCTACTTCGTCATCCAACTGCAGGGCCTCTGTTAAATCCCGCTTGGGAAGCCTGGTTTGCAGCAGCTTGGCGTAGGCGTATAACTTCTCCAGTTCCGAATCCGTGAAGGGCATGATTTGCGAGAGGAAAGCGTAGAGGTTCGTCCAAGAACGAATGCTTTTTTTAAACTCCTCCTTTTTCTCCTCCTCTGGTATGGCCTTGAACCTGTCCACGGCTGGGTCAGTATAGGCGTAGAGCTTCTTCTGGTGCTTCGGATTGTTGAGCTTGGTGGCTGGGTCGAAATAGACATTGGCAAAAGCCTCGATTTCATTTTCCCAATACACCTGAAACTGGTCGAGCCGTGCTTTCAGGTCGTACAAGTGGTTGACATCCGTTTCCTCTGTTACCTTCGAAAGCTCATAATAGGGCTGGAACGAAGCCAGTATCTCTTCCCTATCGTTCACAAAATCTAGCACAAAAGTGTCTTCTTTGCCGGGACAGGTACGGTTCAACCTCGAAAGTGTCTGTACGGCCTTTACGCCCGATAGCTTCTTGTCCACGTACATGGTATGCAGCAGCGGCTGGTCAAAACCCGTTTGGTACTTATCCGCTACGATGAGGATTTTGTAGTCGTCCGTATCGAAAGCCGTGGGCAATTCCTTTTCACCGTATCCTGTCATTTCTGGTTCGGAAACGCCATCGGGAAAATTGTCGTCCTTCACCTTGCCGGAAAAAGCCACCAATACCTTTATCTCGTTTTGATACCCTTTCACCTTGATATAGCGGTGGAACTCCTCGAAATACCGCTTCGCATGTAGCCGTGACCCACAGACCACCATCGCCTTGGCCCTGCCGCCTATCTTTTTGGTCACGATGTCCCTGAAATGCTCAATGATAAGCTCTGTCTTCTGCGCCAGATTGTGCGGGTGCAGGGATACAAAGCGGCCGATGGCTTTCACTGCTTTCTTCTTGCTCAGGTTCGGGTCGTCCTCAATGGCCTTGGTGAGCTTGAAATACAGTTCATAAGTGGTGTAGTTCTTCAACACATCCAAGATAAAGCCCTCCTCGATGGCCTGCCGCATGGAATACAAGTGAAAAGGCTCCGGCTTGCCCGCTGCATCCTTGTCACCGAAGACTTGCAGCGTCTTATACTTGGGTGTGGCCGTGAAAGCGAAGAATGAGATATTTTCCTGCTGCCCCCGTGCGGCTGCCGAGCGCTCGATTTGCTCCCGGATTAAATCATCCCCTGTATAGTCATCTTCATCGTCCTCTTTTACCGCTTCTTCCAAGCTTTTGGCGGCCAGTACTTCTCTCAGTTTCTTGCTGGATTCCCCGCCCTGCGAGCTATGCGCCTCGTCCACGATGACAGCGTATTTCCGGTTGGGGAGTTCCGTTACATGCTCCACTACAAACGGGAACTTCTGCAAGGTGGTGATGATGATATTTGTGCCATAGCCCAATGCCGCCGCCAATTGCGCAGCGTCTTTGTCTATCTTCTGCACCACACCCGTCTTATGCTCAAACTGGTAAATCGTGTTCTGCAATTGCTGGTCGAGCACTTTTCTATCCGTCACGACGATGACTGAATCGAACATGCGCTCGTCCTTTGCATCGTGCAGACTGGACAACCGATAGGCCAGCCATGCAATGGAATTGCTCTTGCCAGACCCCGCCGAGTGCTGCACCAAATAGTTCTTGCCTACGCCCACTTCCAGCACCTTATGGCTAATGGCACGCACTGCATCCAATTGATGATAGCGGGGGAATATCAATTTCTCCTTTTTATAAATCTTGCCCTCCACCTCGTATTCCTCGACCTGTAAGTGCAGGAACTGCTGTAGGATTTCCATCCAACTGTCCTTCTGCAAAATATACTCCCAGAGATAGGCCGTGCGGTAGCCATCTTGATTGGGCGGATTGCCCTTGCCCTTGTGGTAGCCCTTGTTGAACGGCAGCCAATAGGTGCGGCTGTCTTCCAGCTTGGTGGTCATGAACACCTCGTCTTGGTCAACAGCGAAATGCACCAAGGCTCGCTTCTTGAAAGCAAACAGCAGTTCCCGGTTGTCACGGGTGGTGCTGTACTGTTTCAAGGCATTGCCCACGTCCTGCCCGGTGAACTGGTTCTTAAGCTCCAGCGTGGCCACCGGGATGCCGTTCAAAGAAAGCACCACATCCACTGAGTTCTTGACCTTGCTGCTGTAATAGACTTGGCGGTACACCTTCAACTCATTTTTATTGTACAGCGCCACCGCATCGGGGTTCATACCGGAAGCGGGCCTGAAGAATGCCATCTGGAAGCGCACCCCATAATCCACGAAACCATTGCGCAGCACATCGAGGCTGCCCCGTAGGTCAAGTTCTTTGTACAGCCGCTGTATCACCCGGTTATCAGCATCGGGGCCGTGAATGGCGGCTATCTTCTCCCAGCGCTTGGGCTGCGACTGCTGGAGGAAATGCAGCACCTCGTATTTGAACAGGCCGAGTTCGGGGCTGTAGTCGGCAGCATTGCCCTCGGTGTAGCTGCCGTGTTCGGTCAGCGATTCAACGAGGGCGGATTCGAATGTGCGTTCGGTGGTGAGGCTCATGCTTTCAAAGATTAGGGCGATGGATAATGACTTTAAATTGCTCCGCCTCTGTGTCGTTGACAAAATCAATGTGCGGATGAGCGTGCAACGCACGCAAAATGCCGCTACCGGCACCTTTGTATTCCATTAACTCTGGAGCGAGTGAATCAAGAATATCGTTGCGCTTTTTCCGAATACCTTTTTTCATTTGTTCAATGGTAAGATTATTTGGCAGTTTGCCAGGGCTGATAATCTCTATCCTGTTTTGGTAAATGAACAATTTGATGGTATCCTTGATGAAATAATCACGGTGGACGAGTGCGTTCGTCAGCAGTTCTGTAAGTACGATTTCCGGTATCTCCAATTTGCCGGGGCTGTTGAACGTATCCCCACTTTGAATTTTATTTAGAGCCCTCATAGCGAAGTCCTTGGTTTGCCGGAATTGGCTAGGCAGCGTCCCCTTGATGTTCTCGGATGCCCGGTAGCTGTTATCTTCCAGTACATTGCCCCAAAACCAGATGGCGGTGATAAAAAAGCCCGTAATCGTCTTTTGGGGATTATTGGTAAAAAGCAGCGCACCGGCAAGATTGGGTTTCCCATCCCGACCCAATCGCAGGTTCTCAAATTTGCGTTCCCTGTCTGGTTCGAGTTCTTCGCCGTAAGTGCCTTCGTAAAATGCTTTGAACTTCTCCCAGTCAATATCTTGATAGGTGCAATGCGCCAACGTTTGCTCTTCCGCATACATGCTCCCGCTGTGCTGCAACATGCGCATGATTTCCTCATTGCTGGTGACTTTGCGTTTATCCGACCCGTTTTTGATAAATATAAGTCCGTCTTTGTCCTTGTACGGCTTGTTGTAGCCTTCTGGTATCCGGGCGATGATTACCCGTTTGCCCGGTTCCACTTCCACTGTTTCGCTCTCAATGCTGATTGGACTTTTTACATGCTCGCTGGCGGCAGTTGACAGCAGGTTGTTGATGCGTTGAATATCGGGAAAGGTCAAACCGCCCACCTCTCCGGTTTTGTCGTTCACGCCAATCAGGATATAGCCGCCTTTGGTATTGCAAAACGCCACCATCTCTTGGGCAATGCTGGTGGCATTGGTCACATTCAATTTGAATTGGACGCTGCTGGTTTCACCCCCGGCAATCAGGTTGAGTATTGCTGATGCTTCCATGTCTAGTAAATGTTTTTCCGGTGGTCAAATGCTTGGTTCAACCCCCTTTTGTTAAACTCATTTGCCGCCGCCGCCGTATGCAAATGAAAATCCGCCCGTACCCATTGGCTCCCGTATTTGAAAAAATCGCTCATCAGCTTGGCTTGTTTTGTTGTATGATTTCTTCTACAAAGATACAGCTATTCCGATACCTTCACCTTCCCCCACACCACCTCGCTCACCAGCGTCATGCGGTTTGTTGTTTCATTGTTCTTCGTTCAAAAATGTAAGCCCAAGCAACATGACCTTATCCTCTTCTGACTCAAATTCCAACTTCCATCTTTTCTCCATGAAAGTCAAAAGGTCAATTCCTCGTTTCATAATCTCAGCAGGTGTCCATTGGGTATTCCTGGAAATTTCAATTTCGCTGTGCGAACCATCGTCATAACCTGACCTAGTTTTATTGCCATTCTCATCAAACCTAGGCTGCTTTTTTTCTTCAAAGCAGTCGTTTTGCAAACTTGAATTGATGCTCTGCGATAACGGAACTAAGTTGCCCAACGTACCTTTCAAATATTGGTGATGTTTTTTGGGGACACCTTTCATCGCCACTTTCCAGCAATCAGCGTCAGGCGTTTGAGGCAAAATATGCTCAATCGAAACCTTGTCCTTTTCCCCTTTTACAAATAAATTCCAATCAATGCGCTGGCTGCCCCGCTTTTTTACAAGGTGCATTTCATACTCATACAAGAAATAACGCAGACCGTTCCACCAATAGAACCCACCGCCATTCTTGAAGTGCTTTTCAACATACACATGAAAATATTCGTAGTTAAACCATCTCCTTGGAGATTCTTCATTTACATAGAATGCATAGTCAATTCGGGTATTCAGAAGACTCGAAACATAATCCACGCTCCATTCTCCACGATTTAAGAAACGGGCAGCTTTATAGAACTCGCTATTGCGATAAGAGGAAAATGCCCGGCTCAATCGGAAAGCGATAAAAATAAATCTTTCAATAGCTTTGAAAAGTTTGACACGCTCTTCGGTTGTGATGCTTGTGTTCAAAAAAGAAGCTGTCACCAAAGGACGGAAATAAGCAATACCAATTCGATTCAATCGGTCAATCCAAACCTGTTCATCTGGCTGCAAATCAGCATTGTTGATTGGATTGTGTGTATTGTACCAGTGGATGGCCGCTGCCTTAAGGCTATGTATATAATCTTCAATCTCTTTAGGCCGGAGCTTCGACTTGCTTAGTGTTAGTTCTGATAAATCTGTATTGTCCTCCTCCAAATCTTCTTCTGCGTCAGTGTATTCCCTAAATTCTTCTAGGTTATTGACGGGAATCTCAATTTTCTCGAAAATATTCTTGGGTGTGAAATAATTGTTCAATAGAAAGTTGATATAGTCATCCCCTTTTTGTCTGCTGTACTGGAAATACATAATCCAGTGCGCCACTAAAAACTCGTCATCGTTCAGTGGGTTGCTTTTGTTTCTTCCCAATTGGTAATAAACTTCTTTCCAAGCCTCATCAATATCCCTTCTCAATGATGTTCTATCATCTTCTTTTAATTCATGAGCATCATAAAGGGTAGTAAGGTAAATCAACCTATTCTTCAAGAGTTCAAGGTTTGACAATTTCTTGCCCCTATTGTTCATTGTTTCAAAAGCAACGAAAACATCAAAATCCTCCTCTATCTCATATAGGTTGTACTTGAAGTTGATGGTCAATTTGATAAATAACTCGCTCAAACCATCTTCTCCTTCAAGTTCCATTACCCCCTTCAATTTCTCAATGAAAAACCGCTTGGCGTTTTCAAGGTTGAGTGTATAGAAGGTCTCATCTACCGTCCCACCACCATCATCGTTGAATATCTTGTAGCGCAAATACGTAAAACTCGGATTATCGCATTCATAACCGAATTTATAGGTCCGAATGATGCCATGCGGCGGTTTCTTAACGACCAAGTAAGATTCCCTGATTTCTTTTAGCGAAAAAGACCCCAAATAAATCTCCGACTCTTTTTCCTCTTTATGCTTAGACAAGCCCTGTATCAATTCAACCATCGACTGTATGAAGACAATTGAAGTTGTCAAACGCTGTTGGCCATCCACCACATAAAATGCCTTATAACCTCTTTCCTTCAATACCCATTGCTCGTCATTCCATTTTTCCGTGTTACTGACGCTCGTGGGCACACCCTTTACCGTTAAAACCCCTGTATAATGGTTCTTGTGCTTGTTGAGATTGTAGAGGTCGTCCCAAAAATCCTTTAATTGATTGGGCGTCCAAGCATATCCCCTTTGGTAGTCGGGAATTCTGAATAATGTGTTGTTAAATATTTCACTCAGTGATTTTAAAGTTGCCATGTTATTGATATTTGAATGTTATTGTTTACTATTTCACACCACCCGCACCTTCCCCGTCACCACCTCACTCACAAGCGCCATGCGGTATTCGGTCGGCAGGGCTTTTAGTTTACGGTTTCTTGTACCCTTCATTATCAGGGTGATTCACATTATACACCCGCTTGTGCTCCAAGCTTTTTGCGCCAAAATTGATGAGCAGTCCAATCGGCAAATTATACGCTTGACAATAGTTCATGGCCTGCGCCAGGTGCACATCTTCCAATTTGATAAGTGCTTTTAATTCCACCATGATTTTGCTTTCCACGAAGAAATCTACTCGCCTAGTGCCTATTTTTTGACCATCGTAGTGAATGTCCATTTCCATCTCCCGCTCGAATAGCAGCCCTTGCTTCCCCATTTCAATGACCATCGCTCGTTGATAAATCACTTCCTGAAATCCATTGCCCAAGGTCGAATGTACTTTCATCGCACTTCCGATTATCTTAAAGGTGATGTCTTCGTATTTCATTTTTGCATGGTTGTTTGCTGTCTGAATTAGGATTTTTAAGATTAGATGATTTTAGGATTCTAACATAGCGCCAATCCTATCATCTTTAATTGTCTGAATTAGGATTTTTAGGATTCAGGGATTTTAGGATTTAGTTCGGTCCCCAATCCTATCATCTTTTAATCCTACAAATCCCAATTCAGACAATTTTCACCTTCCCCGTCACCACCTCGCTCACCAGCGCCGTGCGGTATTCCGTCAGCAGGGCGATTAGCTTTTCCGTCTTTGCTTGCTTGGCGGCTATGCGGGCGAAATTTGAATCAATTAGAGAAATGATTTCTTTTTGCTCCTTATCAGGTGGTATTGGAATGGTTATTTCTCCAATATCATTTGAGGAAATATTGGGTTGCTGACCAGTCTTATCTATCCTACTATCAAACTCTTGAATAAAATTGGAAGATAAAAGGAGGTAGTAAACCCACTTTACGTCTACGGCAGTTGGACGGAAAACACAATTGCGTTGATTCAACAGTATTTTTTCATCCGTGTCAACTAGAGCTACCTTTATTCCTGATGAGATAATCGGACGTGTAAGGGCAAAAACGAGGTCGTTATAAAGAACTCTGAACCCTTGTTGGGTATCATAAAATGATTCATCTATAAATGATTCGTCTGACCAATCCATTCTCATGTTTTGAATATTTGAAATTTTCAAAACCCTTACCCCAACACTTGCGAAATCAGTACTTTTATACTCCTCGCTAATAGGTTTTGTGCAAACATGAACATATAAAAATTTGGGCAAGCAAGGTATTTTTGAGTTGACTAAAACTTAAAACACCTATGCTCACCCTCAACATCAGCAAGGCCGACATTGAGTTGGCAAATTA